>CALHPU010000064.1 GCA_938036435.1 uncultured Pirellulaceae bacterium | reverse complement strand
CAGCTTCCCCTCGCGCTACGGAATCTATTTGGCGATGCATGTGCTACTGGCGGCAATAGGAGCGTTCTACCTAGCGCGAACCTTGAACGCCCGACCATGGGGCGCTTGCGTGGCGGCCATCAGTTTCGCTTTCGGCGGCAGTGTACTTTTTCAGGTTTGCAACGTGATCTATTTGGTCAGTGGAGCATGGCTGCCGATCGCAATGACGTGCGTTTGGAAAATGCTTGACCGCAACCAGCGTAAAACAACCGCTTGGGCGATTGCTGCCGGGATATCCTGCGCGATGATGATTCTTGGCGGCGACCCGCAAATGGTCTACCACGTCGGGCTGATCACGCTAGTCTCAATTGTTTGCTTTGCGCTCAAGAGGGTTGGGCACCCTTTGCCAAAAAACTGCATCTCATTAATGGTCATGGTGGTCGCCACATCGGGGCTGGCGGCAGCTCAATTGATTCCAACCTTTCAGTGGGCTCAACATTCTGATCGGATGTCATCGCCCCAACCACTAACTCTCTGGCAAATACTTGGCTCCGAAGACCCGGCAGGAAGTTTTCGCGCTTTGGCCGCTGCGCCTCACGGGCCTCCACTGACCGATATCTATCAGTTCAGCCAAGAACCATGGACAGTTATAGAATTTCTCTGGTCAGGGATTTTCGGAACCGACGCGCCGGTCAACACGCGGTGGACGGCGGCGTTTCCCGGTTCCGAGCGTCTTTGGATGCCGTCGGTTTATTTTGGAACGATACCTTTTGTGTTGGCAGTTTCAGGAATGCGATTTTGGAAACGCAAATCTGGCAACCGACGTAAGGGCAGGGCAGGGCAAGTCTGGCTAACGTGGATTGCAATCTGTTTCATGCTCTCTTCGTTCGGATGGTATGGACCAGTGTGGCTGGCGAGAGAAATGGGTTTACCGGTAGACGGTGACTGGTTCGAAGGAAGCTTTGGCGTCTACTGGTTGATGGTAACACTGTTGCCCAACTACGTTCTATTTCGGTACCCGGCAAAACTTGTCGTCGTCGCAGTGCTTGCCCTATGCGTACTGGCCGGCATTCAAACGCGCCCCTCCAACATCATGAAGAACACGCGATCTTGGTTAGGCTTGGCCACCATTAGCCTCATTGCCGCATTGGTGATGCTGACGCCGACGATGCTTGAGCAACTCCAACGCTGCCACTGCACCGGTATTTACGGAGCGTTTCAAGCAATGCCTTGCCAACGGGAGATTGTGTTGTCCCTGTTGAAGACCGCGTTGTTTGCCGGGATCGTCTGCACTTTTTGTTTTCTGTTGCCGCGAACAACCGGTGGTAAAAAACTGAGTCATTTGCGAGGTTGCATTTATATCATCCCGCCCATTCTCGTTGTGCTGGTTGCTTTTGACCTCTCCGTCAGTAATCGCTGGATGTTACACCCCGTCCCAACGTCGATCATCAATGGCCCAAGTTCGATCGCAACGCAAATCAGAGACGCCCGATCGCAGGCTAACTTGGATCCAGCAATGTTGCTGCGCATTGACCGCACTGACCCAAGTATTGATTTTGATCCGCAGTGGCTGGAAACGTCTTCGCCCAATCGCATCGCCGAAATCGCGATGTGGCGTCGCGAATCTTTATTTCCTAAAACCCACTTCGACATCCCCAACATTCAGGTGCACGGAAGTTTTTGCTCAATCACTCCGGCGGCACTGGACGGCAAGGCACAATCCAGCAATCGAGCCAGCTTGTTGGAAGTCGCCCGCACTGCCGACGGCTTCGTCACCGCAACCGAAGTAAAGCCTGCTCTCCGATGGAATCATCAGCCACGAGGCAACGCTTGGATAGAATACACCTCAGAAACTCCCCACGACGCGAAAAGCGTTTCTTGCGATTGCTTTTGGAGTGACGGGAAATTAACGATCAACCTGCCTGAGAAATCTGCCAAAGAGCAAACAGATTCCGAGCTTCGTTTAGTCGTTGGAATGTTGAGCGTCCCCGGTTGGTCGGCCTATCTACTTGATGATCAGGGCCATTCAAGAACACCACTGCCGATCACGAGACTGGATGACATCCACAGTTGCATTGCGGTGCGTTCGACTTATTCCAGCCTTGAACTGGTCTATCGCCCCTTGGGATTTCGCGTCGGGCTATTCGTGTCCGCGGTGAGTATTGTGTCGTGTCTTACGTATTTGTTGATAGAATTTCGTACCGTTGAATCCCAAAAGGCCAATGGAATCCGCAGGAAATTGGGTTAAACTGCCCGGAACACGTCAAGTTTAAAACACCCTTAGATTTTTGGAACCTTTCACCATGATGAAAACGCCCCCCGACCAAGAGGTCGAAACGCTCACAACCCGCAGCATCGCATTGGTACTCATTGTCTTGACCACTCTGTTTGCAGTCTGCTGGCTTCTAACCGATGCAACTCATTTTCAGGTAAGCACTTTGATTGGCGGAGTTGTGTCAATCATGACTTGGTTGAGTTATTGCCAACAGAAAACGTCAGCGGAAATTGAGCAATTGAGAGCAAGAAAATAGTTGGTCTGCGGACTGATTTTCTGAGTGCTTACAGTGTGCTGTGGCTTTGGCGACATTGACACCCGTGAGGACTGTCATAAGATGTCTGGATCGTTAAATGGCGACCGGTGGTCTCGCCTGCGTGCGCCGTTTCATTGTTGCCCCAACTTCGTTGCAGACGCCAGTTTAGGAATATTCTGTGAGCAAAATTGCCTTCCTCTTTCCCGGTCAGGGAGCCCAAAAAGTGGGTATGGCCAGAGAGATTTGTCAGGAACTCCCCGCCGCCAAAGCGCTCTTCGACAGAGCCGCCGATATTCTTGGTTACGATCTGGCCGACATCTGTTTCAATGGTCCCGCAGACAAATTGAACTCGACGGTCGTTGGACAGCCGGCGCTTTATGTCTCCAGCATGGCAGCGGTTGAAAAAATAAAGGCTGAGCGACCGGATCTGATCGACAAGTGCGAGGCAACAGCAGGACTGAGCCTTGGCGAATACACGGCGATCGCGTTTGCTGGTGCTTGTGATTTCGAAGAAGGCCTACGACTGGTTCAGCAGCGTGGTGAGGCGATGCAAGATGCGGCCGATGCCACTGCCAGTGGCATGGTCAGCGTGCTGGGTCTCGATGCCGATAAAGTCACCCAAGTTTGCGATGAGGCGCGGGTCGATGGCGAGGTGCTACAATTGGCCAATTTTCTTTGCCCCGGCAACATTGTCGTGTCTGGCAATCAGGCGTCTTGTGATCGTGTCGACGCGATCGCGATGGCCGCCGGATCTATGAAGACCGTTGCTCTATCGGTCGCAGGAGCATTTCATACGCCGCTAATGGAATCGGCAGTAAGCAAACTGGAAACGGCACTCTCGGGAGTCAATTTTCAAGCCACCAAAATTCCGGTCTACTCCAACGTAGATGCCAAACCGCATCAAAGCCCGGAAGAATTCAAGGACTTGCTCCCGCGTCAAGTCTGCCAGAGCGTCCAGTGGAACGCCACGATGGATCTGATGTTGGAGGAAGGATTTGATCAGTTTTACGAAATTGGTGTCGGCCGCGTGTTGACGTCATTACTTAAACGAATCAAACGTAAAATCCCGTGCGAGCCCGTGCTGGGTTAATCGGCGCGCAACTACCGAACACCGAACACCGAACACCGAACACCGAAAAGAAATAAGCATGAGCCTAGAATCACTAAAAGTCGATCTATCCGGTCAAAACGCTATCGTCACAGGCGCCTCTCAAGGTCTCGGGCGACATATTGCAGTCGCATTGGCTGCCAGCGGTGCGAAAGTCGCGTGCGTGGCGCGAAACGAAACCAAACTTGCCGAAACGCTGGAACTTATTAGGGCGGCCGGTGGCGATGGTGAAGTGATGGCCGGCGACGTGAGTAGGACAGAAACCGTCGATGCAATTGTCGAAAAAGTAAACAACGATTGGGGCAGTGTTGACATCGTCGTCAACAACGCGGGAATCACACGCGATACGCTGATGCCAGTGATGACAGATGAGCAGTGGGACGATGTGATCAACATCAATTTACGCGGTACTTTTCTGTTTGCCCGAGCGGCCGCCAAATTGATGATGCGACAGCGAAAGCGCCAAAGCCGCATCATCAATATCTCAAGTGTCAGCGGCATCAAGGGCAACGCTGGCCAGACCAATTACTCGGCATCTAAAGCCGGCGTGATCGGAATGACGCGTTCTCTGGCTCGTGAGTTGGCCAAGCGTTTGGTTACGGTCAATGCAATCGCTCCGGGCTTTATCGAAAGCGAAATGACGGCAAAGTTGGGCGATACGATTCTGGGCGAAGTCAAAAAACAAATCCCCGCCAATCGCATTGGGCATCCTGACGATGTGTCCGCTTGTGTCCTTTTCCTTGCCAGTCCTGCAGCCAGCTACGTCACCGGCCAAGTCCTAACTGTTGATGGCGGCATGACCGCTTAGCGCCACGTGTATTCTGCTTTCGCAAAGACAATCTTCAAAAAAGAGGGAAGGTCGACCGGCTGGCTAATTTATGGTGACGATCTTGCGGCAGTTCTGCACTCTAGCTCAGAACGTCCTCTAAAGGTTGTCTACCTAGGCCCTCTTCGTCGCTAAAGATAACCTCCTCTACGTCAACGAGGAAGTTGGTTCCCTCCCGTTCAAATTGGAAGATTTCTTCTTCATCTCGAAGGTCCAAGATTCGAACAGTGTCTGCACCCTGCATCGAAAAAGAAAAATCTTGCTGTAGACCATCCAGGTGGATCACATCTGAATCTCCCCCTCCCTCAATTCGGTCAACGCCGTCTCCTCCAAAAAACCTATCGTCACCGGCACCACCGAACAACTGATCACCGCCACCAAACAACCGGTCGTTGCCTGCGCCTCCATGAAGAACATCATCCCCGCTATCGCCAAACAAAGAATCCATACCGTTGCCACCGTTGAGAGAATCGTCGCCAAGGTAGCCCCGCAACTCATCATCACCGTTTCGCCCAAATATTATGTCAGCGCCCCCACCGCCGAACAGCACATCGTCTCTGTATCCACCTTCGATGATCTCTTCTCCGGCACCTCCGAAGACTATCGTGTCGATCAACAACGTGTTAGTGACATTGTCGTCGTCGTCCAATGCAAAAACAGTCAGCTTTGAGATGTCGGCGTAGTCATAGGTATTCGTAAGCTCTTGATTGATGGTAACGGTGAAGCTCTGAAAATCTGTGCTTCCTCTCAATTGGATAATGTCGTCACCTGAAGTGCCCGTAACGGTTAATTCGCCGTTGTCTAGATTGAGATCGATGCTGGTCAGCAAGCGGCGATCTTCGAGTTGTCGCTAGCCATGGCTCGATAATGATTTGCGACTCACGGGAATCCTCGACAGAAAAGAGAGAAGGGCTAGCGAACAAAAGACTTCTATTTTAGGTGGAATTTCACCCGATACAGTTTCGTTTTGCAGGCAATTTCCAAACCCACTCAGGGCAAAATCAAACTTCTTTATTCGCATCGCACTTTCTGTGCCAACGGCCACTGGACACAAAAATTCAAGATCACCTTAAAAGTGAAGTTTACGTGCGCGTTGAACGCCTTCGTTTCAAACGCGCGTATAAACTCATCGAAATAAATGACTTGCAGAGAACTTAGGCCAACTCCGATGATGCGATAATCGAATGACTTGCTTTTCGGGAGACCGGTTACCATAAGGAATTCCACCTTCTATGTGAGGTCTAGATGATCACAACAGCGTACTCATTTTGAACCTCCGTGCGGTATCATTGACCTGAGGAGCATTTTGACAAACGCTGCCCGATTTTGGCCGATGCCGCCGGTGGCCTTTCAGAGATGAGTTATCATGTGGCAAAATTCTTCAGAATTGCTGATCAGCCAAGGATTTATGGCGAAATCCACTACTCGCAATTGACCATCTCAGCTTGGACGATCGATTAGGCTCTTCCACTTCTACAACTCACGGAGAATTTATCTTTCAGGGATTAAAGTTGACTTTCGGCCCACCGACACCTGCCCGCGAGAAGATTTGGGTATTTCCTTTGGAATTTTGCCCCGTTCAGGTTTCGCCGACCGGCACGATAATGAAAAAGGGAAGAATATCTGCCCGAAAAAAGCTCACAGAGACGTTTGACTATTGACCCTATTTACTTGAATCCTCTATTCTTATCGAAATAGCCATCGCGGCGGTAGGCGTCAGTTCGACGCAATGAACCTTGTGGATGGACTAGCATAATTTGAACAAGTAAACACCCAAGCATTTTTTGAGAAGGAGGCCGATTCATGGCGTCGGTCGAAGAAAGAGTTGTTGATATCGTAGCTGAGCAACTTGGCGTAGATAAAGACAAAATTAAACCCGAGTCAAACTTCGTAAATGACCTTGGAGCCGATTCGCTCGACACTGTCGAATTGGTGATGGAGTTGGAAGAGGAATTCGACATCAACATTGCTGATGATGCTGCTGAGAAAATCCAAACCGTAGGTGAAGCTATCGAGCACATCAATAGCTCATCCGCATCTGCGTAGAATACGTCGGTAAAACCGCCCAAAAGTTCTTATTTGACCGCCGTTGCGTCTTTGTAGCGGGGGTCAATTTTGTTTCAACAGCGAGTGCAATAATGAAGCGTAGGGTTGTCGTTACTGGTTGGGGAATCTTGACTTCGCTAAGCTGCGAAGTTGATGATTGCTGGAACCGAATCGTCAATGGAGAGAGCGGCATCCACGAGATCAAGTTGTGCGATGTTTCCGATATCAAAGTGACTATCGGTGGCGACCTGCACGACTGGAGTTGCCGTGATTTAGTCGGTTCCAAAGAAGAAAAGAAACTCGACCGATTCTCTCAGTTCGCTATTGTCGGTGCTGAAGATGCCATGAAGTCGTCCGGGTTGGACGTCGGATCTGAATCCGATTTAACGCGATTCGGTTCGGTTCTGGGATCGGGTATCGGCGGCATGGCCACCATCTCTGAACAAATGGAGCGTTTGGTTCTCAAGGGGCCCGGGCGCGTTTCCCCATTGACCATCCCCAAATTGATGCTCAACGCCGGCGGTGGAAATATTGCGATCCGATACGGCCTGCTCGGACCGAATTACAGCGTCGCCACGGCGTGTGCCAGCGCCGCTAATGCCATGGGCAATTCCTTGGTTCATATTCAAAACGGAACCAGTGACGTCATGGTCACCGGCGGCACCGAAGCAGCGATGACTCGCATGGGCGTTAGCGCTTTTGCCAACATGAGAGCGCTGTCCAATCGAGTCGACGAACCCACCAAAGCCAGTCGCCCATTCGATTTAGACCGCGATGGTTTTGTCTTTTCCGAAGGTGCTGGAATTCTGATTTTTGAAGAACTGGATCGGGCCAAAGCGCGGGGAGCCGAAATTCTTGCCGAGGTCGCCGGATTCGGTACAACCTGCGATGCCGGCCATATCACCTCGCCTAACGAACAGGGCGTCGGTGCAGCTCAGGCAATGCAAGCGGCCCTGGACGATGCAGGACTCAATCCCGAAGACATTGATTACATCAACGCCCACGGAACAAGTACTCCCCTGGGAGACAAAGCGGAAACACGCGCGATCAAAACCGTCTTCAAGGATCACGCGCACAACGTTAGCATCAGCAGCACCAAAAGCCAGCTAGGTCACTCGCTGGGGGCCAGCGGCGGCATTGAACTGATTCTCGCGATCAAGGCGCTTCGAGAAGGAGTCGTTCCGCCAACGATTAATCTCGATACTCCCGATCCTGATTGCGATCTGGATTACACGCCCAACCAAGCCAAAGAACGCGCTTTGACTTACGCGATGAGCAACAGTTTTGGATTCGGCGGACACAATGCTTCGGTGATCGTCAAGAAGTTTGAAGGATAGCTTGTGGTGTTCGGTGTGGCGTTTTCGCCCTCTTGGTGAAAACCAGTGAAGCACTTTCAGAGGACCAGAGGTAGTATCTCCGATGAGTGAATGGATCCAAACTCGCAAAGACGTCCCCAGCGGCACGATCATTCTTAACCGCCCGGATCGAAAGAATGCTCTCAACCGCGGCATGATCTTGGAACTCCAGCAGGCCTTTGACGATTTTCTTCAGGAACGCACCGTCAAAGCCGTAATTCTCACCGCCGGTGGAGACATCTTTTCGGCTGGATCCGACATTCAAGAAATAAGCGACACCGCACAGACGACCGATTTCTTTCAGGTTTGGCACGACGAAAGCCGAGAACTGAAAACTTTGATCGAGACCATTCTCCGTTTTCCCAAACCAGTGATCTCGGGCATCAACGGACCGGTAATGGGAACAGGGTTGGCAATCATGTTGGCCACCGACATCGTAGTCGCCAGTGAAAACGCCGCGATCGCATTTCCCGAATCGAGGCTGGGGCTCAGCAGCGGAATGACGGCACCTCTGATGTCCTTTCGCATTGGAACGGGAGTCGCATCCAGCGTGCTTCTCTCCGCAAAATCGGTGGATGCGTCCGCCGCCAGCGGTTTAAATCTGTTTCACGAAACTGTTGCTGACGATCTTCTCTGGGTGCGATGCCAAGAACTGGCCGTCGACTGTTCCAAAGGAGCTCGCGAGTCTCACCAGCTGACCAAGCAAATGATCAACGAGACCATCGGCGAAACGATGTTGACCCAATTGAGCATTGGTGCGGCTAATACTGCTGCCGCGCGAACCACCGGTGCTGCCAAGGAAGGGATTGCTGCCTTCCTCGAGAAAAGAGAACCCGACTGGGACTCGATGCCGCGAGGCTAGACAAGCAATCAAGGTCGCCGATCTCGCAAGAGATTGGATAATTTACTCGAAGGTCGTCCAAAGCTTTGCCGCTTCGGCTACCAACCGGCTTATTTTTAAACGGTAATTTCCAGACGCTGACCGGCGTTACCCGCCGTTTTGAACTCTGGTATACTCTTGTCTTCCAATCAACTGCTTGATGGCTACAGTTGCGACCCAATCATGACGCGCGAAACGATTCTCTCTAACAAACCGGCTCCCGAGGACGATGATCCGCACTTGCGGCCGATGAAGATGTCAGAAATGATCGGACAGAAAGAGATCATTGCCCGCCTGAGAATCGCCATCGACGCTGCCAAACAGCGCGATGAGGTGCTCGGTCATATTTTGTTCGACGGACCGCCGGGATTAGGCAAGACGACCTTCGCTCACTGCATCCCCAATGAGTTGGGTGTTCCAGTCGATCTACTCTCGGGGCCCAGCCTCAAAGCCCCCAAGGACCTTGTCCCCAGTCTGACCAACCTGCGCCCCAAACAGGTTCTGTTCATTGACGAAATCCATCGTGTTCCTAAAGCGGTGGAAGAATACATGTACACTGCGATGGAAGATTTTCGCATCGATTTGATTCTTGGCGACGGTATCAACGCCCGCACGCACAACTTCAAACTTCGCCCGTTCACGTTGATCGGCGCGACCACGCGTGCCGGAATGTTAACGCAGCCACTGCGCGATAGATTCCAAATCCGCGAACACTTGGACTTTTACACGCTGGCTCAACTGGGAGAACTGGTCAAACGCAACGCGGAGAAACTTAAGGTCGCCATTACAGAAGAAGCAGCGTTGGAGGTTGCCTCGCGCTCTCGCAGCACCCCTCGTATCGCCAACAATCGCCTGCGCTGGGTGCGAGATTACGCGCAAAGCCGGGCTGATGGAAAAATTAGTTTGTCGGTCGCTCAAGACGCGCTGAAGATGGCAGAAATTGATGATCAGGGTCTTGATCGGTTGGACCGAAAATACTTGGACACGTTGATCCGAATTTGCATGGGCGGCCCGACAGGAATTGAAACGATTGCGGCAACGATGAACGCGTCGGTTGATACATTGGCCGACGAGATCGAGCCGTTTCTCTTGCGGAGCGAGATGATTTTACGCACGCCGCGCGGCCGGATTGCGACCGCCAAAGCGTTTGCTCATCTGAACATCAACCCGCCCACCAACAGCGCTTTCAACAACGGTGGATTGTTCCGCGACCAGGAATAAGGTACCGCACCAGCACAAGCAGGTTGCTGACGGCGTTCTCTGAAATTCTACAAGCCCGAAGCGCGAGCGAGTGGATATTTCGGCTGCTTTCTAATTTCCTTGCTTGCGCGTTTTACCTTATAAAACGCTCATAAATTTGGAATCGCGACACGTTTCAATACTAGAGAGATGCGGTAGCGAGGGATGTCGAAATCCTCGGAAATATCAGCTCGCTTGCGCATCGAGCTTGTATTTGTGCAACTTCAAAACTCGCTCATCGGGCTTGTCTTTTAGCGCTATCGGATTTGTCCAGCTTACTCGTCGAACCCCAACCCCTTTGCCTTGGTCTTCACGCGGCAGACGAATCCGCTGGAGGTGATGTACAGCGTCGATCCATCGTCGCCAAAGGTGCAATTGGCTGTCGGCTTATTCATCAAGATACGTCCTAGCAATTTTCCCTCTGGGGAGATAATCAAAACACCTCCGGGGCCAGTTGCCCACAAGTTTCCTTTTTGATCAATCGCCATTCCATCAGGCATTCCGGGATCCTTGGTAAGTGGCGCCGCATCGAATAGCAATTTTCCTTCACCTATCGTCCCATCGTCGTTGAGCGGAAACGACTTGTAGATCGGAGCCTTTTTGTCCGACTGAGCGACGTACAAGGTTTTTTGATCCGGCGAGAGACCTATACCGTTGGGGCGCGAGAACTCTTTGGTCAACAAAGTCACCACACCATAGGGGGTCAGGCGATACACACCATGCCACTCGATTTCCCGCACAGATTCATCAAGCATTCCGTAAGGTGGATCCGTGAAATAGAGGTTGCCCGCTTTGTCCATGACCAGATCGTTAGGACTGTTGAATCGTTTGCCTTCAAACCGGTCGATTAGAGTCGCTTTGGATCCATCCTCATACAGTCGGTACAAACGCCGGTTGCCGTGATCACAAGCGATCAGCCGTCCATCGGAGCCGTAGATCAAACCATTAGTTCCCGATTCCTTTGATTTACCGCCAGCCGGACCTTCGTAGCCGCTGGGCTTCATGAAAATGCTCACCTTGCGAGATTCAGCATCCCAGCGATTGATCTCGTTGTTCGGGATGTCGCAAAACAGGAGCATCTTTTGCTGCTTATTCCAAACAGGCCCTTCGGTCCATTTGTGACCCGAAGACAGCTGCTCTATCTCCGCATCGGTGTCGATCAATGCATCCAACGCGTCGTCCAGTTTTTCGATACTGCGTTTTACGGACTCTGTCTTTTCGGCAGCATGGTCTTGGGCGACCAATGGGCTGGTAAACGTAAGGACAGCGAACAGGACAGGAGCGAGCAACGCAAAATACTTCTTCATGGCGGAATCTTAGTTGGAAAGTGACGAACGATTACTGGCCACACTATACTTCAATTTCGCATTGAGTGCGGGACAAATGAAAAGAGTCATATTGCGCTCTGCTGAATAACGCTCTAAGACGAAGAAATCAGACCTAGCGTGGCGAGAACTTTCGGAACGAAGTAGCGCAGCACAAGGACGGATTCACTTAGCTCCAGCCGCCTTTTTCGCGCAACCGGGGAGGCAAATTCGCAACGACCTCTTCCTTCTTGGCTTCTGCAACTCTGATTTGCACGAAATCTCCATCCTCCAAAAGAAACAGCTCGTTCTGGTCGACCGTGCCCCATCGAAATCCGTGAAAGTTGGTCCACGGTGTTACGATCACCGCCTGACGAATTATGCCATCTTCGCAAATCTCAACTTGAGTCGGGTCAATTCCCCACCACCAGAACGTCAGGAGATACGTTGCAGACGCGCCAACCCATACGGCCAATAGATAGATGAACTGAAAACCGCTAACGACTCCCAAAGGTTTGTCCGAATAGACATAATTCGCCAAATACACACCGACCGTCGTCGAAAGGAAAATGATTGAGAATATGTTCGCGATGTGATATGCGGGCGTGGCAAGTGTATTCAATCGCATCCGCAATTCACCGGCTGCCTGCTCGGCCGCGTAGCGGCGACGGAATACATTCGCGGCTGCGACGATTGTAACAACGAAAATCACCGACAAAGCGACGAGGGCTTTTATTTGCTTCTCAGCAGGTAGGTGGCGAAGAAACGCGGCGATGGGCACGCACAGTAAGGCTACCACGCCGGTAAGCACCATAATGTGCATGATACCGAATTGATGTAGTTCGAGTTTCGGGCGTGACATTGTTAGCTACGTATTTAAGTCTTCTTCGCCGTTGGTGTCGATTGAGGTGGCTTGCTGCCGCCAGTTTCAGATTTCGCTTCAGCGGCTTGCAGGTCGGGGGCTGGAGTTCCCTTGGGTCGTGGTGGATGAAAGTTATGATGCCGGCGAGAACAACGGTCTTGGAACTCGGACAACGCCTCACCTTTCTCTTCGCTGGATTCAAAGACGCGCTCGAGCGTCTGGTCCATAAATTTCTGAGCCAATTCCCAGACAGGGTAGTCCTGCTTTAGATAACGTAGCGCAAACTCTCGGTCCTCGTCTGATACGGTGGCATCTCGTTTGGAGACGTTGGCTCGCACATAAGACAAATCGGTAAACATGGTCGGAAACAGACGTTCCATGCATATACACGATTCATCAAACCGCTCAATCGGAAACAAAAACGCTTTCCCGCTGTCAATCGCTGAATGAATCACGTCCATTTCGGTGAATGAACGACCATGGTTCAAAAAGTAGATCTGGCTGTTAGTTTGCTTGGGACACTGTTGTTCGACCAGTTCCGCGTTGGCAAAATCCCGAAACGACATTTGCTGAGCAATGCAGTTCACCTCTTCGAAGTGCCGATGAAAGAAGTATCGCGAGATAAACCTCTCGACGGGATCCCTGACATAGGACAACGCGAGAATATTGGCGGCTTCCAAGTCGTATGGCAAATCTAGCGACAACTTATGATCGCTCAAGCATCTCACCCACGAGTGAGCCTCAACGATCTCCGCCACTTCGCTGGAGCTGTACTGCTTGGTCTCCAGCAGTGAGTTCGAGTTGTAGTAACCCTCGCCAAAATTGCGATTCATCAGCTGACGCAGCGTCGACCCGCCCGCTTTAGGAACGTGCACATGAAGCCAAGTTGTTGGTTTAGTTTTCGATTCTGTATCATCCATTGCCGCGTCCTAAATGGGATGTTCGTTACTCAATTGTGGTTGCCAGCAGAGGCTAAATTTGGAAATCGATCGGAGGCTCAACATCTTTCGCCGCTTGGTTGCGGATGCGCAATCTTGGTTTCTCCATGACCACTGTCGTGTACGGTTCGGTCGATTCGGTCAACCAGACGCTCGAACCGACCACCGAATCGTGCCCAACGACCGTCCGGCCTCCCAATACGGTTGCGTTGGCATAGATCACAACGTTGTCCTCAATCGTCGGATGCCGTTTGACGCCACGCACTAGATCGCCTTTTTCGTCCTTGGCGAAACTAAGTGCCCCCAAAGTTACGCCTTGGTAAATCTTGACGTGTTGACCAATCTCGCAGGTCTCACCGATCACGACGCCGGTGCCATGATCAATAAAAAAGTGCTCGCCAATGGTCGCACCCGGATGGATATCAACTCCTGTTTCACTATGCACCCACTCGGTCATCATGCGAGGAATGAACGGGACTTTCAACTGGTGAAGCTGATGGGCCAGCCGGAAAACTGTCACCGCGATGAATCCCGGATAGCAAAGGATCACTTCTTCCAAATTCTGACATGCGGGATCACCATCGAACGCAGCACGCACGTCAGTGGTCAACAAGTCGCGGATTTTGGGTAACTGCTGAATAAAATGTTCGGTCAACTCTTCGGCCAGCGGACGAATTCTATCGGCGGGGATCACTTGATCGACATCGGTTCCACCATTGATCTCGCAGCATGCCACCTGATGACGAGCAATCGCGGCTGCGATTTGGCAGTTTAAATTTGACCGCACAAATTTTAGCTGTTCTGTCAGCCGGTCCGATAGTTCAGTTTCGCTGGTCTCTTCGGCAAGCCGAATCGGATTAACCAGCTTTCTCAGCACTTGGATGACGTCTACCAAAATGTCATAGTCCGGCATGGCACAATGATCGGCTTTGGCGACAGTCATTTCTCCTGCGATTTTTTCTACCAGTGATTCGATAGCCGAGTCACTGGAAGTTTCAGAGGATGGTTTCGATGTGTTTTGAGGAGCCATATAAAAATGGTCTGGGATAGGTCAATGCTTAAATGTCTCGATGGCCTTATTGTAACGCAGGCGACGCTATCTTCGAAGATGATTGCGCCGTCTAAACGGTTCGCGCCCGCGAAACATTTCTCCGTTGGGGCCGCTGCGAATCCTTTTCCCTCCGTTCGTTTACATTCTCTTGGCGTCCGCTACACTTCCAGTATGGAATTCGTTGCTTCATTGTGGAAAACGATGTGCGAGCTGTCCCCGTGGCTGCTGTTGGGGATGTTTTTGGCTGGTTTGATGCATGTTCTGCTGCCGGCCGGATTTGCCAACAGGAACCTACGAGGGTTCTGGGGCGTGATCAAATCAGTCGCCATCGGCGTCCCATTGCCACTGTGTTCCTGCGGTGTGATCCCAGCAGGAATTGGACTGAAAAAGGATGGCGCCAGCGATGGTTCGGCTGTAGCGTTTCTGATCAGCACCCCACAAACGGGCGTTGATTCTGTCTTGGTCAGCGCTTCTTTCTTTGGGTTACCGTTTGCAATTTTCAAAGTGGTCGCAGCAATGGGCATGGGTATCGTCGGTGGTTGGATGACAGATCGATCCGGTAGCAACGATGCCGCAACCAAATTATCAGAAAACGCTCTACCCGTTGTCAATGCACATGCCGCACACGAGCAGCAAACAGTCGACCGGTCATGGCGAGAATTAGTTTCGCACTCTGTCGAAATGCTGAGGTCGATCTGGGTGTGGCTGGTGATGGGCGTGCTGGTGTCGGCGATCATCGATCAGTTCCAACTCTCTCCTACGCTCGAACAAATCAATGCGGCAGGGCTGCTGCCTGCGATGTTGTTAGTTTTGCTGTTCTCGATTCCCTTGTACGTTTGCGCGACAGCGTCAGTGCCGATTGCCGCTGCGTTGGTTTCAGCGGGGCTTCCTCCAGCAGTGGCGTTGGTGTTTCTGATGGCGGGACCAGCGACCAACGTGGCGACCATTGGCGCCATCCGTTCCAACCTTGGCAGCCGGGCATTATGGATCTATTTGGTGGTCATCGTTTTTGGCAGTTTTGGATCAGCTTGGATCTTCGACGGCTTACTACAAAATGCTGGATCGGTCACCGCTGCTCATCTGCACCAGCACGATCATCAGGCATGGTGGTCCGTGCTCGCCGCAATTGTCGTGACGGGACTAATCGCATGGTTCGCCGCCGAGAAAATGGGACGCTGGATCCGGCAAAGAAAAGACATTTCGGCCGGCCCTGCGGATACGATTACCATTGGTATCAGCGGCATGACCTGCGGAAACTGCGTTGCCAAACTTGAACGGCATCTCAACGCGGTTCCGGGTGTCGATTCAGTTATCGTTGATCTGAAAAACGAATGCGCGACGATCGGCGGAGCAGTCAATATGGAATTAATTCAGTTGGTCGTTGTAGAAGCAGGTTTTGCATTGAAGTTTCGGTAGTGGGATTAACACGCTGAAACGTTTACAATAACGGCATGAACGATTCTGAAAAACGCATCACCAACCTTGAAATGTCTATCGCTCACTTGCAGCACGATCTAGAGACGCTGGACAAAGCGGTTTTGGACAACACGCAAAAGCTCGACCAAGTTTTTGCGATGCTCAAACGTATCAACGAGAGAATCGATGACTCGGGCGATAGTGCAGCACCTCGCAAACCCGAAGACGAAAAGCCGCCACATTATTAGCGCTGTCACAGTCGCTTTTGGTTCCGAGGTTGTAGCTTTATCAAATCTTTCGAGATGAACGTGTAAACGGTAACCCGAAGCATGGTTTTTGAAGTTGCACCTTTGAAAGCAAATTCCACACTCTATTCGATAAAACGCTCGTTAATTTAAAATCGCGAATCGTTTCAACACAAGCCCGGCGCGCAAGCGAAAGATCCGGAAATACTCGGAAATATCCGCTCGATTGCGCTTCGAGCTTGCATTTGCGCAACTTCAAGACTCGCGCATCGGGCTCGCATTAGCGAATCTTCAAACCACACGCGTCGGGTAATCAATAAAGTCGCAACCTCTACGCGAAAGTAGCGCGACGTATACCTCTTTGGCAATGAGGCTGTCTTAAGGCCTTATTCAACCTGCGTTCAGGAAACTGTCTGCAACCAGTTCCTCTTGTCTTCGGTGGTTCCGTCGAACAAACCAAAGAACGCCGCTTGGATGGCCTCGGTAATGGGGCCGCGCGAACCGGAACCAATTTCGATTCGATCCACCGACCTTACCGGAGTGATCTCGGCTGCGGTGCCAGTCATAAACATTTCATCGGCGACGTACATCAACTCGCGCGGCAGTTGCTCCTCAACCACTTCATAGCCAAGATCTTTGGCCAACCCGATGGCCGAATCGCGTGTGATGCCACCAAGTATCGCTGCACTTAGCGGCGGAGTAAAAATCTTGCCGTCGCGGATGAGAAAAATGTTCTCTGCTGATCCTTCGCTGATCGTCCCAGCGGCGGTAACAGAGATACCTTCATCAAAACCATTGCGTCTCGCTTCGCCGCCAATCAATTGAGCATTCAGATAGTGTCCGCCCGCTTTGGCCAGCACGGGGATCGAGGCGCTGTTGGTACGCGTCCATGACGACACGCAACAATCGATCCCCTTGGTCATGCTTTCTTCGCCCAAGTACGCTCCCCATTCGATCGCGGCGACAATCACGTCCACTGGCACGTCACCATTGGCAACCACACCCAAAGAACCCGCACCGCGAAAAATCAGCGGACGAATGTAGGCACTGGAGAGCTCGTTTTTGGAAATCGAGTCCTTACAAGCTTGAGATAGCTCCTCCTGCGAATAAGGCACTTCGATTCGATAGAGTTTTGCAGAATCGTACAGACGCCGCACATGAGCATCGAGGCGAAAAATGGCGGGACCTTCAGGCGTGTCGTAACAACGCATACCCTCGAACACACTCGAACCGTAGTGAAGCGCATGAGCCATCACATGAACGGTGGCATGCTCCCAAGGGATCATTTCGCCATTGCTCCAGATGAACTTACTGTTTTTCATGTCCGCTCCAATAAAGTCGCCATCGATTCTTCTTGCGTCAGGGTCACCTATCTTATTTTGTATCAGTTTTCCCCCAACGGCAAAAATAGCGATTTGCAGATTTTCGCAGGGTTGAACCGAGTTTTACAAATTGGCCTTTCGGTCAATTTCAACAGGTCGATTTCTAAACGAAAAAACGGCCCACTTGCCAAGCGACAAGTGAGCCGTGAGATCTGGTTTCAATTTTCAGCAGAACGATTAGAGAGCGTTGCTGTCAACAACTTCGCCACCATTGCGAGTTGCCAGAGCTCGCCAAACTTCAAGGCTAACGTTGTCGTTGATAAAGCGTGTCGAACCATCACAATTGGTCGCGTTGACACCACCGGTGTGGTAGCTTCGAGATGTGACCGCCGCGAAGGTGGCTTCGGCCGCTGAATTGCCTTCCCGCTTGCTTGTCCAATCGATATCGAATTGCCCGCCACTTGAACTATCTGAAAATAGGACTCTCGTGTTGGGTGTGAATACTGCGGTGAATCCAGTTTGGTGAGCACGACCGTCCACCCACTCGGTATGGCCAGAGTTGGTTTTAAAGTCTCCGCCCATGGCTCCAACAGCGTTTGGATCGGTTGGAATTGGCAAATCGGAACCGCCAGCCTCACGGAAGTACGGCGTGTAAGCTTTGACCTCGCTGAACATGACTGTATTGCTGGTTCCGTCAGAGTACTGACTCATGGACGTTCTGCGATTGACTTGTAACGCACCATTTCCGGTCCGCCCATTAGCAGTCCCACCATACACGAACCACGTCCCTACATTTGCCGCGTAGTTTAACGGGTAGTTATCGTTGTCTCGAATCTGATCCATGACCTCACTAGGGCACAGATAGTTTGGAACTCGCGCCGCAGACAATTTGATTCCGGGAGTAAGCTCAATGTCAGCGTTAATTGGATTCTTATATCCAAACTGGAAATTCAATTGATTGCCAATGTTAGCCTGCTCAAGGAACGGCAATAACTGAGCCTGAACCGACCAACCATCAGGGTCTGGCGAACCGGAAGGGAGAACCGGACGTAGCCATGAAGGTGGCACTCCCATATATGCCGACTCGTAATTCAATGACGCTAAACCTATTTGGCGACAATTGTTCGCACAGGCAATTCGGCGAGCGGCTTCTCGGACTTGCTGAACTGCCGGAAGCAACATACCGATCAGAATGCCAATGATGGCGATCACCACCAGAAGCTCTACCAGCGTGAAAGCTCTCCGCTGGCTGGGTGTCTTTAAAAGTGTTGACGTGCCGTAACTGTAAAACCTCATTATGAATCCTTATTGAGCCAATGCCAAAAAAATTGTCTGAGCTTCAGACAATTGTCTTCCGAGCGTGGCTGGCTGCTGGATCCGCTGTAACGGTTCAGATGGCTTGCTGCGTCGTCAAAAAACACTAAAGTAACGCGTGATGTCGTCAGTGCGACTGAGCAATTAGTTTATCGGAAACATCCTGCGTCAGGCAACCCTTTCATGCCTCAAACAGCAGTATTGTAAGAAAAACTACTCCATACAAACACGATTATCGATAAGCCAATTATGCCAGAAGAAGCTTCGCCAGATCCTGAGAACCCGGACAAAGAGGACCAAGGAGATCAGCAACATCCTTCGGATTCATCTGAGGTGCCGATGCTTCCCAAAATCATCAGGTTCGATACGCTTGCGAGGTGCGGCGATGAAATTTGGATTGAGCACAACGGGCAGATCTATCGTTTGCGAAAAACGCGGCAGGACAAACTCATTCTGACTAAATAGGCCACAGGTTTACGAACGTGCGATGAGCCTCGAAATGAAAGAACTGCTGTCCACATTCGCTCATCCGGGCACCGTTGAGTGGATTGGCTTGAGACCTAGCCGCCGTGCAGAAATCTTTGAGGTCTCCGAAGTTCAGGCCGACCCATCAATCGGCTTGGAGGGGGATCGCTTCTCAGGCAAACCAGCCGCCAAACGGCAGGTGACGTTGGTCCAGTACGAGCACCTTGGCGTGATGGCACAGCTTCTGAAGCGCCCCGACATCGATCCCGCGCTGCTGCGACGCAACATCGTTGTATCGGGAATCAATTTGCAGGCTTTGAAACAGCGCAATTTCAAAATCGGTTCTGCCATTCTTTATGGAACAGGGAACTGCGCTCCGTGCAGTCGCATGGAAGAGGCGTTGGGAAGTGGCGGCTACAATGCAATGCGTGGCCACGGTGGGATTACTGCTTATGTTGTTCTGGCCGGGAAAATATCGGTGGGTGATTCTGTTGTCCCTGAGGAGTAGGGCTTCGTCCAGATTCGGAATTAGAATTTAGATGAAAGCGAAAGGGCACGAGCCTTCCGGTCCCCGCGGTTAATCAACTGGGATTTATAACCGACGGCTTGCGCCGTTACGCTTGAAGAGCACACCGGCAACCCGAAAATTGAATCTGGGTGAAGCACTACTGTTTCGTCGCAACTTTTTCTTCGGATCGAAGTCTTCTCGCGGGGCCGGTTTTCAACCTGCTAAGGACTTGGAAATAGCAGCTTAGCAATATCAGTTTAGTAATGGCAGCTTAAAAAAGCTGCCCCCCTTTCTCTCGGCAAATCGTCTCCGCGAAATTTTTGCTACGGCAGAGTACTAACGATCAATCGCACTCACTTTTGCGACATCCTGTTTTGAAGTGCCGCCACGATCTTCTGCATGCGGGATTTGTTGGCACCGAGATCCGAATGGCCGACGCGCGAGGCCGAACGAAAGTGGATCAGCGACGCGTTTTGGTCAATGTAGAACTCAACATCGTCCACAAAACGAAAAATCAAGCTACGGAATTCGTAACGCAAATAGCTGGGCGATTGATCAACCAGCTTGGCCCTCGCAAAATTGTCACTGACCACTTCTTTGATTTTCGCGAGAGCTTCACCTCGGTCGTCCGGCCACGAGACTGCCTCCATCCTATGCGGCTGCGAATCGGCCTGTGTGGAAACACAATTTGGACTCTCAGGGCAGGGGGCTAGTTTACCTTCGGTGACTCCCAGCGTCGGTGCCGTACCTGAATTAAAACTAAGCATGGCTAGTCCCAGCATCATCACGATCGAAACGATGAAGAATTTTGTCAGAAGTTTCTTTGCCACCAAACGATTCCTGTGAGAAATATAGTTTTGCATTCATGGTGCGCTAGAAAATTGTTTGAACAGCGCGGCGGTGAGCGCTAACAGTAGAATACCAAGCAGAAAGAGAAATCCCAAATAGCCGCCGTTGTGACCGCCCCGAACAATCAAATCCTCTGACAGCTCAGCAAGTTTGGCCTCCTGTGAATCCTCACTTTCAAATAACTCGATCTGAGTTTTGTCTTTGCCCCGCAATCGTTCGTCATCGCGGACCACGCCAAATCTCTCGCCCGATTCCACGCTCACACGAAACCTAAAAATCTGAAGCCAGCCCGGACGGCCGACGGCATGCAGCTCAACATCGGTGACATGAGCCGCTTTGCCCTCAAATCCATTCGCGTTCAACCAAGCACGAATGTCCTTTTCGGTCGTTCGATTTTTTGCGAGATCTCTCAACACCTATTTCGCTCCTGTTCAAGCTCTATCAACCCCACCGACGACCGGCAATCAATTCTACCAACCCCGTATCTAACCGGTTGTGCTGGTTCTGAGCAACATTTTTCGCGAAATCGCGCCAATTATTTCCGCACGAAAATAGAAGGGGCAGGTGTCTCAAAACGGTTGTCAAACGGTTAATCTTACGGTCAGAATGAACCGCGGCGGAGCGGTCGGCCACTTGCATCGATCAACGACAACAGGTCAGAACAACACGATGGACAAATCTAACCCTTCTTTGTACCGAAAAGCGATCGGGCTATTGCGGAACTTTGATTCCGGACAAATGCTCAGATGGCTGGCTGTCTACCGTAAAGACTCGCGCTGTCTTAGCTTCGTGTCCGGCGACCGACTTGAGGGAGAGTCCTTTCGCGAGGCAATCATGAGAGAAGTCGCTTGGGAATTGGACGTCGATCGCAAAGGCTTCCTGACGTCTAAAATGGCTCAGCTCAATTTGGAGTTCAGGGAGACACTGCCGCACTCATCAACTGAGACGCATTATCATGTGGCGTTTTACAATGTCGAGGTCTACCGACCAGCGGTCATTGAGATGATTCAAAGCCGCAACGATTTGATCTGGGTCACATCAGAGGAGATATGTAACGGAGCCACGAAACTGGGCGTACCGTTTGACGCCACGCTTACGTACTTGATCAAGCGTTCGGCCGTGATTCAGCATTGGGAGTCGGCCGATTCCCAACGCGAAATGTAGCCCGTTGGTCACCGAATCAGCAAGCTTTTGTTGGACACGATTGGTGCCCTACAAACGATTGGTCCCCAACAAACGATCGTTGCCCAACAGCAAAGCCGGATGACCAATTTTCAAGACGAAGCTCTCCACCTTTTATTGATGCTGCATCTTTGCGCAATTGCTGGGGTTGAGAAAATACGAGATGGAGAATTATACGCCTCTCTGCGGACACTAGGGGAAGATTACCTCAAAACGAGGTTCTGCAGCCCCCACCGGCCAGCAAGCCACTTCCAAAAATGCCCATAGCCCGGGAAAACTTTGTGAAAATTTTCTCAAAGTCGACTTTCGGCTCATTGCCGCTGGGAATATGTCGAGATACATTATCGGCCAATTAAGGCAATTCGTTGGTCGCAGTTCGCATCGAGCGGCAACCGGACAAATTGCCAGTTGTTCTGGTTTGTTTTTGGAGATCCACAGTGACTGAATCTCGGTCGCCAAAGTCTCCACGAGACACCCGATCTCCCATTGCCAAAGCATTGGACTTGGTCTCCCAAATTACCAGCATCGGTTTAACCGCCGTGCTGCCTGCCCTCGGAGGTTACTTCGTGGACGGTTGGTTGGAGACACAATTGGTGTTTGTGATATTGGGGTTGATTGTCGGGCTGGTAACGGCCGGTTTACAACTTAAGAAGTTGGTCAAAAAGCTCGAACAAAACAACGCTTGAAATTAGTCCTGAAGCGGCGGAGTCGGTGAGATGTCGAAGCTGTTGTTTGAGACTGGCATACGAGGTTTGCTATGCCGGATATTTGCGCTTTGTTTCGTTTTGAGTTTGGTTTTGATGTTGTTCTTTGGGTTGCGATATGCAGAATGCTTGCCTTCTGCAGTCACGTCCAAGGATTTGATTTTGGTGTTCGCTTTGGTTGTATTGACAACCATTTTTGGACAAGTATTTAGCGAATATCCCAATGGGGATGACGCGGTGATGATCAGACTTAATTTGTCGATCGCCGCTCGATCAGGATTACTTTTGGTTGCCGTGTTGGTGTTGATGAGAACTCGAGAAGGGGGTCTTGGGATACCCTTAATCGCGGTTTTGATTACAAAATACAGTATGGGTTTGTTTGTCGGTATTTTTTTGGATGCCTGCCGGTTGAGCCGGCAAGATTCTGCATGAGGTAGCGCGTGTTTTACGTTGATGACCACAATCACGAGGAAAAGGGTTCGGACCACGACGGGGTCGATCACGCGCACACCGACCACGACCACGCAAGCAACGTCGACGCAAAAGCCGGTCACGAAAATGCAGACCACGGTCATGATCATAGCCACGATGACCACAGCCATGCCGAAACTGGCCACTCCGATCACGGCCTCTCCGATCACGGCCTCTCCGATCACGGCTCACACGCCGAAGCCGGAAATCTCTCGATGACCGAGCAATTGCAGGCCAATATGGCAAAGTACTTGGACGTCAATGGCCTGATGGGGCATGTCCAAGACGCCTACTACTTTGAGTGTCCTGAAGCTCTCGGCTTGAGTTTCGAAGACGAGCACGGCCACCAACACAACGGCATAAAAATCCCTAACATTACGGGGTTCACCAAAGAGACACCGATGATCGGTACAGCTGAAAAGCCGATTTTCGTAGGGCGATTGAGCAAGTTCATGGTGCTGGAATTAGTCGGTGCCATCCTGCTGACTTTGGTTTTCGTGTGGTTAGCCAAGAAGATCAAATCGGGCGATCGACCTAAAGGCAAAATCTGGAACTTGCTCGAATCGTTCGTTGTTTACATTAAAGAGGAAGTGGTCAAGCCAGCCGTTGGCGAGCACGATTACGAGCGGTTTCTACCGTTTTTGCTGACCACATTCTTCTTCATTCTGACACTGAACCTTTTGGGGGCCATTCCCTTTTTGGGATCAGCAACCGGTTCGCTGGCGGTTACCGCAATTTTTGCGTTGGCAACCTTTGGCGTTGTTGTTGGCTCCGGCGTCCAAAAAATGGGGTTCGCGGGTTTCCTCAAAGCACAAGTTCCGAGCATGGATTTACCTCCGGCGATGAAGATGGTCTTGCTGCCCTTGATGTTCGTTATTGAAATTTTCGGACTCTTCGTAAAGCACGCGGTGCTTGCGATTCGTCTGTTTGCCAATATGTTTGCTGGCCACTTGGTGCTGGCGATCTTTGTTGGTTTTGTTGGTGTGTTAGGAGGAACACTGCTGTTCTATCCAATTACACCGGTAGTTGTTCTAGGTACGATCGCATTTAGTGCGATGGAACTGTTCGTTGCTTTTTTGCAGGCCTACGTGTTCACGTTCCTAGCGGCATTGTTTATTGGCTCGGCCCAGCACGCTCACTAGATTTATTCAAGTGATAGTTGGGTTGATTTAAGAACATGAGAATTGTGGTTCCGAATTGTCGGAACCTTTTGAAATAAATTTTCCTTTAAAGCGTTTGTCGGAGAGATTTTAATGAGTACTATTCCTAGTTTTGCTGCTATCGGTGCGGGTCTGGCAATTATTGGTGCTGGTTTTGGTATCGGCAAGATTGGTGCGTCTGCTTGTGAAAGCATCGCTCGCCAGCCTGACGTGGCCAACCGAATTCAGACTGCCATGATTATCTCGGCTGCTCTGATCGAAGGTGCTGCCTTCTTCGCGTTGATTGTTGCTCTTGCCAAGTAGTTTTATCCTTTGGCACTCGATGCTGATGTTTGACGCACAGTCATCTGAGCACCGGTTGCCCGAAGAATTACTGGCCTGACATTTTTTGTTGTGTCGGGTTTGTCGATAAGTTTCGGAGATTTTGTCGTGAGTCAATTTGCACTGAACGAGTGTCTGTTGTTGGCGTCCGGTGGAGGCGAAGCCAATCCTTTGGCTGCCCCCATTGATTTGGCCTTATGGACGCTGGTGGTCTTCTTGGGCTTGGTGTTTGTGCTAGGCAAGTACGCTTGGAAGCCGATCATCGAGGGCTTGAATGCTCGTGAAAAAAGCATTGCCGACAACATTGAATCGGCCGCCCGAGCGAAGGAAGAAGCTGAGTCCAACCTCAAGGCTTACGAAGAGAAAATCGCTGGGGCCAACGATGAGGCTGCTGCATTGATTGCCGAAGCACGCAGTGATGCGGCAGCGGCAAAAGAAAGAATGCTGGCCGAAGCCAGTGAAGAGGCCAATCGAACTCGACAAAAAGGTCTTGCCGATGTCGAAGCTGCCAAAAGTGCAGCAGTTCGCGAACTGGCCGAGGCGTCAGTCGATTCGGCTGTCTCACTTGCCAGCAACATCGTCGGGCGTTCTTTAAAAAAGGACGACCACGCGAAACTTATCGAAGAATCTGTTAAACGGTTCGCGGGATCATAAGCATGGGCAACAACGGAAAACCAGATTTGTTTACCACCGAACAGCAGCAAATTGGCTCAGTCTATGCCAAAGCGCTTTTGGGTGTGGGCGAGAAGTCCGGTGACACCCAGCAATTGCTCGAGGAACTAGCGGCGGTCGCCAAAGCGGTCTCGAATCAACCTAGTCTCAACAGCACGCTTCAGTCGCCGCAAGTCGGCTCTGAAGAGAAGCTGAAATTGGTTGGGAAGATCTTTGAGGGCAAAGTCAGCGAACCAATGATGAACTTCCTCAAAGTTCTCGTTGGCAAAGATCGTTTTGATTGCGTCGCGGCGATCAGCGCGGCGGCCAAAAAACTCAACGATGAAAAAAGCGGTGAGGTCCAAGCGACCGTGACGACTGCGGAAGAGATCGATGCCTCTGCGAAAGACGAAATCGCAAAACAGCTTTCTAAAAAGCTGGGTAAAAAAGTGAAGCTTGATTCGGTTGTCGATGCGTCAGTGGTTGGCGGCGTCGTAGTCCGTGTCGGCGATACGGTTTACGACAACAGCGTCGTAGGCCAGTTGCAGCAGGTTCGCCAGCGAGCCATGGAGAGAGCGGCTGAAGCGATTCGAGAGAAACTCGACCGCTTCGCCAGTGGAACGTAGTTCCCCGGAACCTAGTTCCTCAAAAGTTAGTTCCAACAGAAGTTGATAACGTTAGACCGTCCATCAAGAAAACTATTTGATTGAGTTGTTATTTTGCCACTGGTGGCTTGAGGCAATTCGCCAAACAAGAGGATACAAATGAAAATTAGTGCTGACGAAATCGCATCGGTAATCCAACAGGAAATCGAGCAGTTCGAAAGTAAGGTCGACGTCAACGAGGTCGGCACTGTGCTGGAAGTTGGCGACGGTATCGCACGCGTTCACGGTTTGTCCAACGTCGCCGCTGGCGAGATGGTCGAATTCGAAGGCGGCATCATCGGCCTCGCGTTCAACCTTGAAGAAACTAGCGTCGGTGTCATTATTCTCGGTGACTACCTGAAGATTAGCGAAGGTGGCTCGGTTAAGGCGCTTGGCAAACTGCTGTCGGTTCCTGTCGGAGAAGCCGTTGTCGGACGCGTGTTGGATCCACTAGGGAATCCACTCGACGGAAAAGGCCCTGTAAATTCTTCCAAGACCCGACCTGTCGAAGTGATCGCCGCCGGTGTGGCCGAACGCCAGCCTGTAGGCGAGCCAATGTCGACCGGTCTTAAAGCTGTCGACGCGATGACACCGATCGGACGTGGCCAACGCCAGCTGATCATTGGTGACCGCAAAACGGGGAAAACTGCGATCGGTATCGACGCGATTCTGAACCAAAAAGGATCAGGCGTTAAATGTTTCTACGTCGCGATCGGCCAGAAGGACAGCTCTGTTGCCGGTGTGATCCGCGAACTCGAAGAGCGCGGTGCGATGGACTACACGACTGTTATCGTTTCGGGTGCAAGTACACCGGCTCCGCTGCAGTACATTGCTCCTTACGCTGGTACAGCGATGGCCGAAGAATTCATGTTCGATGGCCAGCACTGCTTGATCGTTTACGATGACCTTTCAAAACAAGCGGTTGCCTATCGTGAATTGTCGCTGCTAATGCGTCGTCCTCCCGGACGTGAAGCGTACCCCGGTGACGTGTTTTACTGCCACAGTCGCCTGCTAGAGCGTTCGGCCAAATTGAGCGAAGAGCTTGGTGGCGGTTCGATTACGGCTCTTCCGATTATTGAGACGCTCGAAGGCGAAGTTTCCGCATACATTCCAACAAACGTGATTTCGATCACCGACGGGCAGATCTACCTTCAGCCCGACTTGTTCTTCGCCGGTATTCGCCCTGCGATGAACGTCGGTATTTCCGTCTCGCGTGTGGGTGGTGCTGCTCAGGTGAAAGCGATGAAGAACGTCGCCGGTAGCTTGCGTCTTGATCTTGCCTCGTTCCGCGAACTCGAAGCATTTGCTCAGCTGGGAACGGACCTCGACCCTGCCACACAAGCTCGTTTGGACCGCGGTTACCGCATGGTCGAACTGCTTAAGCAAGCTCAGTACCGTCCGCTGTCGATGACCGATCAGGTTATGTTGATCTACGCAGGAACCAAGGGTTACCTAGACATCGTTGCACTCGATCAAGTCGGTCGTTGGCAGGACGAGTTCTTGGAATTCATGCAGACTAAAAAGAAGGCATCTTGGGACATCATGCACGACAGTCTTGACGACGGTGCGGCACTGAAGAAGCCCGACAACGAAGCAACCAAAGCGGTTGTCGAAGCGTTGGAAGAATTCAACAAGTCCTTCAAGTAGACCTATTTCGTACGTTTGTAGTCTGCATTTTGTCAGCACTGCAATCCTTTGCCCATCCGTTCACAAGATTACCGAGTTAACTCATGGCAAATGCCAGAGCCCTTGATAAACGTCGTAAGTCGATTCGCAACATCAAAAAGATTACGCGCACGATGGAGTTGATCGCGACTGCCCGGTTCAAGAAAGCCATGGATCGCGCGACAGCCGCCAGCGACTACACCAAACGCATCACCGGTGTTGTTTCCGATTTGGCTCGCGCTGGCTTGGAGGTTACGCACCCGCTGCTAGAGGCCCACGACAAAACAGAATCTGCAACCCTGCTGGTACTGACTGGAAATCGCGGACTCTGTGGTGGCTATAACGGAAACGCACTTCGGTTAGGTGTAAAGACACGTGAAGAGCTCTCCCGGGACATCGCTAATGTGCGTTTAGAAGTCAGTGGAAAGCGTGGCATCTCTGGATTTAAGTTCCGTCAGATCGAAACAGACGAAACGTTCACGCAGTTCGACGACCAACCTGAATACGACGAAGTTCAAAAAATCGCCGAACGATACTTGCAAGAGTATGCCGCCGGTCGATTGGATCGTTTAGAAGTGACGTACACCAAGTTTATCACCGTTGCGAAGCAACAGGTTGTCACCGAAACGCTATTGCCGCTGGGCAAGCTCGAAGGTGCCGACACGCCGGTCGATGAAAAAGCCAAACAGGGTGAATCGATTTACGAATTCCGCCCATCGGCTGAAAGCATTCTCGAAGAAGTTGTGCCGACCAGTTTTAAAGTAAAACTGTTCAAGTGTTTTTTGGACGCGGCTGTCAGTGAGCAGATTGCTCGCATGGTGGCGATGAAGAGTGCGACCGAAAACGCCAACGACATGATTCGCACCCTATCACGAAATTACAATCGCGCCCGCCAGTCGCAAATTACTGGCGAAATTATGGAAGTCATCGGTGGCGTGGAAGCGCTTAACGGCTAACACAGCGACGACTTGTTGACTTGACCTGACAAGAACAATTTTTGATCTCGATTAAATCGGAACCCCAAATGGCAACTGCAACGAACACTGGCCAAGTCACTCAGGTGATTGGATCGACCTTTGATGCTGAATTCAGCGATGACTCATTGCCGGCGATCTACAACGCTGTAAAAGTTGAAATCAACGACGGCGAAAACACTCGTACGTTGACCGGAGAAGTCTCCAAACACCTTGGCGGCGGACGCGTGCGTTGCGTTGCTCTTGGTTCAACAGAAGGCCTTCGCCGTGGCTCGGACTGCGTTGACACCGGTGCTTCGGTTGCCGTTCCTGTCGGCGAAGCCACTCTTGGCCGCGTGTTCAACATGCTTGGTGAACCAGTCGACGGACGCGGTGAGGTCAACGCGTCTGAAACTCGCTCGATCCACCGAGCCGCTCCAGCCGTTGAAGAACTAGCAACGAACACAGAACTGTTCGAAACAGGGATCAAAGTGGTTGACCTGCTGACCCCGTTTGTTCGCGGTGGTAAGGCTGGCCTGTTTGGTGGTGCGGGTCTGGGCAAGACCGTTATTCTGACCGAGTTGATCGCTCGTATTGCGAGTTCTCACGGTGGTTATTCCGTGTTCGCCGGTGTTGGCGAACGTACTCGTGAAGGTACTGACCTTTGGTTGGAGATGCAGGAAACTGAGATCGGCCAAACCGGTCGTAAAGTTATCGAGCAAACTTGTATGGTGTTCGGCCAAATGAACGAGCCGCCCGGATCTCGTCTGCGTGTTGCTCTGTCGGCGCTGACCATGGCGGAGCACTTTCGTGATCAGACTGGTAAAGACACACTGTTGTTTGTCGATAACATTTTCCGCTTCTCCCAAGCGGGTTCGGAAGTGTCTGCTCTGCTGGGAAGGATGCCTTCTGCGGTTGGTTACCAGCCGACGCTGGCCACCGAGATGGGTGCGTTGCAAGAGCGTATTGCATCGACGAAGAAGGGTGCGATTACTTCGGTACAAGCGGTTTACGTTCCTGCCGATGATCCAACGGATCCTGCTCCTGCGACTGCGTTCGGCCAGCTGGATGCGTTCTTGTACCTTGAACGTTCGATTTCGGAAAAAGGCATTTACCCGGCGGTTGATCCGCTGGCGTCTTCGTCACGTATTCTCGATCCTCATTACGTGGGCGAGCGTCACTACGCGATTGCTCGACGCGTTCAGACCACGCTTCAGCGTTACCGAGAACTTCAAGATATCATCGCGATTCTGGGTGTTGATGAATTGTCTGAAGAGGACAAGCTGGTTGTGCACCGCGCTCGCCGCATCGAGCGATTCCTGTCGCAGCCGTTCTTGGTGGCCGAAGTGTTCACGGGTAAGCCCGGTCAGATCACCCCGCTGGAAGACACGATTCGCAGCTTTGAAGAATTGTGTGACGGCAAATGGGATCACCTGCCTGAAGACGCGTTCATGTACGTTGGCTCGATCGAGATGGCTGAAGAGCAGGCCAAAGAATTGGCCAAGAAGGCGTAACCGGATTGCAGCCCTTTGCGTCCGCAATTGTATTTAGCAAATTTGAAATATTAGTTTCTCACACCCGAGTTTTTGATGGCCGGTAAATTACAAATCGTAATCGTCACTCCTGAAAAAACGATGCTCGACCAAGAGGCCGAGTTCGTGGTGCTGCCGTTGGCTGACGGCGAAGCGGGTTTCCTTCCGGGGGCCGCTCCAATGATCGGTCGACTTGGCGCTGGGG
This sequence comes from uncultured Pirellulaceae bacterium, assembly GCA_938036435.1. Taxonomy (GTDB): domain Bacteria; phylum Planctomycetota; class Planctomycetia; order Pirellulales; family Pirellulaceae; genus Mariniblastus. The sequence goes on along the minus strand of CALHPU010000064.1, from coordinate 61,280 downwards.
AATTGAGAATCCGCAATGACGGCAAAGAGGACCGGTACTTTGTCGACGGCGGATTCGCGCAGATTGAAAATGGTGTTCTGTCAGTCCTTCCGGGCCAATCGGTTCCTGCTGCGGACATCACACTTACTGCTGCCGAAGAATCTCTCAAAGAAGCATTAGCGCTGCCCTCTGACCAGCCGGCGCTTAACGAGGTGAAGCAAAAAGCTGTCGCCATCGCACGCGCCCAGAAGCGTTTTGCCGAGAAATCCTAGAACCGTAGAGTCGCGGGCTTGAGTTATCTCCCCCACGATTAGCCGCCTCTACTTCGCGCGGCGCCCACCAAGCAGGTGGAGCTCTTCTAGTTTTGGTTTAGTGACAGTGGCCTGAGAATTGACTCCTTGCCCAAACGTCCACTGAACAAAATAAAAAAACCTAACTCCCGCATCTGGTGCAGTTACGGGGTTCTCGACGCGCAGTTTGGGTTCGGAAAATTTGCATTGAAACGATCTTTCGGTTAGACTCGACGCTTGTGAGAACGGCGGATGAACCCACCCTTATCAAAGAACTGCGTTGCCTTAAGACGCGCAAAACAGCTTGTTCCCACTCAAATTTAATGGAATCGTCGCCTTTTCCGATCGTATCACGCGCTTAAGCCTCTAGAAGCAGCGATATGGATCAAGACAGCGAAGTCGCAGGAGCTTATTGACTTCGGTAACCATTTTTGGCCTTTGCGAGGATGGGTAAGTGCCAAATTGAGACAATGAAGCGCATTCTAGCGCGGGGAGACAAACTTGATTACTGAAGCAGCTCTTCAAGAGAGAACATCACGCGATCTAGCTCAGATGGCCAGAAAAAAAGGTGTCCAAGGTTGGCACTCGATGCGAAAACCCCAGCTTGTCAAAGCTCTGTTCAAACTTGCAAAGGACAAGGAAAAACAAAAGAAGAAACTTGCTACGGCGAAGGCGCAATCAACCAGCAAGTCCCTCTCAACGCCTCTCATTTCTGCCGAAACGCGCCCCAAGAGAACACGCGTAAGAGCCGATAGCCAAGTCGAAATGGAGTCGGCCATCGCCAAAAAACTGCGAAAGCAGCGCGAGCAGCAAGAAAAGCTGCGAAACATCGCATTCTCCGAGATCAACAATGCGGGCCAAGAACCACCCAAGCGTGATCGAATTGTGCTGATCGTGCGTGATTCATTTTGGTTGCAAGGATATTGGGAAATTACTGCCGCAACCGTTTCCCGAATCAAGATCGCGATGGGAATCTACTGGCACAAGGCTATCCCCGTTTTGCGGTTGCTGGAAATCTCTAGCCGCGGGAACACGAACTCGTTTGAAGAAGTGGCTCAAGAAATTCCAATTCAGGGTGGTGCCAGTAACTGGTATATCAACGTACCAGAACCAAATAAATCCTATCGACTGGCGATCGGGTATGTTCTACCGTCCGAAGGCGATGAAGTTGACAGGTTTTATCTGATTACCAAAAGCAACGAAGTGTTGACCATGCCAACTAACTCCGAGGGAGATGAGTCTTGGTCAGACATTACTAACAACGCCGAAAAATACTACGCGCAAAGCGGTGGCTACGACGCAACCAAGGTCTCCGCGGATCTTAAGGCCGTGTTCGAGGAAAAATCGCACCAACCTCTGCACAGCGTAGCAATTCAAAACATCCCGTCTCTAAGTCGTTTTGGGGCCGAACTAAATTTCCAAGTCGATGCCCATCTGGTAATTCATGGGACGACCGACTCCAACGCCAGTTTGACAATTAAAGGCTCGCCAATTCCAGTCAATGACGACGGTTCTTTCGTCTTGCGAATGGATTTGCCTGACAAACGCCAAGTGCTTCCTATTATCGCGTCGAGCTTCGACGGAACTCAACGTCACACGACGGTGTTGGCTATCGAGCGAAACACAAAGACGCTTGAACCTTTGCACCGCAGTGTCAACGAAGTCGACGTCTAGCCTCTGCCGTCTCAGACGAAACTCACCCACAAAAAAATGCGTGCTCGCCAGATGGCTTGCACGCATTTTTGGTTCGTCAATCTCGCTTCGCACTTCATGCATCGAAGTGCGTTCCTTTGTGACTACCAACCACAGCCTCTTCCGCCGTAGAAGCTTCGTCCGCCACCGTAAAAGCCACGTCCGCCTCCAAATCCTCCTCCGTAGACTGGCGCAACGAAACTGCGACCGTAGACAGGCCGAAAACTACTGTAGCCAATACCTACTCCGCCGAAGCCTCTGTTGAAGCTATTAAAACCGCCGCCGAAACCGCCAAAACCTCCGCCGAAACCACCAAATCCGCTGCCGATGCCAATGCTAACGCCAGATCCGCCTCGATAGCACTGAGCTTGGCTCTCTTGAGCAGGTGCGATCAGTAAAGTCGCCACTGCAATAATTAGTGTTGCAAAAAATTTCATATCCTGTTCCTCAGAAATTAAACCAATTGATCAATTACACACTAGCCCGCACCTTGGGGCTAACCGAGCTATCCAGACGCATTCGACGTGCCAATCACGACGATAAGCGGCTTTTGAATGAAAAACTCAAATTTGCTCGACACAGTAGTCAGTTTGCTTTTTGAACCGATTGTCCGCGACTGCGGGAAGCCTCAAAACCGTCTCCAAATTGATAACAAACGGATATCGAATTTGCGACACCACTGACTGCCAAATTATTGCCTACCGCCCCAGAACAGCAAATTGATTCTGTTCGAATCTCGATGAATAACAGGCACCTTTGCAATCGTTCAGCCAATACTTAGCGATTGCAACGCTATCGGCATGCTAAATTACAACCGAGGCATCAAGGTAAGATATAACGCATACAACTACTTTCCCAATTGGACAATTGGGTGACTCAAAAACGTGACACGAAAAAGGCTTCGGACACCGCCGAAGCCTATTCTTCGCAGATGGCCCAATCTGTAGGCCATCTGCCAAATCACCAAAAATATCGTCAGTACGTCAAAACTAGAGTTTACCTTTTGCTGTTTTGATTTCGATCTTTCGAGCGACCGGTTTCGCTGCTTTAGGCACGACGATGTTCAAGACGCCATTTTCACAAGACGCCTCAATTTTGTCTTCGTCGACCTGCGATTCAAAGCGGAACGTGCGCTGAAAATTTCCTTGAACTCGATTGTTCTCAAGAACGCGATCGCCTTCGGCAGCATCGTCAAGACCGCGCACGCCCGCGACCTTGAGTTCGCCATCAAGCAATTCAATCGACACGTCGTCTGCATCAACGCCGGGCAGGTCCAGCATCACAACAAAGGCGATTTCCGACTCGACAACTTTGCCCATAGGCCGGAAGACAGAATTGCCTGCAGACCCTTGTTCTTCATCCGTTTTTTCCGCAAACGGGTTGTTCCCCAAAACCTGATCGAACAGATTTTCGACGTCGATATAGAAATCTCCGAACGGAGTAAAGATACGGTTTTTTGAACCTTGACCACTCGTTTCAAAACGCATTGGCTTGTTCCTTTTCTAAGAAAGCGAAGAAATGACTGAACGCCAGTGTGTCAGCCGACACGGGCGAATCTAACGTTATTGTTCGCAAGCCCTATGCCAATCTTGTCAAGAAAACGCTTCACCTCGGTAAAAACCGCTTCAAACCAGCCTATTTGAATTGGTAGCACTTGTTGGCTTGAGCTACCAGAATCACTGCATCCCCAACGCCAACTGCCAAAACTGACAGTCGTGGCAGTTAGCCCATATGATGGCAGACGCTACAGTTGCTCACTCCATTGTCAAGAAATGGCTCCGCTGATACCCGTCGGATAGCTATTCGGTTGCGCTAAACTCCAAGTGCAAAATTCGTCGTCGTAGATTTCCCTCGGAATCCGCATGCCCGCTGGCGTGTGAGATCATTGGGCGCATAGCCAACACATCACCTGCGTTAACCAAAATTTTGACTGCTTTTTCCGATGTCGTCTGCACAGTCTTACCACCAGCGTGAGAGCCCGGGATAACTTCTAGTGGACCGTTACTGGTCGTCACGTCGTCCAAATGGATCCGCAACGTCAGCATGTTCTTAAGAAGATCTTCAGAAGCTTCGACTTGGTATACTCCCGCTTTGCGCGTCGGTTTTGAGAAGTGCGTGGTGGGCAGCGTGTTATCTTTGACTGCAATCGTCAAATCTTTGTGCCAAGGCAGATACCACGACCGATCCGATGGCTTGTCAAAATACAAAACTCGTACCAGTCCAAAACGCGCTGACAGATCTGCAGTCAACAACTCAACCAATGGAGCAGCGCTAAAGCATGATTGGATGTCGGGAATCGAATCAATCAGATTCCTCGCTGCATACACTTTCCCGCGCGACTTAATCGAACTCTCGCTATCAGCGGCTATCGCACTTTCGAGCCTATCAATCATACGCTGAAACTCAGCAGTGTCGAAAACCGATTCTACCACGCTAAAGCCATTGGCGTTCAAACGCCCCAAGTGCTCGGAAAGTCCGATTTTTCTCGGCTACAATTGCTATTCAGGTTGAATTTAAATCAAGTCTTTAAAAGCGAAGTCAGAGGACTCGCGGACTCGTCCACTACAGTTCAATCCAAAAGGGCAGGCGACAAGCTCTAAGCCCCCATGGCGTCTTCAAAGGAGCCTTCCTGAACGGGAAAACAAAGGTTTTCTTGGACGTACTTGATCCCATCAGCACTCGTCGCATCGCCGTCGCGGTAGTTGCTCTCCGCTTCCACGACCAAAGGTGCCGAATCAACGCCCATTGTCTCACAGTAGCGTTTGGCGTAACCGACTTTCATCATCAATTCGACGTAGCGTGTCATGTTTAAGTCACCTGTCGCAAGATCGGTGAACTGCATCGCTCTGTGGTGCCAGTCGCCTTCCATCTTGCGAAGTGGGACGCCGTGATGAATCGTAAAATTCTTGACGTGACAACCGTAGATGCGCGATCCAACTTTGTTGAAACGTGTTTCCCAATCTTCGCCTTCCCAACAGTGAGAAGGATCGGCATTAACGCCTAAGCATTTGTCACCGTCACAAATATCAACCAACATGTTGAACTCATCCGCACACATCGCTCCAGTGCCCGGATGAATCTCGTGTGCTAGAACCATACCCAATGAATTCGCATGAGCGCGGAGCTTTGCAGTCTTCTCAACGAAGCGATCCTTGCCTTCTTTCATCAAATCAAAATCGCCGCCGGCCCAGAATCCCCATGGATAGCCGGTCGCCAACTCCCAGCCAAACGCAACTCCCCAAAACATCGGTAGGATCTTGATGTTCAACTCTGCCATCAAATCCATCAGTCGCAAAATGTAGTCTTCGTAGAAAGCTTCTAGCTCAGACGGTGATTTAGATTGGTTGGGTCCGTGAATAAACGGATGGCCGCTCTTGGTTCCCGTCCACGCACTGGTATGAACCCAGAAAGGGCAGTGGGCCGAGATACCGTCCATCTTCAATCCGTTTTTCTCAAATGCGGACTTGATCTCTGCGGCCGATTTGAACTTCATTCCGTCCTCTGAAGCCTCCAACATATAATTCGATGGCTGAGCACCACCGGCACCCGAGGCTTTGGCAAACGCCAGAAAGTCGTCCAGTCCCTTAGGACCGTGCTGAGCACCTTCGATACTTGAATGAAAAATTGACTTTGCCATGCTTGATACCAAACGGGATTGATTGAAAAAGTGGTAAAACGGAAACGATTATCTTGATCGGTTTCCGCCTATCTTGCAAGCTTTCCGGCTGACCCAAAAATCGATTGCACTAAAATAAACATCGATGCAAGGCTGCGAGGTACCCTTTATTGAATCACAAAGATTCGCGGCGGGAAGCAAAATACGGGGATCGCCAACGACGCTAAACCGATCGTCCAGCGGAACCAACCGATAGGGACGTTGTCGTTGCGAGTTGGTGGATGATCAGTCCCTATCAACAGCAGCAGCACCACCATCAAGATCATCATTAGCGTCTGGTAGTACACCATAAACGCGATGGCGAACAGCATCGTCCCTTTGGCGACCCAGTGCGCCGCCTTGCCGAAGAGTGTATAGGTCACATGACCGCCGTCCAGCTGGCCGATCGGCATCATATTGAGTCCTGTAATCAACATGCCTACCCAACCGGCAACGAACATTGCGTTCAGCTGGCTGAGCCAAACAACGTCACCAGTCTGGTATCCGGGGACTTTCGACCACTGTGCGAACCAGTCCATTAAAACGGGCAAACGAAAACCTATCCCGCCAAAAGGTTGGGTCGTTAGATCCAGTTGCGCAACGCCAAACCAAGCGATTGGAATTGCCGCCACCAGTCCCGCGATGGGACCGGCAAGTCCAATATCGAAAATCTGTTTTCGATCGGCAGTATGGCCATGCATGGCGATCACGGCCCCCATTGTTCCAATCGGATTAATCGGCAGAGGCAGGAAGAACGGGTAGGACGCCGGCACTCGATAGATCAACGTCGCTACAAAATGCCCCATCTCATGCAACCAGATGATCAGAATCACAAAGAACATGTAAGCCAACCCGACATCCCAGTTGGCCAACATCAAAATGCGAACATCAAAAAAATCCCAATGAATAATCGCCTTGAAGAATGGCCCGACCGGACTCCACTTCGACGCACCCACGAAAAATGTCGATAAACAAGTGGCCAAGAACAGCAGCAGAGGCAGAACCGTCTTTCGGCGGTAGCGATCATAAAGCGCAACCGGACCATTAGGCGGCAACTCAGGAGGGTAGGGAGGACTATTGGAATTCGAACTCATAAAACGCAAGGATACACCAACTTGCATGCCGAATCTATCGGTCCTGCGGCAGAAAGAGCGCGAGTTTTATCGCTGGATAAAACTTGCGGGAGTTAACGGATGAGCAGGTCAAGCAAAAAATGTTAACGTAATATCTTTTTCTTTTTTTTGTAAAGTCCTCAAGCCGATAGACCAAGTACGGATGGAATTGCGCAATCTCATGGAGGGATTATTTCACACACCTCAATGAGGAGTAACATCTTGCCTATCGAATTTTTTTCTTCCACTATTGCCGTTGGCTTTGTGACCGTTTGGTTGATGGTCGGTCAATTCTCCGTTATGAAAACCTAGCCTTCCGCATGGCTCTCTGATCTGTGAGAGCAACCACAATTTGAAACTCATCGAACGCGAAGGAATTTTCCTTCGCGTTTTTGTGTTGATAGGTCAACCATCTGGAGGTCAACACGACCCACTGCAGAAATTCTTTCCCAACAGTAAAGGAAGTTCAACACCCAAACTCATTGATTCTTCGTAGATGATTCGCCGGAATTCCTTTTGTCCTTGAGACGAATCGAACTTCTGGCGAAGTCCACTACAGGTTTTAAGATGCCGTCTAGCTCGTTCTCGGGTCACCCGGCGTCAACGACGCGCGGCGCCCCATAGCTCACTTTGTCAGGCACAGTGATTCCGCCTGACACAATCGCCTGTAGCGTTTCTTGCAAGTCCCAGTTCAACGAAACAACGTTTTCTTCTGGGACCATCAACATGTACCCCGATGTCGGCACAGGGGTGGTAGGAACGTAAACGCACAGGATCGTTTTACCGGTCGCCGCGTCCTTACACTCATTGGTCACAAACGCCGGAGCCTTCATACCGGGATGTGGAAATTCGACAAGCACCACGCGTTTGAAATCCTTCACTCCTTGCGTACCGGAAACCGAATTGAACACGTTGCTGACCGCCGCGTATATCGTTTTGATCCCCGGCACCTTCAACAACACCCAGTCAAACACTTTATGCAAACGAGATTGAGCGAACATACCGGCAACAAATAGAATCGCCAGCAGACTGGCCACTGCCAGCAAAGAGAAAAACGCATCAACGAAGTAGCCGCTTTTGTCATTAATCGATGCGTTGATTGCATCAACAGTCCCTTTAGAGAAATACACGTTCTTGAACCAGTTAGCGATCGGCGCGAGGGCGTAGATGTACAACGTCTCGTAAAGCCAACTAACAACGGCGAACGTAATGAACACCGGCAGGACCACGAAAATGCCCGCGATTATTCGGTTGCGAACATGGCGAAAATTTTCACCAAGTGAACCTCCTACACTTTTGGCTATAGCCTCAACCTCGGTTTCTAGCGTCGCGTTGTCGGTCATGCTGTGTCGTGCTCAGAACAGTAATATAATGTTGGCGATACGTTTCATGCGACCGCGAAGTCAGTCAGATCCTCAATCTCGTCCGCGGAAACGCCCTCAGCAATCTCATACCCGAAGGTCGACAGCGAAAACTCTTTTTGCTGATGATGAATCACTAACCCTAGACGGCACAATTGAGCGAACGCTTCGACGAAGCGAACCGTCTGACGCGGCTGATCCTTACGCCGAAACACAAGATATACTCCCGGTTCAGTCTCGACGCAAACCGCCAGAAAACGCTCCGTTGAATCGAACGAGTCCTTGGTCGCCCGAACCTCAAAAGTACCCCGAACACGTGATACGAGCAACAGCATCTTGGCTTCTGGAGTCAACTTGTCCAGTGTCTCGTTTGCCTTGAACTCCCCAGTCGCAATCGCTTTCGCACTCAGCATCGCCAGTGCAGAAACAACGGGGTAGCCTTCATTCATCACTTTCAACAAAGCCGTCGCATCCTGTTCATTGCCGCCAAAATTGGGTGCCAACATCGTCAATCTACTCGCCCGGAACACTATTGCCAAACAACCCATTAAACGCCAATTCATGAATTCTGGCAACGAAGGGCAAAACTTCACCGAACGAAGCTTCCGCCAAACAGCTCTCTCTCAGCAGCGGTGCACCGTGGTCCCCCGGTTTCACGGAATCAAACCTCGGTAAAACCCGAGGGACCGCGGCCAGACGCTAAAATCTTGCCGACGACAATTTAGTTAAGCTTTCTCGGCCGCAAGCTTGTTTTCAAGATCTTTGCAGGCTGCTGCCCAGTGCGGAAACTGGAACCCAAACCCCGCAGCCAACAGTTTCCCCGGCACCACACGCCGGCTTTTTAGTAACAGCTCCGTCTCGGTTTTCATCAGCCTTGCTCCAATCTCAAGCATCCAGCGCGATGCGGGCAAACCAAATTTCACTCCATTCGCGTTGCGAAGCTCCTTCATGAAATCTGCATTGGGCAGCGGGTTGGGAGAGGCAACGTTTACAGGTCCTTCCAATGATTCATCAGCAATCAACTGGTCAATGGCAGCCACGAAATCGTCTTCGTGAATCCAAGAAACGTATTGCCTTCCGTCACCGTTTCGTCCACCCAAAAATTTCTTGACCAATCCCGTCAGCACATCAAACACGCCATCGGCATCTGGGCTCATCACCATCGCTGTTCTCATCAGCACCTGCCGCGTTACAGGTAAATGAAACTCTGTCGCCGCTGCCTCCCACGCTTTGGCCACATCGATGCTAAACTTCCACGTATCCTCCAAATTCGGTTCGTCACCGCCAATGATGCCAGTAAATTCATCGTTTGGCGCGTCGTAGCGATGGGCGTATATCGTGGCGGTACTGGACTGCAACCAAACGCGCGGCGGACTTTTACACTGCCTGATCGCTTGACAGATGGCCCGCGTCGAATCCACACGCGACTCCATAATCAGCGCCCGGTTTGCTTGGTGGTAGCGACAATTAACCGATCGTCCTGCCAGATTGATTACGATGTCCGCACCGTCAATTTCCTTTAGCCAATGGAGATCGACATTCTTGCCGTCCCATTTCACATGTCGCACAAGAGCGTCACCAAACGGCTGGGGAGTCGCACGGTTGCCACTTGAGGGATGACGCGACAGAACCACCAGCTCATGATTGGCTCTCAAAAAGTGTCGCGTCAATACAATACCCAACTGACCGCTGCCGCCGGGAAGGACAATCTTCATGGGTTACTTGCTTGCAGGTTCGTCAATGGTTTGGATCGCGCCGAGGTCGGTCTTCATTTCACCTGACACACTTCGCCCCAACAGATCGACGTAGTCGTGCCCGCCACCCCATGTGACGCCTCGATCATTACCATTAACCGCACGAAAATTGTATTGGCCACGCACCATCGAGACAAATTTTGGATCTTCGTAAATTGCTGCCGAATCAATGTTTGGATTGTTCCGCAACGCCGACTTCGGTCCACCAGTAGTCGCGTGAAGCAAATTGTTGTACCAGCGATTGTTGCCCGAATTGGCCGTCTGGTTGATTTCACTTGCCGCATAACAAGACCCGCTCGGGGACTGCCGGACTCTCATTGCTTGCGTCACACAATTGCAAACTTCGCAGTTCTTTGAGTTCTGTAGGCTGATCTGCCCCAAATTAGAATACTGCCCGTTGTAGCGCGTGCGTTGCCGGTTCCCGACACACGTGTTGTTCTTGACTTTTACCCCCACAGCCTCAAAGCACTGGATGCCGCTGCCCCCATTGAAGTAGCACAAGTTGCCCTCGATCAGCATGGGTCGGTTGTAAGGCAGCCGCTGATTAACTGCACCCAAGGTGGAGTCGATACGAATATTCTCCAAGTTATACTTACTCAAATACTTAGACTGAGTATATTTTGTATCGTCAACGATGATGCCATTACCATCGGTCAGATTTCCATCATCAGTAGGGACCTCATTGCGATTGCTGTGGCTGATATTTCTCGTAATCAGCACTCCCCAATGACGCTCGCGCGGGTTGGTTCGATAGTTGACCGGTTGGTAGACCGAAATTCCACTGTGTTGGTCTGAGTTACGAGTCCCGTTGTCGTGGACGAGATTCTGCGTGATCAGAATCATATCGGACTGATTAAAATTGATGCCGCCACCGCCGCAGTAGGCAACTTCATTGTCGACGACTTCAACATTGTGAGAATCAGTGATCTCGATGCCGGGGCGATTGTTATTTCCCCGCGCTCCTCTGATGACAAGGCCTTGGATCCGGACGAACGAGCCCCGAAACTCAAGATTCCCTCGAATGATGGCTTTTCTTCGATTCGCGGCTTTAATGAGTGTATTTTTTTCCAGCCAGCCATCGAGCCGCTTGAACTGTCCGTCAGGCCGCAGCCCACCAATCTCCACGCCACCGGGCAGCGTGTATTGACCATCAAGGATCGTTAGCGTGTCGCCCGCCTTCAAATTCTCCAAAGCCAATTTCAGCTGGAACCCGGCCGAAACAGGGTCGCCCGCCTTAGGACCAACAACAATCTCTTCCGCATCAGCGACCGCAGACGACAAACCCAAAACAAGCGTAAAAAGAAACGCAGCGCTAAATCCAAACTGATTGAACATCTAACACCCCTACTTCCGCTTTAGCTAACTCATCACCATCTCATCGCCCTTAGCCGGAATGATTGCAGGGCCCAGCTTGTTCTTGTGCAGCAAGTCCTGAAACACGGTCGCACTGTCAAGCTCGCAATGCACCAGCGCGATTTTCTTGACATCTCCCTTTTCAGTTGTCTCACGCGCCCACTCGAGCAAATTTTTCTGATCGGCGTGGCCGCTACTGCCTTGCAGATGGCTTACTTGAGCGTTCACTTGATACTCTTCACCGTAGATCTTCACTCTGTCCAAAGACCCATCCATCAAAATCCTGCCAAGGGTATGCGGTGCTTGATAACCGGCGAATAGAATTCGTGTCGTCGGCTTCTCGATATTATTTTTTAGATGATGCAAGACACGTCCGCCCTCGCACATCCCTGAGGCACTGATGATCACGCATGGTTCTTTCGATGTGTTGAGTGCCTTGGACTCTTCCACCTTGCGGATATATCGCAGGCCTTCAAAATGAAGCGGATCGCCATCGTCTTCGTAAAGGACGGCATTGACCATCGCATCGTCGTAGCACTCCGGATGGCCGCGAAAGACGTCCGTCGCGTTGACCGCCAGCGGACTGTCGACAAAAACTTTGATCGGTGGAAGTTGGTTACCTTCGGCCAATTGATTTAACCGATAGACAATTTCTTGCGTTCGTCCAACGGAGAAAGCTGGAATAATCAGTTTGCCGCGATCGTCCCAAGTCTCTTGGATGATCTTCTTGAGCATCGCACGCGCGTCGCCGTCCTTAGAATTCTTGGCGTGCTCACGATTCCCATAGGTGGCTTCCATGATGATGTAGTCTGCCCCTTCGACGATTTGCGGATCTCGCAGAATTGGCATTTCAGATCGCCCAATGTCGCCACTGAAAACCAAGCGTGTCGGTTTGGCGTTCGGCTCAGTCTCGGAATCCAAGTTGATTTCCACAGTGGAAGCGCCCAGCATATGCCCGGCAAAGTGGAACTGGCAACTCACGCCTTCAAAAATGGTAAAAGGATGGCCATATTCAATCGTACGAAACTCTCGCAACGTCGCCGCAGCTTCTTCGGATCCGTAAAGCGGTTCAAAAGGCTTCTGTTTTTTCCTTTTACGTTTCTTGTTGACGTATTTGATATCGTTGACCTGAATCTTCGCGCTATCCATCAGCATGAACGCCGCCAAGTCGCGCGACGCCGATGTTGCATAGATTGGGCCTCGGAATCCGGAACGATACAGTGACGGCAGATTGCCGCTATGATCAATGTGAGCATGTGACAGCACGACCGCGTCAATGCTGCTGCCATCAAACGGCAGTTCCCTGTTCCTCTTGAACGCCTCTTTGCGACGGCCTTGGTACAGACCACAGTCCAGTAAAATGCGCTTGCCGTTGTGATGGATCAAGTGCATTGAACCAGTCACGGTTTGTGCAGCGCCCCAGAATTGAACTTTCATAGTCGTCTCAAAGAAGGAATGGGTAGAACGATTGAATCAATGCCGGCTTGGAAGCCGAATTTGCTGTGCTTGGTCGATTAAATGATGACCGAAACAAAAGCGACTTGCAACAGCGGTCAGCGTGCCCAAGCCCGAGGATTTAAGGCTCCAAATGCCAAAAAATCGACTTCGGCAACGGCGTGAATTTCCCAACCTTAATTCCCCCCGCCCGAAGCGTGTCGCCCGCCCAACAATTGCACGTCCGAAACAAATGATAGTTCCCAACGGCTGGATAGAAATGATCTCGGTCGGTGTAACCAGCGTCGGCAATCGGCATTGTTTTAGCATTCGGATCCGCAACGCCACTTTCTTGATCAAACGAGGCAAGGACAAATCCCACCATATCGGCGTACTGCTGTGGAGTGATTTTAGTTCTCATCAGCGAGGATGAAATCACCGGACTCAAATGAACCATCTCCACATGCATGACCGATTCGCTTGGTGTGAGCAGAACACCTAGCGCCGTCGATATCTCAAGATCATTCCAAGTCGGCGTCTCCAAGTAGAACGCGCGCGATCCCCATCCGAAGCTGACATGTGTGAAATCCTCGCGATCGGACGCGAAAGAACTCAGCGGAAAGTTCTCCCGCCAGTCTTTTTGATCGTTGAACAGCGGCAAAATAATGTCGGAGTGAATATCGCCGGAATAAATATAGACCTCGATCCCATTGGCCTTGGGAACGAAGTCTTCGTTATCCGGAATCCACGCTCCAACTAATGCCAGAGCGAGGTAAAGCAAAACCGGCAAAATGATGATCGCCAACGGCCACTTGATCAATCGCCAGCACTTGCCAAGGAAGCTTCTTTTAAGCCGCCCCTTAAGGCCAGTCTCATCAGGATTCGAATCAGCCGATACGTAATCAAACGCAACGGGCAACTGATCTTTTGGATCAACCTCCATGCTAACTTCCGATCCTAGATCAGGATTTAACGCGCTCGGAATACTCGCCGGTGCGTGTATCAATTCGGATCACGTCACCAATGTTCACGAAGATCGGCGTAAAGAACTCTCCACCAGTTTCTACTTTGACGGGTTTCTTGACGTTCGTTGCCGTGTCGCCCTTGGCTGCCGGCTCGCAATACTCGACAACCAAATCGACGTGATTAGGAGGTGTCATCAGAATCGGATTGCCATTGAAGAAAGTAATTTGGCAATCAGAGTTGTCCTTGAGGTACTTCCAGTCGTCCCCGATTTGCTCGGCCGTCATTTCGTACTGCTCGTAGTTCTCACTGTTCATGAACACAAACTTGTCCCCCTGACGATAGAGGTACTGCATGTTCGTTTCCATGATATCGGCTTCATCGAGCGTATCGTTCTGCTTGTAAGTTCGGTCAAGCGTAGTCTGGCGGAGCAGGTTCTTCAGTTTGCAGATATAGAGAGCGCTGCCTTTACCGGGCTTTTTGAACTCAAAATGAGTCATCACGTACGGCTCGCCGTCAATTGAAACTTTCAGGCCTTTACGAAATTCGCTTGGTTTGTATGCCACGGGTGGTTCCTGTCGTGTCTCTTTTAAACTGTTTGAAATAATAACCGAGCGATGTAAGATTCCCCGCTGGAAGACTACATGCAAGACGTTATTCTGAATCGATGCAAATTCTAACCAATCCGAGCGATTCTGTCGGCGCTGAATCCGAATCATGGCAGAAGACCATGCGGACGGCCATTCGTGACGTCAAATCCTTGCGAAAGCGGTTGAATTTACCCCCGGATCCGACCGCTGCCGGCGCTGCCGACTCGTTTGAGCTGTTTGCACCGCTGCCGTTTGTGGACCGAATCAAGCCCGGCGATGAATCGGACCCACTGTTGCTGCAGCTGCTGCCAACAGCCGCCGAAGAGCAATCGCCGGCTCATTTCTTAGCCGATCCGCTTCAGGAATCTGATGCGAGCCTTTCGACAGGTGTTCTGAAGAAGTACGCTGGCCGGGCATTGCTGATCGTCACTGGAGCTTGCGCTATTCACTGCCGCTACTGCTTCCGACGCCACTTCCCCTACTCAGACAACTCGGCGAGCGGGGCCGATCTGCAAGACGCCCTAACTGCGATCGCCGACGACGATTCGGTCGAGGAAGTGATTCTCAGTGGCGGAGATCCGCTGACGGTCGTCGATCAAACTCTTTCAAATTTGATCGCCTCTCTTGAATCGATCCCGCACGTGCGTCGAATTCGTATCCACACACGTCTGCCAATTATGATCCCGTCGCGGGTCACCGATGTGTTTGTCGAATTGCTCAAACATTCACCTTTAGAAAAGGTCGTCGTGATTCACGCCAACCACGCCAATGAGTTCGACGCTGATGTGGCCGAAGCGCTGAGCAAGCTGAAATCGACCGGCGCGACTTTGCTTAACCAAACGGTCTTACTCAAAGGAGTCAACGATGACGCTCAGAAGCTGATCGAACTGAGCAAGCGACTCCTTTCGGTGGGAGTGATGCCGTATTACCTGCACCAATTGGATCAAGTGATCGGTGCGGCGCATTTTGAGGTGCCCGAGGAAACGGGCAAACGTCTGATCACGGAGATGCGAGCGGCGCTACCCGGATTCGCCGTCCCCCGTTACGTCAGAGAGATCCCGGGGGAGCCCAACAAAACAGTGCTGGCCTAGCGCCTTGAAGCGTAACGGCGCAAGCCATCGGGCGCGAATACCAACGTAACCGATCTAGCTATAGTCGCCTGTCGCTCCGCGAAAGTAACGTTCTATCGCGGAGCGAAAGAAGACTGAAGCACTAGCGCTTCTTCAGTCCGTCAATCACCGAAGCAGCTTTGGCGGGGTCCAAGTGAAACCCGTTAAATTGCACTTGCCCCTTTTTGTCAATCAGAACCACCCAAGGCGTTCCACGGGTTCGATACTTTTGCATGATTGCCGGAGTACCTCCCCCGGCGCTTTGGCCAAACGGAATCGGCAATTCATATTTCGCCGCGGTAGGTTTCAGCTTGTCTGCCGTGTTAATGTTGTGTCCTTCAAAAGTCGATTGAATGACAACGAACTCTACGTCCGGATCGTTTTTGTAAATACCGTGCAGTGTTTTTAAATTAGGAAACCCAGTCGAGTGGCAACCGGGGCACCACGACTGAAAGAAATAGAGATACAGAACCTTGCCGCGAAAGTCCGTAATATCTAGCTCATCTTTACCCTCAGGCAGCTGATGCCATTTTGAAACGTCCCAGTGCGGCGCCTGCTGACCGACAATTCCGGGAACGGGTTTTGGGCTGCTCTGCGCTTCGGTGGTATTGCCAATAAATAGCCCGGCCAAAATCACCAAGCATGCAAATAGGTTCTGATTCATTGTCGCTCCGTTGTAGTTGAGCGATTAGACGCCAACTGCGACTGAACCTTACGGAATGCTTCATTTATTGGCTAAAGCCCAAAAGAAACAGTCATAAAGTGCCATCACAAGTCGTGAACCTTCGGCTGATTTGATCTGTCGGTTTCGTTGTTGATTGGAGCAAACGATTGCTTCCAACAACGTTCTAAACAGAAACTGCTGACATAACGGAACTAAACCATGGTTCGCCAGATAGCGTTTGCCTATCGAGATGCGTACGCCGGCCTTTCAACAGAGGTTTGGGTTCTATCGATTGCGCTGCTGATCAATCGTTGCGGTTCGATGGTTCTGGCGTTCCTCACGCTGTACCTCACGCAGCGTCTTGGCTTTACGATGCTCGAATCTGGAGCAATCTTTAGCGTCTATGGTCTAGGATCGATCGCCGGCGGCTACATTGGCGGACGACTCGTTCAACCGCTGGGAGCGGTGCGCGTTCAGATCCTTGGACTCGTGTTATCCGCTCCCCTCTACTGTCTTATACCCACGCTGACGACTTGGACTAGCGTGGCCATAGGCATGTGCGTTTTGAGCATGTTCGTGGAGGGCGTTCGACCTGCCAACGGTGTCGCCGTCGCCCAGTTTACCGATGTCAGCTTGCTAACACGAGCGTTTGGACTTCAGCGCATGGCTTGCAATTTGGGCATGGCCATCGGTCCTGCCGTTGGAGGAATCTTGGCCGAGATCGACTACGCTTGGCTATTCATCGTAGACGGATTCTCCACCTGCGTTGGAGGATTATTTCTGCTGTGGTTTTTCGGATTCCGACGCTACGCCAAAGGCGATGCGGCCGCCGTGAAGCAAAAGCAGGCCGAACAAAAATCGAGCACCGAAGAAGGTTCACCGCTATTGGATCGTCATTTCCTTTGCTTTTTGTTCTTGATGCTGACGGTGGCAGTGGTTTTCTTTCAGTTTCATACGACGTACCCAAAATATCTTGAGGACGAATACGCGCTGACGAAACCTCAGATCGGGCTTCTGTTCTCATTGAACACGGGCATCATCGTTGTTTTTGAAATGCTGTTGGTGAACTACGTTTCGCGTTTCTCATTGTTGCGGGCGATCGGTTGGGGCTGCTTTTTTTCGTGTCTTGGATTCGGCATGCTACCGGCAAGCCATGCGACTTGGTTTGCGGTGTTGTCGATGGCCGTCATTACCATTGGCGAGATGCTAATGTTCCCACTGGCCAGCGGCTTCGTGGCAGAAAGAAGCAACGGCCGTAACCAAGGAATGTACATGAGCTGGTACGCGATGACTTATTCGTTAGCAGCAGTCATCGCCCCGCTGATCGGAACTGCGTTATATGACTTTGGGCATAATCTGTTTTGGTACGCCAGTCTGGGAGTGGGAGCATTTACACTCGTCGGGTTAACGTGCCTGTCGCGGCATGTCGATTCCGTATCGATAGATGCCCGGCGGAAGCATGTCGCTGTTACCAGTGACGTGTAACATAGGTCAAGCTGTGCCTGACGAGCCCTTTTGTCAGGCACCGGCTGACCTACTGCGGCTAAAACGAATCTTCAAACACGATTTCGCTCAACGGCAACTGTCCCGCCTTGGGCCATGCGTCCTTTGTTCCTTTTCCGATCGCGACCATCGGCCCCATCACGTGATCGGACGGCAGCTTAATCAAGTCGGCCACTTTCTCGATCTCAAAACCGATCATCGGACACGAATCATATCCAATACCTTTGGCCGCCAGCATCAGCGTTTGCATGGCCATTCCGATCGAGCGTTGAGCTTCGTCGCGTTGGAGCCATTCTCGTCCTTCGTGGAACGGCCCCATCCAGTTGACCAACAAATCAGCCACTTCTTGTGGAGCATTCCTCCAGTAGCGTTGTGGTTCTTTCTTCCACGCATCAACGTCCGCAGTAAACAACACCAGCAACGAGGCATCTGTCATTTGAGCTTGATCGTTCCCCAATTCAGTTCGAATTTTGGCTCGCAGTTCTGGATCCCGTAGCACTACAAACCGCCAGTGTTGGATATTGAAACTTGTCGGAGCCTGAATCATGGCTTCAAACAATTTCTTCTCCTCTTCGGCAGTCATCTTGTGATCGGCGTCAAACTCTTTGATCGACCTGCGCTGGTAAATTGATTCTATAACGTCCATTTTGTTCCTCTGTTCTATTTAACAAGCACTTGTGAATTCGGTTTTAGTTGTCACGGCAGTTTTTGTGGAATCAATTATAGTAATCGGCGTCGCGCAATAATATGGGGTACGGCTCTGTTGCAGATCTCTTGGCCCCAAAAAAGCCGTCTCAAGAAAACCACTGCAGCGGATCGCATTCATCTTCGCTGGCCCATACTTCTAACTCGTCAAATTCGACCTTGATGTGACCTGCCAGATCTTCGACCGCAAAGCGCTCGCTGGCGTAGTGGCCGACCAGTATTAAAGCCACCGAATTCGCTTTTGCATCTAAAGCGTTATGGAACGTTGCCTCGCCGGTGACCAGCGCGTCACAGCCCTTTCGTTTGGCAGCATCCAAAAAGGAGCCACCGCTGCCACAGGCGACAGCGACTTTGGTGATCATCTTCTGGGAATCCCCAACGACATGCAGCCCTTCGATCTCCAGCTCGCCGCAGGCTCGTTTCGTCAATTCACCCAACGACACAGGATCTGAAAATTTACCGACTCTGCCCGAACCAAGCTCATCGGGATCGTCTATCAACGGCTGCAGAGGAGCCGGTGCGTCGATCCCCAACTTTTTTGCGAGCGTTTGATTGATTCCTTCGGCTGCCGAATCAAAACTCGTATGTGGACTGTAGACCGATACTCCGGCTCTAGCCAGTTTCCACAGCAACTCCGACGGCGTATTGTCCGTTGTCAATCGTTTGATCGGGCGGAACGGTAACGGATGGTGTGACACGATCAGGTCCACTTGTTTCGCAATCGCTTCATCGACGCTTTCTGGAGTCACGGTCAAACACGTCATGACTCGTTCCACTTTTGCCAATCTATCTCCTGCGATCAAACCAACGTTGTCCCAGTCCTCGGCCAAGCGACGAGGAGCGAACGATTCCATGAACTGACAAACTGCTTGAATTTTCATGATGATGGCTATGACAAAGAGAAAAATGAACTTCTTGGTAAACTTTGGTCGATTGTAGCAGGAGTGCCAAGGTGGGATAGGCTTCCGCACGTTCCATGCGCACAATGGTAGAGGACGTTTCAAAAAAATCGGAACTGTGAATGTAGCACAGTGTGGCACGACTCTCCGAGTCATTATTCACCGTACCATTACGACTCGGAGAGTCGTGCTACTATAGTTTTGAATTGCCCTATCGCATGATCATCTACCCAACGCGACGCCTCTAGAAGAATACCATGTTGCAATTGAAGAAAGGGCTGAATCTGGAATCGCTACGCCAACCGCTCAAAACGGCACTGGTCACGGCGTCACGACTGGGTGCTGAAGGCGTTGAGATTAATGCACGGACTCAACTTCACCCGGCCACGATGTCTCGCACGGCGATCCGGCATTTCTTAAAAACGCTAGGCGACCTCAATCTGTCCGTCGCCGCGATTCATTTTCCTACTCGACGCACCTACGGCGACATCGAAGATCTCGAGCGCCGGATCGACGCCACTAAAGCCGCAATGAGTATGGCGTATGAATTAGGCTGCAACGTAGTCTGCAATCGAATCGGAAATACCCCTGAACAAGGAACCGACGCTCGGCAAACAATGGTCGAAGCTCTGACTGACATCGGCATGCACGCACATAAATGCGGAGCTTGGCTGGCGGCGCAAAGTGACAATGACGACGGCCAAAAGTTGCTGGGGCTAATGGAAGAGTTGCCGCTCAACAGTCTCAAGGTCGATTTTGATCCAGCGGCACTACTAATGCGGCAACAACCGGTTACTGAAACCATGAAAGCACTCGCCGAACATGTCGCTCATTTTCGCGCACGCGATGCGGTGCAGGATTTATCGGTTGGAAAAACTTCCGAAGTACAACTCGGTCGGGGCAGTGTAGACTGGTCCGCGCTGTTGGGCTTGTTGGAAGAGAAAGGATATCAAGGATTCCTCACGGTGCAGCGCGACGCCGAATCGGGTGCTATTGAGCAATGTGGCGAGAGTTTAGAATATCTTGATCAGCTGTTTCAGTAATGAGCTATTCCAAGATAAAAATTAGGAAACCGTCCGGTGGCGAAAGCTTCCAGCTTGCGAATACTACGCGGTTTGCTAATGGCAAGCAGGATGCTTACCCCACCTTTGGGACGGAGCTGACAGTTAGCGCGTTCTGTCAGCGGCCAGAGTATTACAAAGGTGTCCCTCGTGGCAAATCCACTACTTTAAGCAACAGATTCCCGCAAAATCGACAATCAACCTTTCGTACAGACTAGCTTTTGCCATTTTTGGATATGATGACTACTAACAATAAAGTCTGTTGGTCGCCTCTCAAAGACGCATTATAACCGATGTCTCATCATCACGCGGTAAGCCAGCCTTGCCGCGAAACGTCAAACTAATCATCCTCATGCGACGTTGTTACCTCAAGAAAGTTGGATAATTTTTATGGACAAAAAGTTTCTTACGGCACTTCCTGTGTACAACGAAGCCGGAACCGTCAACGAGGTACTGGACGAGGTAACGTGGTACTCGCACGATGTGTTGGTTGTCGATGACGGCTCCAACGACGGAACAGCCGAGTTACTCTCCAAACGCAACGACATCATTGTTGAAACGCACCCGAAAAACCGTGGCTACGGTGCCGCACTGATGACTGCATTTCAGTACGCCATCGACCATGGCTACGACTATCTGGTGACGATCGATTGCGATGGTCAACATGAACCGCAACGGATTCGTCAGTTTGTCAGAGCATGCTACAAGTCTAACGCCGACATGGTTTCAGGTAGTCGATATCTACAATCGTTCGACGCCGATACCGCACCGCCGGAAGAGCGACGCCGTATCAACCATGAAGTCACCAAGACGCTTAACAAGGCGCTGGACCTCAAGTTAACCGACGCTTTTTGCGGGTTCAAAGCCTATTCGACTGAAGCTCTGAAAAAGTTGGAGATCACCGACACCGGCTATGGGATGCCGCTGGAATTGTGGGTTCAAGCGGCTTGCCAAAAGCTGACCATCGTCGAAGTTGCAGTGCCACTGATCTACTTGGACGAAAACCGCACGTTCGGTGGCCAACTGGATGACGGTGATACTCGTTTGAAGCACTACTACAACGTCATCAATCGTGCGCTGGCCAAACTCCCCAACGACTGCGAAAAAATCAAAGGCGAACGAGTTGGATAAAGACGACGCTAGGCGAGAGACTTCGACACAAGTCGATCATTTGGCGTACGTTCGACTACGGGCGCCGAAGCGCCATGGCCAGAGTCTAGACATCCCTGCCAAGACAGAAGTTGCTGCTTTGCTGCGCGACAGTTTAGCGGTGCGTGAGTCAGCTCATCAGTCGGCCAGCTCTGACTCAAAAGATTTCCCACTCAAGGAACTTCAAACGCTGGCTCGCACTGAAGCAATTGGATTGGCGATAGCATGGACCAACCAATACTTGCCGGTCGAAGCAAGCCTCGACGCCAAATCGTTTGATGCCACCGCACCGATTGTCTTCGGTGGTCACCAGCCGACTTTGTTTCACCCCGGCGTTTGGTACAAGAACTTTCGCCTTCACCAAATTACTCAGGCATCCGGGGCGACGGCGATCAACATGGTCGTCGACAACGATCTTTCGGGAAGTGCATCGATCAAGTTCCCAAAAATGGCCGAAGGTCGAGCGTCCTTTGGATTGGTGGCAGTTGACGCACCCGGGCCAGCGATTCCTTTCGAGATGCAAAGCGTGGTCGACCGAGAAATCTTTGAATCCTTTGGCCATCGCGCAGCCGGTGCAATTGAATCATTCGTTTCCAATCCGATCATAAAAAAACTTTGGCCTGAAGTCATTAGAGCTGAGAAATTGCTCTCTCAGTCGCCTCTATCTGCAACGCTAGGGCACTCCATCGCTGCCGGCAGGCACCTCTTGGAACACGCTCATGGACTTCGAACATTAGAGGTTCCCATCAGTCGCATCGCAGGATCTTCTTCGTTTGCAAAATTCGCCGGGTTTTTAATCAAGAATCTGACCACTTTTCAGGATACGTACAATCAGGCCATCACGCGTTACCGAAGGAAACACGGCATCCGCAGTTCGGCTCATCCGGTCCCAGAATTGGGACGCATTGAAGAAGGCGATAAGCAGTGGCTGGAGGCACCGTTTTGGATCTGGACAGACCAGTCGCCACAGCGCAAACCCATGTATGTTCGCCGCATTGGCAACGATCTAGAGATTTCAAATCCTAAAGATAAACTGGCCACAGTTTCAACCACAGCACTCTCAAGCTGGTTAGTTGAGCAGAACCAACAAATCCAAGCGACGGGCAGAGGTATCTTCGTCCGTCCGCGTGCTCTGATCACGACCATGTTCGCGCGGTTGCTGGCATCAGATCTCTTCGTTCACGGAATCGGCGGTGCAAAGTACGATCAGTTGACTGATCAAATCATCGTAGATTTTTTTGGCGTCGACCCACCAGGATATGTAACGGCCACTAGCACCTTCCGATTGCCGACGAACTTTCCTGAGATCGATCCCGCAGACATCACCGCTGGCAAACAGACACTTAGAGAGATGCGGTTTCACCCAGAGACTTTCATAACGCCAGACAGCGATGAAACAAAACGTTTGATTGAATCTAAACAGTCGGCAATTGCCGGAGAACGGGGGCAAAGCCCGCTGGATCGCCAACGCGCGATCGAATCGGCAAACCATGAATTGCAACGTTCACTTACGCAGAAGCAAGCAGCAATCACTGACGAAATAGATACGCTATCCAAGCAGATTCGGCACAGCCAGATCCTCAACTCACGCGAATTCAGTTTTTGTCTACATCCGGCCGAGTTGATTAATCAATTAAAATAGCTACCGGAACTTGCGTCTGACGTATGTCATTGCAATCATGGTTAAGTTCAATTTAATCCAACTCATTAGGATTCCAGCCATGATCGTCTCAAAATCAGTTTCGTCTTCGCCAGTCTCAATCCTGTCGATTGCATCTTGCTTCGTCATTGCACTATCGGCGATTCCACTGTCGTTGGCTCAAGACAAAACGGGCGGCGAATTTGTGTCAATGTTCAATGGCGAGAATTTGCTAGGCTGGCACGTCAGCGAAAATGTTGATTCCGTTTATGTCGAAGATGGTTGCCTTGTTACCAACGGGCCACGGGCGCATGCGTTCTTCGTTGGAGAAAAGGGACATGGTTCCTATACCAACTTCCACTTCAAGGCCAAAGTAAAGACCGAGCCTAAAGCTAATTCGGGCATCTACTTTCATACCAAGTACCAAGAAAAAGGCTGGCCGGAGGCAGGTTACGAAGCGCAGGTCAACAACACACATTCCGACCCGAAAAAAACGGCAGGCCTCTACGCAG
Organism: uncultured Pirellulaceae bacterium; assembly: GCA_938036435.1. Classification (GTDB taxonomy): domain Bacteria; phylum Planctomycetota; class Planctomycetia; order Pirellulales; family Pirellulaceae; genus Mariniblastus. Next base: position 37,856 of record CALHPU010000064.1, on the reverse strand, counting down.
TCAAGGACAACTTCGAAGCCCCAGTGAAAGACAACCAGTGGTTTGACTTCGAAGTGATCGTTGAAAAAAAGCATATCTTGATCAAGGTCAACGGAAACACCGTCACCGACTACGTCGAACCTGACGATGTCAAACGTGAAGAAAAAATGTCGGGAAGAGTGTTAGGCAAAGGCACAATCGCACTTCAGGCTCACGACCCAATTAGCAAGGTTTGGTTCAAAGACCTCTATATTAAGGCATTGCCGTAGCCCGACTTAGAGGAGGTTTAAAAACTCAAGTTTGCAACTCTTTCGTAATGGAATTCGCAAGAATTCCTTTGTTCCCTGAGATGAGTCGGACTTCTTGCGAAGTCCACTGCAAGTTTTAAAATGCCATCTGACCTCTCAAACTTTTCATGCACTTGTCGTCGAACTGTATAATCGCCCACAGAGTTTGAGCCTCTTGATAGAACCGGACATAAATTGAACTACCATGCGGGGATGAAATTTGAAAGCAGCAATCCGATTCTAGCTCAGTTACCCATGTTGCTATTTACGTTGGCTGTTGCCATTTCGCTGAGTCTACTTCTGGCCTCACCAGAGCTATCGCAGGCGCAAAAACACGATGCCGATGCAGAAGTCACCAAGCTTTGGCCAAACGGAATTCCGGACGAGGATCGTACCGTTGGCGCCGAGAGAGATTTCACCAAAGCAACAGACACGCTGATCGGTGGCCGGAGGATTATCAAGCTTGGAAATGTTTCGGCACCTGAAATACACCTCTATCGACCGGAGGCGATTCTCAATACCGGAACTGCGGTAGTGATCTGTCCCGGAGGTGGTTTCAACATTCTGGCATGGGATTTGGAGGGTACCGAGGTCGCCAAGTGGTTTAAGTCTATTGGTGTGACCGCAGCGGTGGTGAAATATCGCGTTCCCACTCACCGTTTGAAGGTGCCTTGGCAAGGACCAGTTCAAGACACCCAGCGCGCGATAAGTCTTCTGCGGTCTCGCAGTGACGAGCTAGGACTTGATCCAAAACGTATCGGGGCGTTGGGATTTTCAGCCGGTGCAGTTGCCGCCGCTAGAACTGGGCTGATGCAAAAACGCACCTATCGATCTAGCGACTTGATCGACAAAAGCCCGTGCAAACCGGATTTCATGATGTTGATCTATGCCGGCGGTTTGTCCAACGCAGATGGAACTCGGCTCAATGCAGGGCTAGTCGTAGACAAAGAAACTCCGCCGACATTTCTCGTACACGCTTTTGACGATTACGTTCCTCTGGACAATCCGATGGTCCTGATGCGAGCGCTGAAAAATTCAAACGTGCCATCGGAACTGCATGTATACGACGCCGGGGGACATGGCTATGGAATGCGACGTGTCGACGAGCTTCCAGTCACCAGTTGGTCGGATCGACTCAACGAGTGGATGAGCCGGCGAGGACTGCTCGACGTGCCCACCGTTGAGAAGTAGCTAATCTTTATGCTTGTGACCGACGTGATAGTTGTGGCACTGCATGCAGCCGCTATCGGTATGCCCCTTGCGGTGACAGGCCGCACAATCAGCTTTGGTAGACGGGTGAAAATTGCTGCTGATCTCAGACGAGACCATCGATTCAAAACCATCAAACGTTCCGACCAGCGATTTGGCATCATCCATGCGATGACAATACTTGCAATCTTGCAGCTGCGGCAAAATCAGATGCGGGCGATGAGCGAATTTGGTAAATCGAGCTTCGCCTTCGTCGCGCGGGTTGGAAGTCCATTGAAATTCGAAATGTCCGTGGTCGGTTTTGTCGACCGTGTGGCAGGAGCGACAGCTTCCCACTGCATTTGTTGAAGTTACCGCCGCAAAGAAACGATCCATGGCAGTGCCGTCTTCCCCACTTGCTGTTGATGCGGTGGCCGCTAGATCACTCCAAGACTTCACAAGCGGATCAGCATGGTCGGCAGGTCGGTAGCCAATTACGAAACGACGATCACTACGAAACCAACCGGGACGAAAGGCTACTTGTTTGGCCTGAGCGAAAATATGAATCTCGTCGGGCACTTTTAGTCCCAACGGAATTTTAGATGTTCGCGCCGAACCAGAGATAGCGGATTTCGCTGGCGATGCGGGTGATGGATCGTCCAATGACAGACTCAATTCGACGCCAGACTGCAGAGGATTCTCTACGAGCAACTCCGAATCCTCGGATAACACATGGGGTTCTCGTCTGACGGGGGTGCTTGCGTAGCCGTTTACTTCTTCCTCTTCGTCCGGTTCGCTTTCAACTGACGCGGTGAAGTCAGAGGCCTCAAATCCTCCTCCAGAGAGAGGATTTTCTGCCAGTAGTTCCTGCGCTGCCAAACGCCCTTGTACCATTGCTACGAACGATTCATCAAGTTCGGTCTTGCGGAGTCGAACTCCATTGCTTGAAACAGCATTCTCATTGCCGACATCTGCCAGCTCGCGATCCAGGTCGGGCAACCATCGTTTGGCTGTTGCGGAAAAAACCGCCGGATCTAGACCGGCCAAGATCTGCGTTAGCGTCTCGTTAGAAATATCTTTGCCCGCCGCACTACTAATTTTCTCACGCAAGGAATCACGTCCACCATCGGCAAGATCTTTCAACAGACGCTTTATACCCCAAACCAACTCGACAGCATCCGCAACGGAAGCTTTATCATCAGGATCAATATCTCCGAAAGCAAAATCATTTCCCAGTCGATCAAGAACAATCTGTGCTTTCGAATCTGCAGACATTAGCACTCCCATCATCGGCGGCAGCGGTCCGTCAAAATCGCCGGTTGCTGCCATTGGCCAGTTCCCCACGCTCAGCCCGTGTTGTTTAACGGCTTCCATGTCGATCATCGGCAACGAAAATATCGCCCAACCGCGATCGCCGCTGTCTGCGATTTGTTGCTGATGGCAAGCACCACAAGACTGTTCAAAAGGCGCCGTTAGTTTGGTGTTGTTGGTCAGATCGTCAATGTGGCATTGGGCACAGTCAAAACTTGTTTTGTTCGCCGGAAAATGCTTGTTCAAGTGTGACCCATGGTCAAACGCGATACGCTGCCGACGCTGCTGTGCAGACACCGAGAACTCTGGGTGACCGTCCTCAAAACTGTGAAAGGTTTGCTGGTGACAGGACTGGCACTGTTGATCGGTCAACTGCGAGAGACTGACATGACCATGATGCTCGCGATGGCAAGCGTTACAGGCAATCGAACTACCGTGTGACATTCCCAATCCCGTGGCGACAGTCTGTGTCACGCTATCGGCCCAACCGCCACCGCCGGCTTTGCTCGTTAACTGGTCCAACAATTCAACTGAAGCACCATGAGGGTTTAAGGCAAATTCCGCGTCAAGGGTTTCGCCGTGACATTTCATACACAATTGACTTTGGTGAGTCGCCGCTCCTTGGGCAGTAGCTCCATCTCCTGCGACACCAGTAACGGCGTGACCTGAAGGAACACCTACGGCCGACATTATCCACTGTCCAAAGGACTGGTCGGCCGCTTGGTGGCACGCCGCGCAACGGTCGCTACCAAGCTTTCCTAAAATTTGAGCATGAGGCGAGCTGAGCGGCCCGGGAGCAATCAATTCTTTGGACCAAGGCGAATTAAAAGCGATCAACAGAAAACTAAGCGTAAGCGCCGTCATTGCAAACGAGAATATTCCCCGTCGCGTTCGAAGTGAGCGCGACTTGAGCACTGGCTTGGCCGTATCACCGACCGCAGGCACTGGCTTCTGATAGAGCTCTGGTCCATGCGAAATCACATCCTCGCCGTCGGGCAGCGGCACGTAGACCACAGGTTGATTAGGCCGCTGATATTGACTGTGCTCAAACGAAAAATCTTGTAGCGGTTGATTGACGGGATCATTCATCATAGCCCCCCGCCAAACGCATGGGCCAGAATGCCGTGAACGATCGCCACCAGTAGCAGGCTGTATGTCATTCCAATATGCACAAACAGCCAGACTTTTAGCCGTCCCTGCATCGCCTGATGAAAATCTAGGTCGTCTTTCTTGCGAATCAAAACCGCCAACTTTCTGCTGACGCTCCGCTGATCTTCGGCCAGAAACCGATCCAGTTCCTCAATTTCACCGATCAATTGCCTGCGAGTTCGACCTGTAGGATTGATCGCATACGCTAGGCTGCGAGGCCGCTCAAAATATGCGGCCAATCGTCGAACGTAGAACTTCGCCAACACTTCGGAATTCGCGCATGCCTCAAGCACCATCTCGCGAGCGGCAAGTGCGATCTGGTTACGCATCGACGGTATTCGCTCAAAGATAACTTCTTCGTTAATCGCGCTCAGCTTTCGAGGTACCAAACGCGTGACGTATAAACCGTAAACGCCACTAAAGGCCACCACCAAGTATAGCGCGGCTAAAAAGATCTCCAGTCCGCCATCGGGGATGCGCGGCCCGACGTGGATCGCGAAAATCGCAAAAGACGCTAGGCCGACATAGATGTGCAACTGCATCCAAAAACTGGCCGAACCGATGGCAGGGATGAATGTTAGGCGCTTTCGCATCCCCAACATCGTCAGAAAAAACAAGCTGCCCAGTAGCACGTACCCTGAGGTAAAACTTCCGTGTTGAAGTTTGCCATTCTGCAGCCAGACCCACAGTGCAACCAGAACAGTCGCGCCCAAGGCGGCCATCGCAAAAACGATGCGACGTTCAAAAAAGCTGAATTGTTTTTGAGATTTACCAGCCATGAGCCTACCGATCTGTCCAAGCTTGCATTGCGTCGGGCGTTGTCAAATCAATCCTTACCAGCGCGTCATGAGGACATGCGTTTTGGCATGCGGGGCCTGTGATCTGATCGGCACACAGATCGCACTTGGTCGCTTTCATGATGGGTGACTGGGTTTCGTTACTGAGAATTGGCAGACCATTTCGATCGTTAATTTCAACCATGCGGATGTTCTGATAGGGACAACTGTTGGCACACGTTGAACATCCGATGCAAGTTTCATCGTTGATCGTGACGAGTCCAGATTCTTCAGTGCGTCCGATTGCTCCGGTGGGGCAACCAATCATGCAGACCGGATCAAGGCAGTGCATACAAGCGGTTGCAAACATCCAATGGTCGTGCTTCTCACCATGACGGATAAATCGCGGATTGTTGTTGTGGGTCGACGCGCAAGCCCTCACACAATCGTCGCAACGCGTGCAGCGGTCCAAGTCGATCACCATCGCTTCGGTGCCGTTGACGTGACGTTTATCGACCAAAAACTCCATCAAATTCCTGTCGATTGAACGTTGACGAGTTCCAGTTCGACGATTCGCTTTGTTTGAATCAGCTGTCGGTAGTGGATCGGGCAGATGCTGCACCGGTACATTCGGCAATACCAGCCGCTCGACCACCGATACTGGAATCTTCAGCACGTCCACGTAGCCGACCGCGCGAAGGGAAAGCATCCAAGGTCGCTGCTCGCCTGTCTTCCAGTTGTGGCAAAGCTCACGAAAACCGGACACCTGCCCCTTACCGAGATACGCAATGGTTTGATGACCATCACCGTGAGAACGGCTGAGTCGGGCGAATCCATTTCTGATCAGCACCAGTCCATCGACATAGCAGCCTTCCTCGGCGATCAGCGGCTCTGCGAGTATCCGATTGGAAATATCTTGCTGTGAAGTTGATTTGAACTGCTGGTTCCATTGGAAACTGCCGTAGGATTCGAACTGAGTTTCATTGGCAACTGCGTCTAGAACATCGGAGGACAAGTGCTTTAATAAGTCTATCTCCCGCAAATGAGCTTTCAGGCTGTTCTGACGGTAGAGCGATTCGACGTGAGCCTTCAATTGCGGTGCGCTTTTTAGCAGTTCGCGAAATCCCTGCCAGCGAATTTCCAAAACGCGAGTCTCGACGTTAGCGACCACCGTCGCCGAACGAGGTGTGCGGGTTAACGCGGATAATTCTCCGAAGATTTCCCCGGTTCCCAAGGCAACCGATTTCCCAACGGGAATGACCCGTGGGATGTCGTGCAGGAACACTTGCGTTTCGTCACCGTCGGTTCGGATACCAGTAGATTTTGTGGACTTTGTCGATGGCCGGTAATCGCGCGATTCTGGGTAGGAGGAATTCGTCCAAAGCTGCGCGATGGAACGCAGCCAACTTTTACCCCTCTTCTCACCGCGGCCAAGAATCGCATCAGGCAACTTCACTAACGAAACTAGCGCCTCGCCGGAAAGGATTAGAAAAGCGCTGCTACCATAGTCTCCCTCTCGGACAACAATGTCGCCTTTTTTGTAGTCGTGAATGCGGCAGTCGTTTTTGAGAATCCCCTCTAACGAAACTCGGCGGGAGAACGAACTGCGGTCCATCGAAGCGAAAGGTTCCGTTCGCAATAGCTCCGCAAGTTGACCGGGAGTCTGATCAGGATCCAGTGGTTGGTCCCAACGTTGCGGTCGATCGATCGTGGAGGAAGATGTTTTCAGGGTAGTTTATCGGGGTTCGGGGTTCGGCGGGGTTCGGGGTTGAGTACCCAGTACCCAGTACCCAGTACTCTGTACTCTGTACTCTGTACTCTGTACTCTGTACTTACTTATACTCCCTCTCATTTGGCAAAAACGAGTCAACAGCCTGTAGATCCTCTCCATCAGCGTTGACCGCAAACTCCTGACCAGATTGGCGAATCAGGTCAGCAATCTCCAACAATTGTTCTTGATTATTTGTACTCAAACTGGCGCTCGAGAAAGCGTTTAAAACCGCGTCCACCTCCTCGATCTGAACCACCTTGTTCAGCTCCATCAGTTTTTGAGCCGTCCGTGCGGCCCGGCTTGCAACGGCCAGCCCGTAAGTCGATTTCTCGGTGGCTTCCGCAGTAGCACGCGTGCTAAACTCCAAATCCGCGATCATCCCAACTACGTACATGACACGCAAACGTTCAATCGGAGAGATAGCGTTTGACTGCCCGTCGGTGCGTAGAAAGTTGTGCCGGACTCTTCCTTGTGACCACCGCACCAATTCGAAATCATCACTGCCGGCTTTATGCCCGCCGACGTTAACTAGTTCTTCGTTGGGGACGGTATGGCAGTGGAAACAACTGCTGGCGATCAAGTACAGATCCCGAGTGTTTCGCATCCCGTATGCGGTGCTGTTTGCCAGTCGCTGATCGCGATGCTCCTCAGTCTCACTCTCCTTAGTAGCGGCGTTACCCCCGTAATCATTGTGCTCCTCGATCCAGTCAGCTGCCGCCCCGTGGCACGATTCGCAGGAGATTCCTGAAACAGGTTTTTGCTTCTCGCCCTTTGTTTTGAGCGTGAAGTGGCAATTGATACAAACATCGCTACGTTTAACCGATCGCAGCCCCATCTTCTGACAAATCTCACTGGCACGCGGATCGCGGCTTAACTCGTCAAACGTCTGATGATGAGGCGTCTGCTTCCACACACTAACCTCGTTCGCATGGCATTTCGCGCAGGACTCCCACGTCAGCACTTTGTCGGGGTCGCACTGGGGCGGCTGCGCTAACGCGCACTCCGCAAGCAGCAACACCGCGCAGAAGATGCCGCCGAACAAGACAATACCGAACTTCGAGCAGTGCAGGGCAATCCAATTTTCGTTTTTCAGAAGGCGCTTCATGTTTAAAGTTCCAATTCGACAGGACCGTTGGGACTTGCAATACACAGTAAGCACTTACTTGGACCGCAGTCTGGCTTGTGCCCTGGTGCATAGGTGACCTCACCACTGACCAATCCCGTTTCGCAGCTGCCACAACTACCAGCGCGACAACCACTTTCAGGAAAGATGCCGTTGGCTTCAGCCAGCTCAAGCAGAGAATTTTCTTCGGCGGTCCATAAGACTGTTTTGCCCGACCGCACAAACGAGACAGGATCGACCTGAGCATTGCCCGATGCAACAGCCGATGCTTCTTCGGTGTTCTTGGTCCCAATCGATGCGGGGCCAAAGGCTTCGTAGTTAATCCGACTTTCTGGAACCTGCCAGTCCACCAATCCTTGGTACAGTGACTCCATGAACGGCGGCGGGCCGCACATGTAGAATTGGTAGTGATTATTTGGCAGAACCTGTTTCAGTAAGTCAATAGATACAAAACCATGTGCCTGAAACTGCTCGTTCGGGACATCGCTGGGAAGTGGACGTGAGTAACAAGTGATCACATGTACGTTTTGCATCACGGCGGCAATACTGCGCAAATGATTCTCAAACGCATGCTCTCGGCTGTTGGTGACTCCATAAAACAGAACCGCGCTACGCTGGGCGCCTGTCGCCTGTATGCGTTCAAGCATGCTGATCATCGGAGTGATACCAATTCCACCGGCCAACAACACCACCGGCACCGGCGAATCTTCGTCCAACCAAAATTGGCCGGCGGGAGCTTTGACCTCGATTCGGTCCCCGGCACAGATCGATTGGTTGATGAATGTGCTGGCCAGCCCATGGTAAACCGAGGCGGGCGCAGTGTCGGTGGATGATGATTGTGTCACCAGCGCTTTGACCGAAATTCTATAGCACGGGTCGCCGATTCCATTTGCGGAGTCAGATGTTGATCCAGAGGACAGTGAGTAGCACCTTATTACCGGCTTGGCCCTCCCCGGCACTCTCAGTCGCAACGTCAGGTGCTGCCCCGGACGGAAGTCGGCTATGGGTTTCCCATCCTCAGGAACCAAATACAACGAGGTAACGCTGTCGGTTTCTTTCGCAACGCGCGCGACGGTAAAACTACGATAGCCAGACCACGAACCATCTTCGGAAACGCTATTCTTCTGTTTGTGGACCGAATCTACGACGTCCTGAGCGACTGAATCCGAAAGTACAACGCGCTTTTCAATGATGCTATCAATCTGTTGCAGCATTAATTTTCGTGAAAGGTCAAACTGCCGGCGGTTGTGAGCGAGCATTGACAGCGACTGGGCGGCCCAAAGAGCCAGCTGAATTAGAACGACCGCGCATAAGGCCACTCCTAGAAGAAGAAACAGTGATTGACTGGAGGCCATAATTCCTTTCGATCCCTCTTTCCAACACAGGACAATCAATCCGTACAACCGGACCGGTTTGGTGGCCGCATATTCGGCGCAGTGATGGAGGTTTCGTCCAAAGACCAAAGCTTCCTTTAGGGATTTGCAGGGTTGCCTCACATTCGCGACCTACACTTCTTCACCCCTCGGCAGGGTCCCTATAACCCGATTTCTTTAACACCCCCGAACCCAGACATGGCCAAAGAAAATTCAGCTAATAGAACTGATTCTGCAGCCAGCAGTTTGCCGGCGTTGCATGTTGGCGTCGCAACCTACAACTCCGCGCAGCACCAGCAAGTTGTCCTTGTTCAGGACAAAATTACCATCGGCACTGATTCAAATTGCGATGCCATGATTGAAGGAGACAGCAACGTCAGCGCGTTGCACTGTCAGCTGACTTTCACGGAACAGCCTGCTGGACTTGAGGTCGAGATCGTCAATCTTGGTCAGTCGATCGTACTGGACAGCGGATCGCGTTTGCATCGCAACCAACCCCATCGCGCGATGCTACCACTTAAATTATCGATTGGTGACACGCGCGTTCAGATATTCGAAGTTACTGCGAAAGCCAACATCGATGAATCTTTGAACTACCTGCCTCCCCAAGGCGATTCGCCTGCGGAAGTAAAAGGGATCAGCGAGGCGGTCGAAATTTCCCCGGCTCCTTCAACGTTGGCCGCTTGGTTGGAGACCATCGGTGAGTTGCAGAAGTCAGTCGCCGGCAGCCACGCATTCTTCAAAGAGGCGGCTCGGGCGATATTCAATCCAGGCGGACTGGACGGCAGTTTCATTCTGCTACCTCATGGAAACATACAGACCAACAGCGTGGGTTCCCCTAGCACATCGTCCCTCCTAAAGTGGAAAATCGTTGCCAGTCATATTCCGTTTTCAGACAGTCCTATTCGGTTCCGAGCCGATCTTGTGCAACGCGCGGTAGAACAAGGTGTCACACTTTTCCATGACAGCTCCCAACTCACTGCATCAGCAGAATCGCAATCGTGGGAGACAGCGGTTGTCAGTCCAGTATTCAATCACCACGGGGAAGTAATTGCGGTGGTCTACGGATTCCGCGGACAGCGGCACAACAACAATCGCATTGGTGCTCGCACGTTGGAGGCGCAGTTTGTTCAACTCATTGCAAATTCCATTCTCTCGGCAATGACGCGTTTGGAAAAAGAGGCCGAAGCAACGCGCTCGCGCGTTTTGCTAGAACAAGCGTTCTCGCCAAAAGTTGTCCGCCACTTGGAAGCTAACCCTGTTATTCTCGAGGGTCGCACAACAGATGTTACCGTTTTGTTTGTCGACCTGAGGAGCTTTTCTACGATCAGTGATCATGCCGGGCCAAAAGTCACCTATCAACTACTAACCGACGTGATGGATCAATTCTCTGAAATCGTTGCACGCCACGACGGTGTCATTATCGACTACTTTGGCGATGGGCTGTCTGCATTTTGGAACGCTCCGATCGAGCAACCCGACCACGTTCTTTTGGCGTGTCGCGCCGCCGAAGACCTACTTGCCTGTCTACCGGAACTGAATGAAGTATGGGCTCACCGCCTGCAACAACGTCTGCGTGTTGGAGTCGGCATTCACACTGGCGTAGCCCAAGTCGGTAACTCAGGAAGCACCAGTCGCTTAAAATACGGTCCCAGCGGATCGACCGTTAACATTGCCAGCCGCCTAGAATCGGCAACCAAAGGCATTGGATTGCCTATCCTAGTTTCAGAATCGGTGGCCAACCAAGTCAAAGAGTTTTATGTCGGTCGAAGAGTTTGTCGGACAGCGCTTGCCGGAATCAGTACGCCGATGGATGTCTACGAATTATTTCCGCGCCCCGTATCGGCTGCCATGATCGAACAGCTAGAAAAGTACGACCAATGCTTAAACTTGTACGAAGAAGGCAAATTCCTCGATGCCATTACGCAATTGATCGAATTGAACCTCGAAATGCCTGATCAGGCATCAGAATTTTTGCTAGAGCAGGCTATGGATAAGAACAAGCACAAGATCGATCGGCGAAAGAAAACCAACCCAAAGTCAGATGTGGCTGCGCTAGTAGAAAACAGCCAAGGCAACGACTTAGCCAAGGCAAATTTAGTTTCCAACAAGTAAACCGTCTCTACTTCGCACACGCCTCACCAATATTTCGAAGCATTTCGAAAGTGTAAATCCCAGCGCTGTGGCCATCAGAGAAGTGAATATTATAGGCGTAGTTGCCGACCGGATGCATTTTCTCGATCGTCAACGGCCGCGCCTCAGCGGCGGACAGAATGGGCAATCCGACAGGTTTCTCTGGTGGATTGACTCTTTTCTCATTGCAACCCGCGCACTGACAACCCTCACGCAACACACGGAAGGGGATCGTGGCCTCAACACCGTCGCTCCAAGAAATCACCAATTCGCGATTCTCGGTCGTTTGTAAGTTGGTCGGATGCATGAAATATTTTTTCCAGTCGCAAGTTAACTTGATCGGTATCCTATGATACGTCGCCGCGCAAATCAACGAACCGTTTTCCCTTGGCCTCAAATCGAGGTAACTCTCCGGCGGCTACCTGAGTCACATCGATCCGCAGGCCTAACCGCGTGCGGAGTAGTTCGGCAACCGAATCGGCTACGTTTTCGGTCGCTTCTAACTCGATCTTCAACTGATCCATCTGGCCTGCCTTAGTCGCCGTCATCCGGTACTCAACCACTTCTGCAACCTCGCGCAGGATCGATTCAACAGAAGTTGGAAATACGTTAACTCCCCGCACGATCATCATGTCGTCAGTGCGGCCCAGAACGCCACCTTCGAGAAACAGAAACTGCAAACCCTCGTCGCCTTTGTCGTTGATCATCGGCCGAACCAAATCCCCCGTCCGGTAGCGAATCACCGGACTGCCGTCGCGGCCGAGAGTGGTTAACACCAATTCGGCTAAACATTCAGAATTCGTCCCGCTACCGTCAATGGGAACCTTAGATCGCAATGGCAGTGACTCAAACGGGATCAGCTGACCATCGTCCACCGAAATCAGCTCCGGCAGAAAATTGACCTCGTTGACGTAAATCCCGGTACCTTTATTGTCCGCAAACCCCCATGGGCCAATTTCGCTGGCACCGCTATGGTCTACGACTTTAGCGTTCCAAGCAGACTCGATCTTTTCTCGGGTCGCCCGAATCGAGCCTCCCGGCTCACCAGCAACAACGATCTTCCTGACGGAGCTACTTGCAATGTCGATCCCACTTTCGGCCGCCAGCTCCGCCATGTGTAGTGCGTAGCTTGGCGTGCAAAATACAACCGTTGCTGAAGTCGTCTGAATTAGATCCAGACGAGCCAAGGTCGTCATTGCTCCGGTGGGAATCACCAGCGCCCCGCGCTCGGCGGTCGCATCGAAAGCGCTCCAAAAACCGATAAACGGTCCGAAACTAAATGCCATCACAGCCCGATCGGCAGCCGTCACGTTGGCCACGTCTAACACGTGCTGCCAGCCATCGATCCACCACTGCCAGTCCTCGGCGGTATCTAAAACCATCATTGGATGACCATGCGTGCCGGAGGTACGATGAAATCGGACGTAGTCGTCCACCGGCCAAGTCAAGTTCGCAGCAAAAGGACTCGATCCATCACCCAATAATTCACACTTGGTCGTCAGCGGCAGCTTCGCCAACTCGGATCGGTCCCGGGGAACAGCCATTTCGTGCGTTCCAGTTGCATCGACCACCCCCGCGTCAACAAATTTTTGGCGGTAAAAGGTGTTGTGGGGAACAATCCGAATCAGCACCTCGCGCAAGCGGCTAAATTGTTGAGCGTTGAGTGATTCGCGAGCCATCGTACGCAGTTGCTTGCGACGGGCTAAATCGGCAATTTGGGAATCGGACATTGCACTATCTTAGATTCCACCCAAAGGACCGTAAACATGGAAGCAAGGCACATTAATGCAACTTACCGGTTGAATGCTTGATGGTACAATCGAGGCTCGGTCACCACTTTCGCTTCTTAAAGCCACTATGCCATTTTCAGCCCAGCACATCAAAGCCGCTCGTTTGCACTTACAAAAAAACGATCCGGTGATGAAGCAGTTGCTCAAACGCGTTGGCCCTTTCACTGGGAAAACGACTCGGCACCGATTCAGCACACTGGCCAAATCAATCGTCTCCCAACAAATTTCTACTTCGGCCGCAAAAACTATCCAACGCCGGTTGAATGAATTGGTCAATGGTAAAGAACAAGTCAACTTCAAGATCGAACCTGAAGATCTAGTGCAATATTCCGTTGAGCGTTTAAGAGAAGCCGGCGTCTCAAATCAAAAGGCGACCTATCTGTTAGACTTGGCGGCCAAAGTCAACGATCAGACTGTCGATCTAGCCAACATCCACCGATTGGAGGATGAAGAAGCAATCGATGTCCTTGTTCAAGTGAAAGGCATCGGACGCTGGACGGCTCAAATGTTCTTAATGTTTTGCTTAGGGCGAATGGATATCCTTCCGGTCGACGACCTAGGGATCAAAAATGCGATCGCGGCCGTGTACCAGTTGGGAGAAAAACCCGACAAGGAAACGATCGAAAAAATTGCGAAACCTTGGCGGCCTTACGCATCGGTAGCAAGCTGGTATTTGTGGCGAAGTACGGAACTTTAAAGCGGCCAACTCTCACCAACGAAAAAATGCCGCTGTCGAATCCAACAGCGGCATTTTAAAAATTGATCTCAGCGGTTCAATCGAGCACTAAACCACGTGAGGTTGAAACTGAAAGAAACCATTGGTCACAAGGGTGTTGTTAATCCCGCGGCCGTCAACGACGCTCTGACCGTCGAAGACGCCAGAACCGAAGACATCGCTCTCCAAGGTCCATGCGATTTCACGCTCCCCCGAAGACAAATCAATCGTCTGGAAGTTGAAAACCGTCAGGTTTCGATCAAAACCAGTTTCTGCATCAAATGCGTCATTGACGAACCGAACTTGCAGATCCTCTAAATTAATCTGCTCCGTGCTCTCCAAAAAGAAGGTCTCTCGATCAGTCGATGCCTGAAATTGAGCCAACACTTCACCATTTTGAACAATTTGGAGAATTTCTTCACCAGTATGTCCCTGTGCGTCGACGCGGATACGCGTTTGAGTTTCACGAACTTCCAAGAATGAATCGGTGACTAGAAATCCGCCGCGTCCGAGACCAGCAGTGACGCCATCGAGATCGGTAAACGACTCGCTAGCAAACACCTGACCGTTGGTCGTGTTGAAAATATTTCGATAACCTGATTGGATATCAATTGTTTGGAACTGTCGTACGCGCACGTTTCGGTCGAATCCAGTGCTCTCATCGAACGCATCATTGACGAAGGCAAACCTTACGCGTGAAATGTCGACGATTTCATCTGTCTCAAACAGCAAAACTTGCTCTTGACCGGCAGCATCAAAAGTGAAATCAGTGACCGCTTGGCCGTCAATTTGCAATTGCAGAATCTCTTCTCCGGTGTCTCCAGAAGCATCAACGCGAATACGTGTCCCGAAGGAGCGTGTCTGATTGGCGAGGAAACTGATTCTACCGTTGACGTTCAAGACCTCTGACTGCAAGAAGCCCGGACCAACGAACTCGCCGTTGTCAATCAGGCCAGTGTGAAAGGTCTCAGAAGATTCGGCTTCAAAGGTGTTTCCTTCAACAACAATTTTGTCAACGAACAAATTGACGTCGCGGCCAGTGTTAGCGTTAAAGTCGTCGTTGATAAAATCAATCTCGACGCGATCAGCGGTTACTGGTCCGTCCGCTTCAAAGACGAATCTTTCAAACTGACGCGATTCAAAGTCACCGCCTACGTTCTGGAATGTTTGCACCACGTTTCCATCGAGCAGTAGGTTGAACGCTTCGGTGCCTGTTTCGCCAGCAGCAAAAATCTCGACCGAAGAGAGCATCATTCGATCCTCTAAGTTTTCGAGTTGAAGGGGCGCATGATTTTTTCTTAAGGTGTTCGTCATAGCAAATTTCTAACTGTAGAAGGGGAGCGGAGAACGCTGCCAACAGAGAACGCTGTCGATCAAGCGGATAATTTACACGAGCCAATATTTTAATAGCCACATCCGACATTTCTAGTCGCCGAAACGGCCATTTAGGCGAATTTTGAGACAGACGGCATTAGCATTTTTGATTGGACGTGCCTCCTCGGATAACAAATCTGTTTCATCTCACCGAGAGCACTAAAACTCGGCGCTGGCTCCCAACTAAAAAAAACTGCCGATTTCTCGGCAGTTCTCTGTTATTTTCCATGGATCGAATATCCAATTTTTGTCGCAAGAATACGGACTACCTCTGTCCGCTGCCCGCTTTGGCTCCGCTGCCCGCTTTGGGAGCGCTACCCGCTTTGGGAGCGCTACCGCCGGCGGCTCCGGTCGGCAATTCGCCACAGTCGGCAATGACAATATCGGCCATGGTGTCTCCACCTCGCGATCCTTGTTTTTCAACGGCACGAATAATGGCATCGCCTTCGATTACTTTGCCGAACACAACATGCTTTCCATCGAGCCAACCCGTCTTAGCGGTCGTGATAAAAAACTGTGATCCATTAGTGTTGGGCCCGGCGTTGGCCATCGACAAAAGCATTGGCTGAGTGTGCTTCAACTCAAAGTTCTCGTCCTTGAATTTCTCGCCGTAGATACTCTCACCACCGGTTCCATCGCCATTGGTGAAGTCACCTCCCTGACACATGAATCCCGGAATCACACGATGAAATTTGCTGCCTTTGTAGTGAAGAGGTTTTCCACTTTTGCCCACGCCCTTTTCTCCAGTGCATAAAGCGCGAAAGTTTTGTGCGGTTTCAGGAACGACGTCTCCAAAGAGTCCCATCTTGACTCGTCCGGCTGGCTGTCCGCCGATTTCAAGATCGAAATAAACGGTGTGGGTGATTTTGGCCGTACTCACATCTTGAGGGCCCTGTGCAACGGCCGGAGACGGTGAGGTGGCACAGCCAGAAGCCAATGCGATCAAAGCCAAACCAAAAACATATTTTAACATTCTCAAGCACTCCTCAAATTGAGTAAAAATCAACGCGCCATAAGTCTCTAATTCGCGTCAGTAAAAACTGCTGACGGATAAGTTCGCATGGGGTCGTTGTAGTCATTAGGAAAATTCGTCCCTAACTTGGAACCAACTTTTTGTTTGCTAAAAGGTAACGACTTTGGTGCCAATTAACATCGCGAATTCGACCGTCGCCACGATTTTCTTGTATCGATCGGATGTGATAGCGTTCAGTGGACCCAAAAACGGGCCCCATCCCTAGCCGGTGAGGTACGTCCATAAAACCCGTTGGTTCTAAAACAATCGGCCAATTGAGCTTTTTCTTTATTAGTAAGCCAAACAAAGACGCTTAATCGGTCAGCAATCCGAAAGCGGCACGGCGCGTGCGAATCGATCGGAACTTCAGCAAGAAAAACGCGTGCCTTGCATCAAAGCGTCACATTTATTGGCAATGCGTCCCGCTTTCGTTCACCTTGCGTGTCACCAATAGAAAAACAAGTTAAGCCTAGGCACTCGCACTTCATTTCCCCCTCCCTCGAAGCGCACAAATTTATCAGCAATCTCAGACTTATCTCCACTGTCGCCATCCTCGTTGTTGCATCGACCTCCGTAATCATGTTTTGAAGTTGCACATTTGAAAGCGAATTTCGCGTTCTATTGGACAAAACGCTGGCTATTTTGAGATCGCGAAGCGTTTCAATACAAGCCATCACTGCACAGCGCATTGACTCTGATGAAGGCGGCTTGCCGACGAGATTATTCAAGAGCGGTGATCGCTTTAGACGCTCAGTGATCTCGATGGAGTCAACGACGTCGTCTTCGCGGCGCGGTTTATAACTTGTCCCTTGATCGCAATGGTGCCGTGAACTTCATTGATATTGCCCCATTGATTGAGATTCTTATCGGGCAGTGATTTGAGAATTCGTTGAGCTACGCGTTAGTTTGCTACTAGAGCCGAGCACTTTTGACCGGCGAGTTTGGCCAAGCTTGTTGACGCGTACCGCTGTGGCGCGGAAAAGGATCGAGCGCATCAAGAAAGACGCCCGAAAGTTCCGGCGGCGCCTCCTCTCCCTCCATCGAGACCGAGGAGATATCAAGCTGCTCGATCTCTTTGGCAATAAGTTCAGGGGCTCGATCGTCGGCCAGCGTCTGGCTGGTTCCTGACGAATCCTTATCTGCTTGGATGCATGGCTCCCATGGTGCCACTAGCATCTGATGCTGAAGCGTCACCACATCTGGAGCAACCGGCAAGCTCAATGTCCATTGGATTGCATGAGAAAAAAGTAACTGATTGGCCCGATGAATACTCAGGGGCTCCAAGTTCAAATCGGCCTTACCGAAATCATACCCAACGATGATCCCCGGCTTGCCAGTCCCATCTTCGGTTGGCCATTGCTCCAACGGCAAATTAAAAACGAGACTGGCCGCTGTCGCGACGATTTGTGAATCACGTCCGGGCAAAGCAAAAATACACTTTGGCTTCATGCGTTTATGTTCAACGATTGTCTTTAAGGACTCTAGTCCAACGCGAATATTTTCATACGAGTCTCGGAGGTACGCGAATCTACCGCGCATTGGATCGGGATAGCCATGCGGAGACAACATGGTCAAAACCCCACCGGTCGTCACATAGTTCCATCCGCGCAAATCGTTATCGTCCAGAGCGCATACTCCGCCAACTTTTTGAGCGCGAGCTAGGAAGTCGTAGATCCGTTGAGCCATGGCTTCGTGAGCATCGTCTTCGGTCAATTTTGGCAGTGTTGCGGCAAATTCCACAGCGGTAGCTACGTCGCCCGACATTAGACAGTTAAAGGCCATCAAGTAGGCGAACAAGAACTGCTTCGCTGTCATTTTGGGATAACGCTTGAGAACGTTTACTGCCGACTGGCAATTGTTGAAGCCTTCCAACGCACACACCAGTTCCGAGACAATCGCAGGTTCAGCGGGTGCCAATTTGTCGGCGCGGGCTAGTACGCCTGCGGCGATGCCGAACTGCGATTGTTCGTATAATCCAAAGCCTAGATCGTAGAGTCCTTGGACATCGTTCGGATTTTGAGCAACATACCGCACACGATTGGTGAACTCTTCGTCGCCGAACTGTTCTGCAATGCGAGTAAATACCGCAAACGCGTCGGCGAACACTTTTGATTTCCCCGTCGGGATTTCGCTGCCGAATTCCAAGCAGTGACGAAAATTGCGAAACGCAACATCGTTCTCGCCTGCTGATAATGCGGCCAGCGTTTCAGATTTTGTCTGTTCGTAGCTCGGCGTCTGGCCCATCGTGTTTTTAAAGTATCCCGAAAATCTGAATCAATGATCCTGCGAAATGGCTTCGCAATTATCCATAAGCCTACCATAGATCTTCCCGCTCAACGACTTCGTAGAGCAGCCGTGACGACGCTGATCGCAGCGATGGTTGCCGTCTCGGTTCTCAGAGGACGCTCGCCCAAATGAGCCAGCAGAAAATCGTGTCGCCGAAATAGATTGCGCTCTCCCTCGCTCCATCCGCGTTCTGAACCGACGGCAAGGACGACGGAGTTTTGGTTCGGCGCGTTAAGAGTCGCCTCTAACAATCCAACGGTGGCCTCATAGTTGTCTAAACAGACTCGCCCGTCGGATATTTCAATCGATTCGATGACGTCCGCTAGACCGACACCGAATTGCACCTTTGGAAATCGAGTTGAGAACGCCTGTTCAACACCCGCGCGCACCAAGCTCTGCCACTCTCCGGAGGTCCACAGTTTGGAAGTCGCGTAAGACGCCTCGCCGCGATCGGTGGCGATAAAGAAAATGCTTCGCACGCCGAGGCTGGTCGCTTCCTGTAAAATTTTCCGACAGGTCTGAGGACGCGACAGCCCGACAATCAAATCGATCGGAAGAAGGGGTTGGGGTTCTTCTCCCCAAGTGAACTGGAAAGTCACTTCAGCATCGTCAACCGACTGAAGAATTGCCTTGCCGCGCGGCCCATCGACCAGCCCAACATCGGTTGAATCGCCAATCTGCCGCCGCAAAACTTCCAAAACATGCACCACGCGTGTGTCGTCACGGCTGAGTGCGGAGTGAACTTCATGTTCCTCAAACAAAATGATGTTCATGGTGAGTTCGCAAACGGCTTAGAACTTCTTGCGGATTTCCAACCGGATGCCCGAGATGTCTTCGTCATTTCGCAAGAAACCGTACATTCCGTCAGCTCTCAGAATGACAGAATTAGACAGCGGCAACTGATAACGGAAACCGACTCCATACTGATCGCCAGCCGCGTTACGGGTCGCGTCATTACCCATCACGCCTAACGCAGCTGCTTCCAAGACCAATTGCTGGCTGAATCGATCGCCGCCGGAGAGAACTTCAAGGCCCAAGGCCATTCCAAATGTGTCGTTGGCCGTCGCGTCTAATGTTGGATAGCCGGTCAAGTTGTCCGACTCGAACAAAATGCCCGTGTTCCGAAGCACGCCTCCAGCAGCTGCTGCTCGCGCGGCAGACTGAGGCCGATCAAATCCAGCGAAGAAATTGAAGTACGGAACGATGTTAGATGGGAAACCTGTGATCAGGCTATTTTCCGAAAGCAACAATACTCCGTCCGCTGTGTTATCCACCACAGCGCTGTTCTGACCCGCATTAACAATCACGCGCGTCGAATTAGACAAGAATCGCCCGTAGCGCCGTGTGTAGCCAATCCCGATGTTGTGATAACTCCGGTCATCAAATGTTCGATCATCTAAGAACGCGTAATCAATTTCAATGTAGCCGTTAAGCATCTCCAGAAAACTGGCCATCCCTATGATTCGGGCAGCGCTGTCGTCGCCCGGAAAAGCGGGACTGACTAATTTATCGTAGCCTGCAAAAAACGTGAAATCCATGTTGCTGATGTTGAAGCGCGGACTGTTCTTCGCTGGCAAAGTCGCCGCGAAACCAAGAATCGCATCCTCAAACCAGACACCATTTTGAAAGACCAGTGGAATAACACCCGCAGTAAAGGGAAGGTCAAACGGTAACGTCTTGCCGATTGCACCGCCGACAAGCGCTCCAAGGTCACCTTCAAAATATCCGAACAGAGGGTTCGCACTTCCCTCAAACTCAAATTCATCATCATCCAACAACCGCCGTGTATTGCGACCATTGCTAGAAAGCGGTTGAACGAAGGCATGAAAGCGCTCGGTACCGGTCAGCTTTAGGTCAAAATCCAAATTCAATTGCGTTGCAATCTGCGACGTTGAGTTTCCATTGGAACGATTGGAGGCGTAACCCGTTCGATAGTCACCAAAAACTAGAAACTGCGGGTTAACGTTGTTGTGGAAACCAAGTACCGATGAGCCGGGGCTTAACTGGCCCAGCTGGTACCAAGGCCGACCCAATTCAACCAGCGGACGCTGATTCGCATTGAGCGTTTTACCCTGGTAGACATTCATTTGCGAATGCGGCTCGTACGGCAAATACGGGTTGGTCGCATCGGGAGAGAAATCGCTAATCAACGGTTCGATCAAATGAGCATTTTGATCGGTTTGCGGTTTGTCTTCGACGTAATGGGCTCCCATTTTGGGTTGAGCCGCAAGCTTGTAATCGTCTTTGTCCTTCTTGGAAGCGGACTTGGGCGAGCTGCCCTTTTTGGGTGCTGCCACGACCGCTTTCTTTTTCTTCTTTGGCTTCTTCTCTAAAAGTGCCTTAGGTAGCTTAGCCACCAGCGTGAGAGGCTCAACTGCAACTGGAGGCTCAACTACGACTGGAGGCTCTTTGGCCACAGGCTCGCTATCAGCAGGAATCCCCAAGATCGTGTTCGGCTCATTAGGCCCCTTAAGCTCAAGTTCGGCCGATGCGAGTTGAATCACAGCATCCTTGTTGGGGTGTACCCAAGCCGATGCGGCTTTTTTCGGCGACAATTGACGCGCCTTAGGCATCTGGCCGTCATTGCCCGGATCAGTGTTCGCCGATGGTGCAACGCGTGACTGATCGCTAACGGGCGCTGGCAGAGCTTTGAATTTGATTTCGTCTCGAGGAGGCAGAGCCCGAATTTTCCATGGCTTGTCTTGGAGGCCCGCCGAACCGGCCGTCGAAAGATCCGGCTTTTGCAAACTTGGCAACGAGGAAAACTTAATCTCGGCAGGTTCCGTTTCAGCTTCCAAGGGCTGCATTTTATTTTGCTCGTGAGCCAGACCAGTTTGAGGCAACGGCTTGATCTCAAATCCTTCGGCATCATTGGGCAGCGGTGGCATTGGTGAGAGCTTGACCACTGGCTCACGAAGCGGTCGCGGCTCCGGCACAAACGAATTAGCCTCCCATGCTTCGGTCGCGCGGCGAGCTTCTACGTGAGCGTTTTTCCAAATTCGTTGTTGCTGTTGATCTGAGGATCCCCGACCGTTGAGCGCAACTCCCAACACAGCTAGTGGCACTAAAGTGGAGGCCAGCAACCAGTTGAAGTATTGAGTTTTGAAAAAACGGTTCAACGAATTGTGTCTTATAAAATGAGTTTGAGTAAACAGACTATTGTCTGATTTGGGTTACCTGACGCTGAAAGTCACCGTGTTGACGTGAAAGTCAGCAATCCATTCATTCATCATGCGTTCCATCTCGGGGGTCGCATCACAAAAACGCATAAAGTAGATGGGTTCTGCACGACTACGCATCCGAACGCTCAAGCGATAGGTTCCCGGCTGTGTAATCAGTTTTGCGGGGATACTAAATTTCGCGTTCCTTGACGCCAGCGCTGGAAGGGAATGCCCTTCCATACGAATACCCGGTGGATGGTTCAGTACTGTCACCGGTTGCGCCGCAGGGCGGATAAACGGCAACTGATCCACGTCAAAATTGACTGGCAGATACATCTCCCGATCGGTGCCCTTCACATTCTGCGTCAAGAACTTGGTTTGCAGATTGAACAACTGGTCGTCAAATGGCAGCGTGCGATTAAGAACATCCAACGAATGATTGTCGGCGAGGTCACCATTGGAGTCGACGTGGCCGGTCTCCCACAAACGGTTGCCATTTGGACCAATCAGCACAACATTCATCCAGAGTTGAGGTTGGGCCCCCAGCGAGCCGCTGGGCATATTGTGACCGGGATTCGTATTAGTCAAGCAATAGCGGAAATTAAGCGGCTTACCTGCGACCGGCGGACTCGCGAAGAACGGGCCATCCAATTTTGAACCGTTTTCAAGCAATTGCCTTCGCAAGTCCTTCTTGTAATTTAGCTTCTTCAAGTTGTCTTCCACCACTTCCCGCGCCTCGACACGCGTATCGGCGTCCTGCCACGCAGGGGGGAACCAAGCTTGGATTAAGCCGTCAGCGAGATCATCCTCGAATTTCTCTTTTCCCCAATCACTACGCCAATCAAACTCCAGCCACTGATTGACGGTCCATTTATCGCCGTCTGTGTTTTGTGGAAAAATTCCCGGATGAGCAATCGAGTAACCGGGACCGTAGAAGACGTGGTTGGAATGCTTACGCTCGGGATTGACAACCTTTCCTCCGACCACGGCGGCCGGTCCAAATGAGTATCCCGCATCCACACCGGGGACAACGCCCATGTGGCAGTCCTGACACGAAACACCCTCACGACAAGCTGGCGACGCGCGGTACTGATCCCAGACAACTTCCAGTTTGATTCCCGGTTTGACGGCGACCTGATGGCAAGACATACAAAACGTTGATTCAGACAATTCTTCGAATTGGATGCTGCGGCGGTGCATCTTTTGCCCCGTCGATTTGTCGTGGGGATCGATTTTTACTTTGTACTTGTCTTTGTATTTGGCTACCGTCGCCACACCGCCACCGTCGCTACCGCCATAGACCGGATCATAGATACCACCCGGTTCAATCCGCCTCTCTCCATCGGTTTTCGTGAACGGTGTTTTTACACGGTGACACGCAATGCATGTCACCCCTTCTTTAAAGACCGCAGGTCCATCCCAGATCGGTTGATCGCGTCTAAGCCCCATCGTAGTGGCCACCGGTGCGTGACATCGCAAACAAAAATACCCCATGGTGCCTGAGGTAAGTTTGTTGACCTTGTTCTCAAAGACATGAAACATTGGAGAGATCGACGCGTAGGCATGACTCGAACTGGCCCACTCTTCATAGATCTGCTCGTGACAGATTTTGCACTCGCGCGCCGACGGAAACGCGTCGCGTGAGTAGAGTTCAAGATGCGGATCGGCATCTGAGTCAGTCTTCTGTTCATCGGATTTCTTGGCGGAACCACTCGCCTTGCTTGCATCAACCGATTTTTTCTTGGCTACTGAATCCGACTCCCAAGATACTTGGGTTGCTTTGGCGTGGGGGTTGTAACGTTCCAAGTCAACGTTATTAAACTGGTTTGGCACACGTTGCTGCGTTGTGGAGGAAACTGGCGGCACCCATTGCTGTTGCGACCCTCGCCCCATTGGGACACCGGCAGTCGTAGTCTGTTGCGGAGCCGGCGGCTGAGCTTGCGACGCGCGGATCAACGATTCGATGTCCGAAGTACAAGCGGGGGGCAGACTCTTAAGAGTTGCTTGATCCTCTGGTGAAAGGGTTGCCGATAAAGACCGATTGTCAAATTGAGAGTTAGTGGCGGAAACCGAAGGAGTAACTGCGGGCGTTGGAACAGCCTCTGGCCTTTGAGCGCGTTCTGCAAACAGAGGATATCTAACAACGTCTGCTTGATGGCCGGCCGGTTGCACCATCGGATCTCGAATTACCTGAGTAGCAGGCTGAACATCTGCAGAAGATTCATTTGACTGCCTTTGGTGCCCGTTACCCGATTCGCCATCATAGCGCATCGGGCGCACGCTGGAGTCACGTAGCTTCGCTTCAGATATATTCTGAAGCCAAGTTTCGGATTGGAAGTGTTGAAACAGGACCAGAGTACAAACGATTGCAAAACAGCAAGCGGCTGAGCCAATGGCCCTTTGACGGATAGATTGCATTAGAAAAAACCGGGATAACCAGCAAAGTTCACTTCTGGCGACACGGTACAGAATTTCACCGAGTAAGACTTGAGCAATCTTCATAAACTTTTTACTCGTGCTAGCTATACTGGCCGATCGAGTCTTTCATTTATGGACATCTGATAAATCACTACCGCGACCGAGAGTCACCACCGGATTTGGCAAAGCACCGGCAAATCCACCTCAAATGCGCCAGAGTCAAAACCGAGGTAAAGGCGAAGATCACAGAAAGCCGATGGATCGGATTTGCTGCTCGAACAAGGGGTTCGGGGCTCAAACTGGGTGCTGGCGCTTTCTCGCCGAGCCAGTTGTTCGTTGGTGGGAGCCAACCGACGCTCCAATCGAACCGTTCCATTCGAAAAAACGCATTTCGTATAAAAATGGCCCTTGTGGGAGTATGGGACTCATTCCTATACTGTCGGGCTTTAATAAAACCAAAATTTTGAGAGCAACTGCGATGAAAGTCCGCGCAAGCGTTAAACGGATCTGCGAAAACTGCAAGGTGGTTCGCCGTAAAGGTCGCGTGTACGTCATTTGCACAAACCCACGCCATAAACAGCGTCAGGGATAGTACTAAAGTAAGTTAAATCGGCATTGGCTGCTCAGCTGGATAACAATGAGTCGTCGAGTCTGATTTCCGCACACAAACATTTTCACAGTGTTCAGACCACCAGAGAACATGGTTGGCTGAATTTGCCCGAGAGAGAGTTTATATATGCCTCGTTTGTTAGGTGTTGATATCCCCAATGATAAGAAGATCGTCGTTTCACTGACGTATCTCTATGGCATCGGACCTCAAACCGCGCGCGATTTGTGTCGCAAAGCGGGAGTGGACCCCGAACTTCGCGCTCGGGATTTGACAGACCAAGACAGCAGTAGTATCTCGACCATTATCGAACGTGATTACACGGTAGAAGGTCCGCTTCGCCGCCACGTGCAACAATGCATCACGCGTCTGCGTGAGATCAAGAGCTACCGTGGAATTCGGCATCGTATTGGCTTGCCAGTGCGCGGCCAGCGTACCAAGACAAACGCTCGCACACGTAAAGGTCCAAAGAAGACAGTTGCGGGCAAGAAGGGCGTCAAGGATCTTCGCTGATCTATCGTTGACGCTACGAATTTAAAGTGTGGCCATTTTGGAAAGTGCTTCAAAGGAAAAATTGCAGTTTCCCAAAAGCAAAGTTTGGCCAGTTTCACCCATCATCAAACAAGAACCCGCTTGATAGTGACTGCCTGAGTTGGATTGGTTTCCAGAGGCGAGTTTTAAGAGCACCCGGAGTCTAAAGAAGTGGCAAAAACTAAAAAGAAACGCGTCCGTCGCAATGTGACGTTTGGAATCGCTCATATCCAAGCGACTTTCAACAACACGACTGTGACGATCACCGACACCAAAGGCGAGACATTGTGCTGGTCAAGTGCCGGAACGTGCGGATTTAAAGGGTCTCGTAAGAGCACACCTTTTGCTGGCCAGAGTGCTGCCCAAACGGCCGCCGAAAAAGCCATCAAGTTCGGTGTTAAAGAAGTAGAAGTGCGGGTCAAAGGCCCCGGAAGTGGTCGGGAAAGTGCGATCACTGCACTCCAAGCCGCTGGTCTGAACATCAAATCGATCGAAGACCGCACTCCAATTCCACACAACGGTTGCCGACCTCGCAAGAAACGACGCGTTTAAGTCTCTTTCTTTCAACTTGTTGTCTGGTTGATGCTGCTGGCGATTCGAACTATTGAGTTATCGATTGTCGCCGGTCAACTCAAACCAGAGCCTTGCCCCTAGTTAATTTACATCACAATCGTTTCGATTGAATTTCGGAGAGAACTCCATGCATATCCGTTGGAGAGGTTTAGAACTACCAAGCGTCGTTGAGTGCGATCGCAATTCGTTGACACCAACTTACGGAAAGTTTGTTGCTGAACCATTTGAGCGTGGTTTTGGAACAACCGTTGGAAACAGTCTTCGTCGCGTGTTGCTTTCGAGCCTGCAAGGCAGCGCGGTGACGCAACTCAAAATTCGCGGTGCGAACCACGAATTTTCTTCGATTCCTGGCGTTTTGGAAGACGTCACAGAAATCGTTTTGAATGTCAAATCATTGGTCGTCAAAAACTACACCGATCAGATGAAAGTCATCACGATCGAAAAGAGCACGCCCGGCCCGATCACCGGTGCCGACATCCAAACCGGCGGCGAGGTCGACATCATCAACGCCGATCATGTTTTGACTACGCTGACCGATGAAAACGCATTCGTTGACAACCCTTTCATGATGGAAATGGTTGTCGAAAACGGTCGCGGATACGTGCCTTCTACGGAGCACAGCGGCCGCGATCACGAAATCGGCATCGTTCCTATCGACGCCGTTTACAGTCCTGTGACACGCGTTCGTTACGACGTCGAAGAAACTCGTGTCGGTCAGAAGACCAACTACGATCGATTGACTTTGGAGATCTGGACCAACGGTTCAATCAACCCAGAGATGGCCTTGGTCGAAGCATCCAAGATCATGCGAAAGCACCTCAACCCGTTCGTGCAATACACCGAACTGGGCGCTCAAGTGCATGCTCAACCCCAAAGCAAGGGCGGTATCGATGCGGCATTGGAAGCCAAACTGAACATGCCGATAACCGAACTGCGGTTCTCGGTTCGAGCAACCAACTGCTTGGATTGTTCTGATATCCGCACTGTTCGTGATCTCGTTCAGAAGACCGAAGATCAACTGATGGAAATTCGTAACTTCGGTGAAACGACTTTAGTAGAAGTTCGCCAACTGTTGGGCGAACTTGGAATGCACCTTGGAATGAAAGTGCCCAAAGCACCTGTAATCACCTAAGTTGTTTGTGGCATCCCAGCCAGAACATTTAACTGAAGACTGAAACTGCAAAATAGAAGTTTGGTAGTAAGATGAGACACAGAAAAAAAGGCCGCCGTCTGGGCCGATCATCCAGCCATCGCAAAGCGTTGATGAAGAACCTAGCGACCTGCCTGTTGTTGACCGAACGTGATGACATGTTCTACGAAGGCTTGGTTCAGGCCGACGGAAAAACTGCCGTCAATCCACCCAAGTACAAGGGCCGTATCACTACAACATTGCAGAAGGCCAAAGAAGTTCGACCGCTGGTCGAGAAGTGCATCACGCTGGCCAAGAAAGCGCTTCCCCACATGGAAGCCGCCGAAAAGCTGAACACGACAGCCGAACGCGGCACTGACGCGTGGAAGCAATGGCGTGAAGGCGAAGGCTGGCAAAAGTGGAACGCCGCGATCGCTCCCGCGATTAACTATCGTCGCCGAGCATTCGCTCTGCTGGGCGACAAAGAGGCGGTCTCCATTCTGTTCGAAGACGTCGCACCAAGGTTTGTCGATCGCGATGGTGGCTATACCCGTATCCTGAAACTAGCCGGCGTCCGTTTGGGTGACGCTGGAGTCCAAGGCATCTTGGAATTTGTCGGTAAGAATGATCGCGTGAAAGTGAAGTCGGCTGTTAAGCCTGCCTTTGGTGCCGCTGAAGAAACAGCTTCCGAAGAACCGGTTGCTGAAGAAAAACCAGCCGAAGAAGAAACTGCCGCCGAAGAGCAAACATCTGCGGAGGCTTCTCCTGAAACTGAAGAGACTTCCTCGGAGGCTCAAGAACCCGAGGCCTCGACCGAAGACGAATAATCTACACTGAGAAGTAGATTCAAGAGATTCCAAGCCGCCCATTGAGTTCGATGGGCGGCTTTTTTGCTTTTCTACCGGCAAGTTGAGCAATTTCAAATCCAAAACAACTTGCGTCATCGTTCGGAACTTGCATCAGTGTTCGGAACTTGCGTCAGTGTTCGGAACTTGCATCAAAACTCAAAGAAGAATTTATTAAGAATCTGTTGTAAAGAAACACTGCTTGGTAGTTCTTCTTTGATTGCTCAATTGGCTTGCTAGTGGTTTGTCAGGGATGGAAGTTAGAGTGTGTGATCGTAGCCGGAGTCGCCAGACTTCGGTTTTATACTGCTGAACTGAATTCTGGTGAATCCAGCTACCCTAAAATTAAATGTTGACAGACCACTAGGCAAGAAAATGGCTGTCTTGAGTTGAATGCGGGCCTAGTTTTCGGGTCGTGGACAGATAGCCAAAAACTGTGAAAATTGGCCATCGAGGCTCATTCTAACCAAATGCGCAGCAATCTAAAACAAATTTGAACTTTTGACGTTTTACCACGTAAAAATTGACTCTAATCGGAGTCAAACTTGTTCGCGAATGAATTTAAGAAATTAGGGGCCTGACAACAAGTTCTTTGCCCAACTCTGATACGATACACTAGTGACCTAAACCGCTAACTTGCTGGTTTTCAGGTCACATTCAATTTTTTGTAGCATCCTGATGTAGATGCGACAATCCTTAACCTCTGGAGAAGCTATGAAATCACTCTTCACTCTAACACTCGGTATTGCAATCGTCGCGTGTCTCATCGTCACTTCCTCGTTCGCTCAGGAAGGTTCTGATGACAAATCGAGATCACCCAAAGCAATGGCTGCCGAAATGGATGGCAGTGCTGCTAAAGCTTGTTGTAGCGGCAAAGAAGCATGCGACGGCGAATGCCCAATCTCAGCAGCAATGGCATCCCTACCGAAAATGTCCTATAAGGTTGGCGAAGAATCAACCTGCTGTTCACATTCGGCTCAGGCGCTTGCAGAGAAGCACAGTGCACCAATTCACTATGTCGTTGCGGAAACTTCTTACACTGACAAATCAGAAGCGATGACCGCGTTGGTTGAGAAAACAGAAGCTGCATTGGCCGCATATACAACGCCATGTGTTTGTGAAGCATCCGGAACAACAACTATCGCTGGCGAAAAATGTAGCTGTCCGATAAAGGCTGCAAGCCACACGAAACTGGTCCAAGAGGCTGTCAATTCAGTTAGCCTTTCTTACGTCGTTGGCGAAGAAGCCTGCAATTGCCCAATGAAGGCCAAAGAACTGGCCGCTGGTGGAGCGGAAATGAAGTACGTCGTAGGCGACGAAGAAACTTGCTGCGAAATGACTGCCCGTTTGAACGTCGCTCGTGCGAAATACAAAGCGGCTGTTGAAGCGCTGACAAAGGCACAAGCTGCTGCTGGCGAAGCTGCTGCATCGACAAATAGCTAGACAAACGTTGAGATTCGAAGACTTCAAGAATTCGAAATCGATCGATGGTGGTTGCTGTAGCTCTGGCCTACAGCGACCACCATTTTTTTTGGCATCCACGTCGCGAGATTAACTGCGCCGATGGTTCCAATTGACCCAAAAGCGGCTCAATTTACCCGGAAGACCTGAAATTCTCCGATACATCACTGTTTTTAGCAAAAGAATCGTTTCAACTGCCCCTCCACCAGCCCTTTGACGCTTATAGTAGATCTAGTTATGTAGTCCATCGATACCAACACTGTCTGTCAGTGCTGCGTTTCGAGCGTCGAATCTAATCGTGGGCTGCAATTTTTTTATCTTTGTGGAGAAGACCATGAGATTTTTGAGCTTGTTCGCAGTTGCCGTAACCGCAACTGCCGCACTGGCAGTCTCTGGATGTGGCGGAAGTGAAACTGCGGCTCCATCTAACGATGGCGGTGGAGCAGCGGCGACTGCTGAGGGAAGTACTTCCAGCACAGCACCAGCGACTGGTGAAGAGCTAACGACAGTTAGCTTTGACGTAAAAGGCATGACCTGACGAGCCGGATGTGGAGGCGCGATTAAAAACGAGCTTGCCACTGCTCTACCGGGTGTAGAGGTCGAAATTCCAGAACTGGGCAAAGTCATTCTAAAAGGCGATGAAGTAGACGCCGAAGCGGCCAAAAAGGCCATCGAGACTGCGGCGAGCAATAGGTTCTCTGCTACTCAACTTTAGGACTTAAGAACATTAGTCCATATCGAAACATTCGGTCGCCCTTTCTCAGGAATGGGCGACCGTTTTTTAGTGCGCATTGGATGATTTGTGCGAGTCGAATTATTTGCGCGCCTAAACATTCGCAACCAACTCGACTCGACTGCAATTCAAGGCTTCAATGATGAGATCTTCTCACGCGCGCCCACTAATTCAGCTGTTCTTTAACGTTGTACTTATCTTGCCGACGGCTTTGCTATGCCTCGCCATCTTTGCCGATACCAAAACCGCTGCGGCGCAGGAATCCGGCAAACTCACCGGCCAGCGATTCTCTCTCTGGGAGCAAGGGGCTCCGGATTCAGTAGAACGAAGAAACGAACCCGAGCAAGCCAAAGACTATTGGGTCAAGAACGTGCACGACCCATCCGTTACCGTCTTCCGCCCTTCAGCTGACAAATCCAACGGAACTGCCGTTGTGATCTTTCCCGGCGGCGGTCACCGCATGCTGGTTTACACCGCAGAGGGATGCGATCCGGCGGAGTATTTTGTGCGATTGGGTGCGACGGCGTTCGTGATCAAATATCGTCTGGCTCGTGAAAAAGGTTCACCCTATAAACTGGACGTACATCCGCGTGCCGACGGTCGTCGGGCCATGCGATGGGTACGCGCTCACGCGGCAGACTACAAAATTAATCCGGATAAAATTGGAATCGTGGGCTTCAGTGCCGGGGGCGAGGTTGCCTCCGAAGTAGCCTACAACTCCTACGAGGGAATCCCTGACGCTTCTGATCCAATCGATCGCGTTAGTTGCCAGCCCAATTTCCAAGTGTTGATCTACCCCGGGCATCTCGGAGTACCAGATGCCATTCCCGATACCGCGCCTCCAACGTTCATGCTGGTAGCCAACGACGATCAAGGTGCCTCTAAAGCCGTCGTCGACTTGCTGGGCAAGTTTCGTACTGCCAAAGTCCCGGTAGAAATGCACCTCTACGCAAAAGGTGGACACGGATTCAACATGGGCCAACGTTCCAAACTTAGATCGATCAGCACTTGGAAAGATCGTCTGACTGACTGGATGATCGACAACGAGTTTATGCCGGCCGAATAAGAAAGCTAGATTCAAAGCTTGTGGCTTGGGCTTCCATCAGAACCACAGCATCCACTTGGCCTGAACGGTCTCGATGACCTCGTGGAACATCGCGTAGCCAATCGAGCAAGTGCCGCAAGCGATCGAGGCGTTGACGCGTGTGCCCGTTCGCAACATTTCAGGTTCAAGATCAGAATTGTCAAATGCCACTCGTACCAAACAGGTGTTGCCTTGGTCGGAGTGAACATCCAGTTGATGATCCACTAGGTGCAATTGCCCGCTGAACTCTTTGCTGGGCATCGATGCCATCGCAAACGTAACCTGTAATGGTTCGCGCGATTTGGTCAACGCATCCATTAAATGCCCCAATCGGCGCTCAGGCAACTCCAACTCCAATAACCAATTGGAATTTGGATCTACGATCGTCATCAAGTTCTGGCCGCGCTCGACCGGGCGATTAATCAGATTCTGTCGAGCTTGCCAATTCACCACGATTCCCGTTGCAGGAGCAACGACTTCGAGATGTTTGTTCTCTATCACTCGCAGCTTTAGTTCTTCGCGAAGCCCAATCTTCTCTTGCCGCGCCTGTTCGATTTCGATCTCGATCGTTTGTCGTTCGTATTCGGACAAATCGTCTTGGGCGCGTAGGCTTTCGTTGATTGCTTGCCGCGTCTCTGCCTCGACGATGCTGTTGCGCAGGTTCTCGATGGCAACTGCCAGATCGTTGTTAGACATCCGCGCGAGCACTTGACCTTGTGTCACTGGGGTATCGCCTTGGTCAGAAACAAACAGTTCTTCCATCACGCCAGCACTTTGAGCATAGACTTCTGATTGCACCTCTGGAATCAGAGCGCCTTTGGCGGCCAAAGAAAACGGCCATGGAATCCAACACAAACACAACCCCATAGCCAAGGCGATGCCGGAAACAAACATGGTCTTAAGCAGGTTGCCGCCTTGAAAGGCTGACATCACTTTACCGATTGCCTTCCACAATGGCATCAGGAAGATCGCGTTGTGCTCTATCGCATTGGTCAGCGCGACTTCGGAGTGGCCAACCACGGCTTCTACGCGTTTCTTGAAGTCTTCAGTCAGCGTCCCGTCCTTCAGTCGTTCGACAACCAGCGCACCGATAGGTTGATCAGACCGCCCCGAACGCCCGACAACGTTTGCCTCAAATCCTAGATCAAGATTGGAATCGGGGTCTGTTGGCACGGCGGCAAACAACGGAATGACCGCCAACAATTTGCTGTGCGAGCGATCGATGTACGGATGAAGTTTGGCTTGAATTTGCGGTGGCAGATTCTCGTCGGTCGCGCTAACGCCGTCATACCACAGCGCTGATCGGCCCTTGACCACAGCACGGCCAAGCCGAGTCAAATGTTTCACTTGGTCGCTGCGTCTTTCGATCGAGTCCAAACCGCTGATCGATCGCACTTTCATCGAATTCCCGCGGCCGAGCAACACAGTCACCCGATCGCAATCGATCACTCGGCGCCCTTCATTTGCAACCGAAAAGGCTGTTTTGGAAGCATCGAGACTTCCATAAACCGCTTGAACGAATTGATCGAACTTTCCCCACATTGATTGTTGAGCATGGAAAGATCGAATTTTCTCGTTGGTGAGAAACTCACTGGCCAGTTCGCACATCTGCATCAGAAAACGAAGGTAGCCGCGCTGCGTTGTTGGTCCGGCGCCGGGGCGCTGTAGAATCTCAACCAGCCCGATCACCTCGTGGTTGACAACGATGGGCCCGAAAATCAATAGCTTGTCGGTGGGGTTACCGCCATGACTGGGATCTGAACTTTCTGCATAGGGAGCGATTACCTCCGGTTCGCCCGCATCGACAATACGTTTGAGAAGATCAGAGTGTTTCTTCTGTGCGGCCGTATCGCTCGCCAACACCGTCTGTTTCAGATTGATGTGGTAGTGAATCTTAAGAGGCTGTTGGTTGGATTCTCGAATCCAGATCGCTCCTCCATCAGATGCAAGTGCACCCGTTGTGCGCGTCAAAAACCCTTGGTAAAAATCTTGCACCGAACATTCTGTCCGCGCTAGTTCAGAAATTTCTGTTACCAGTTGCCGAATCTGTTGCTTCGTTTGATCGACCAGCTTATCATCTGGCGAGCTCTTCGGATCGCCTGAAACAGAGCTACTTGGCTTGTCAATACGCTGGTTGCCTTGGCCTGAGGACGAGTGGCCGGTTCGATTTTTGCGCCGCTCGCGCTCAGACGCCGTTCCCGTATTTGCCGGCGCGCTAGGTGGAACGAATACCATGTCAGCGGCGTCAGCAGGAGTCGAAGAATCAGATTGCGAAGAGTCGTTGGCCATTGGCGTCGTGAGCGATCCGTTACTGGAAAGGAACTCGAAATCGATCAAAGTTAAAATGGTGGACCGAGGGACGGTTCTCGCCTTCGTCGGATGGACAGCGGGCCCCACTATCGGCGATAATCGAGGATCAAACCCTGCGGACTT
This sequence comes from uncultured Pirellulaceae bacterium, assembly GCA_938036435.1. Taxonomy (GTDB): domain Bacteria; phylum Planctomycetota; class Planctomycetia; order Pirellulales; family Pirellulaceae; genus Mariniblastus. Next base: position 4,614 of record CALHPU010000064.1, on the reverse strand, counting down.
TCCCTGAATTGACTTGGTTTGACAATAGGAATCGGCCACCCGGTCAACGGTTCATGATGCTGGCGTCGAATCTCTTTCAACAAACGATTCGCCATATAACGGTGTCTTATTACTCTTTCTCTCACCAAATATTGCTACCATGAGACTAATTGGCGCTACTGAAGGTCAGAAAAAAGTTGGCACTTTCGCCGCTTGGCTGCTGACCCAAGAAATCGAAACCAAGATTGAAACGGCCGACGACGGAAAGGTGGAGATTTGGGTCAAAGAGGAAGACCACTTCAAAACAGCACTTAGCCAGTACGAAGAATTTCTGAAGAATCCCGACGATCCAAAATACTCGTCCGCAGTTGGCCAAGCCAGCCAAATATTGCGCGAGCGGGAAAAAAAGCGGCGGGAGATTCAGAACAAGCAGATGAAAGTCACCCGTTCGTCCGGTGGCATGGGCACGCCGACTGGCCCGATGACCAAGACCGTGATGATCTTATGTTTACTTGTAGCCATCGTAACCAACTTTAACTTAGACGAAACACAACGGGAGCAAGGGGCAAACCGAGCGTTACAGTTCGTCGCCGTCGACCAACCACAATCATTGGAACTGGTAGAAGCATATCAAAACGACCGCGATTCACTTAGCTTGCGGTTGGCAAGTATTCAGCGCGGGGAAATTTGGCGACTGGTGACCCCGATATTTATCCACTACGGCTTTATTCACTTCATTTTTAACATGTTGTGGTTCTTGCAGTTTGGCCGCATGATCGAGGGACGATACGGAACGATTTGGATGGCGATTTTGGTCGTCGCCATCGCGATACTTTCAAATTTTGCCCAAGGTGTTGCGCCAGCTAGAATGGGAGGCTCACCTCCCTATTTTCCCAGCGGCATTTTGATCAGTAGCTTTGGCGGCCTCTCTGGCGTTGTCTTTGGGCTGTTTGGCTTCATCGTCGTAAAGCAATACAGCGACCCAAGGAGTGGATTCTTTCTGCCTCAAATGACCGTGGTGATTCTCCTTGGCTATATGGTATTTTGCATGTTACCGGTAGCAGTACCCTTAGTCGGCCAGGTCGCCAATTGGTGTCATGTCATTGGATTTCTGGTCGGCGTCGTAATGGCTTATCTGAAGTACTGACCCCAACGACCGACAATCGCCGTTAGCTTTACTGCTACTCTGCTAGAAAACTGCGTTTCTGACGGGTCCATCCGATTGGCTTTGAGGGACGGCCAAAGAGTCCTTCGAGAGACAGTCCATTGACCCGACGATCCTGAAACTCGAAGTTCATATGGGCGAAATTGCCTTTAGCCGGGTTGTACTGGGATGAGAACATTCGCATTGCTTTGGGCAGAAAATCCTCTTGGTCGATGATGATCTCGATCTTGCTGTAGTTCCGAGCGTCTTGAGCACGCTTGGGAAAAACCTGCAACCAATATTCGTTTTCTACTTCACGCGGCGTGATCACTCGGACCCAGTAGCGTTCCAGCAGAACGTCTTTCCTTGCACCGAACAAAAACGGAATCGGACTTGCCGCCAGACCTTGCGGGCCACGCATCGATTCGGGAATCAATGTTTCGTAAAGACGTTTCTGGCCGAAATCGAATTCGTAGATCGTTTGTCCGTCGCAGATCCATTTGGTTTGAGCCGACTCGGATTTTTCCAGTTCATAATCGGCGTCTGCCCCGGGCTGTTGGGGGGGAGCCGCAAAATTCCAAATCTGTTCGGTTTGATATCGCCCGTGCTCGGGAGCCGCAAAAAAGATCTCGCCAGTTGCGATTTCGGCTGCAGCAAGTCGCTGGGACTTAGGGTCTCGAAAGTTGACCACGGCCGAATCGTAAGTGTATCGACGAAACGAACAGCGAAAGTTCTTGTACTGTGCGCTGCTTTGCTCCCAGTAATCGAGAATTTGATCGCGGTATTTCTCTTCGGCCGCTGTTTGAGCCGGTGGCGCCTGAGGGGCTGATTGAATTCCATTTCCAGCCTGACGCCGTTGATCGGGATTGGCGGCAACGCGCGTCTCTGGACCTTGTTCTGAATCTTGCTGAGCCCACAGCAGGGCAGGGGCTGTCGCCAAAAGCAACGTGCAAGCTGCCGTGATAAATTTGCTCAGGTTGCTTGGTGTGCGTTTTCGTAACATCGGGGCGGTCGCCATCATCTTGATCTTTCCTTCAACATCCATGCTTAGGATTGTCTGGTGATGTGATTGTTTGGAAGAAGACCCTCTTTTAACAGTAAGGACCTACACCAGCCAGCCAGATCTACGCTACCGCTCGCTAGCACTTTCCGATATCGCACCACTGAAGCTTTGCTCACTTTGTCAAGCTGGGCGATCTACATTTCAGCGCAATAGCGCAAGCCAACCGTTACTGCGTGGTTCTAAAAACTGCGTGGTTCTTAAAACTGCGTGGTTCTAAAAACGTCCTCTAGTGGTTTGTCAGGGATGGAAGTTAGAGTGTGTCATCGTAGCCGGAGTCGCCAGACTTCGGTTTTATACTGCTGAACTGAATTCTGGCGAATCCAGCTACCCTAAAATTAAATGTTGACAGACCACTAGGAGAAAAACTGAAATTCCCCAACCGGTTCAAAGGCGTTGACATAGTGCTTGATCTGGGGCGTGTCGGAAGTTTCCGGCCAGCGAATCGCCACCACATCAAAACGCGCCGGGTACTCGGTCAACCGATGCCACTTCAAAAACCCTATCGCCGTTTTGGTCAGCTTCGTTTGCTTGCCCTCGTCGACGGCGTCCTCGGGTTCGCCTGCGATATCGCTGGAACGTGTTTTGACTTCCACAAATACTATCGAGCGTCGATCGACCGCGATCAGATCGACCTCACCAACACGGTCCTGATAGCCGCGAAACAGAATGATCATTCCTTGGCGCAGCAAGAAACGTTCGGCCTCTCGTTCGCCCAATGGCCCCAGACCATCCAAGGGTATCCTTGCATCGTAAAGTTTCACCATCGCCGGACAAAGAGCCGCTCGCCAGAACAAACTACGCATCCATTGTTTAGCGGTGACTAGACGACGCTCGAGCCCCGGAAAAGAAATGGAGTCAATGCGTTGATCGACTCGTTGGATGGTATTCCAAATCCGCAACAATTCGGCTTACTCCTCTTGGAGACAACAATCGGCCGTAACAAAGGTCGTTTCGTGCTAATTCAATTTCGCTTGGTCTCTAATTATATAAGGGCAGCAAGCGCGTGGGGAGTTCGCACGACCCGAGGAAAGCCGTAATGTCACAGGTTTCTATTCCCTAGTCACGAGAATGGGTATCGAGCGTCTTGATTCGACTTTAGCCAAATCCAAAAAATTCTGTCTAGGTCCAATTTAGGCATTTTGTCGTTACAAAAAACAAAACGGAGGTGAATTTGTCTGAATTTCCCCAGCACTTTCCTAGCGGTGACCTAACTTTATCCAGACATTCGACGTTGGTTTGGAAGTCCGTTTCCAAATCACACAATTTACCGAATTGCCTAACAACCGTCGCTTACACAACTTTGAGTACGACACTTTCAATTTTCGGCTGTTGAGTAATTCAAAAACTCCTGGAGAGGTGATACATGTTTAAGTTTGTTCTTTCTGCTTTTGTTTGTTTGGCATTCGCCGTACCTGCTTCTGCTCAATGTTGTGATTGTGCACCAGCGTGCAACGCACCACAGAAGCGTTTGGGATTCGTCCCAGTTCAACGTAGCCTACCGCAGATTTCCCTGAAGTGCACTACAGACGCTTGCGGCTGTTCTCGTCGCAAGCTGTCGATCGATCGCGTTTGCGTCACTGGCGCAAAATTGGGTTTGGTTGACCGCGAGCCATGCGGTGGACTCAAGGGTCTATTAGGCGGTCTTCGTTCTCGCGGTGGATGCGGTTGCGGTGCACCTGCTCCAGAGCCATGCGGATGCGATGCGGCTCCTGAGCCAGCACCATGCGGTTGCGAAGCATCTATGGATGTCGGGTATGAGTCAGTGATCGAAGCAGCACCAGCGGCTGACTGCGGTTGCAATGGCTAATTTTCCGACAGGTCGGATTCACACCCGATCGGCTTGGAAAAAAACAGTGTTCAAGCCTAAAGACCTTGAACGAGAGAGATATTGAGTAAGAGACAAGTTTGCCCAAGATCGCGTTTGGGCATCGAGATAAGAAAAGCAGCCGGTTGATGCTGACCGGCTGCTTTTTTATGCGCTAATTTGCACGGCGTTCAGGGGGAAAGGTTCCCTCGCGCGGTTTGCGGCGTATAATTAGTCTGTGTGTCAATTACTGACACAGCAGGGGGCGAATTGGAATCGACCGGACTGTAGGAAGCAATGGTGGCGTGTCGTGGTTGATCAGAAGGCCACGTAAAAATCTGATCAAAACCTTAATTGCAGAAGATAACTCTTTCGCAATGGCTGCCTAGAAATAGGTTGCCCCGGCTGATAGGCTTCGCTGGAGAGCCTTGAATGCTGGTCATCAATTCCAGATCGCAGCAGGTCACGTCGAGCACGCTTGCTGTTAAACAAAGTTCTTGTCTAGTCTGAAGATCAGGGTGTCGTTGCTCGGTTAGTCAGGCGAAATTTAAATGAACGACTACACACGTAGATGCTATCGTGGAATCATCGCGGGACGCGGGTTCAAATCCCGCCGCCTCCACT
>CALHPU010000063.1 GCA_938036435.1 uncultured Pirellulaceae bacterium | reverse complement strand
AAGTACTAAGGGCTAAGTACCAAGTACCAATTGTACCAAGTACCAAGTACCAAGTGGGGATAAGTTTGGTTTGCCTCTTTGCACCATTACTTGGATGAATAAGCTTATACGTAGTGCAGTTGGGACAGAATGCATATATTTACATAGCTCTGGACTTGATTGAGATAAAAGGTTGTCCTTTGACACAGGCAAAGTTCTGACCTTTTGCAACATTGCCCACAGGTCTGATCAATCAAGTTGCAAAGATAGGTGGGTTTGACAACCTGTTCCAATTTATGTACCTAGTAACTTTTTATGAAGTAAACATATGACAAAATTAGGAACAATATCAATCTTTCAATCTTAAATGGAACTTTAAATAATATTTCAAGAACTGCAATGGTTTCAATAGTTAAACAAAACATATATTAACACCTCCAACACCTTTAATTGCTCTGAAAGAGCCTTCACAAGTACCAGCAATAGCTAGAAGTTCCGGGAACAGGTTAACACCATCACACTTATTCAAGAGCTCTTTCTGAAGTTAAGCATGCTTCTAATGAGCCAAAATTTTGGGGATGTGTTAGGACAATGTAGAGGTATATTCTGTAATATTTTTTTAATTTACCAATTAATGTAGGTATTTAGGTTTTTACCTACATTTGATGCACTTATCTATTTTGTACCTACATACATGTACCATATGTTTCCCTCATTATGTTAAAGAGATCCTATATGAAAAGACTGCCTACAATTGGTGATATTAAGTCTCTCATGGCTCATTCTTCATCAGCTCCAAATAATTAAATTTGTACTCTGAGAAATTCTAGGCTTTTGAGTAGTCTTGACCAGTCAAACATTTTAAGTAACATAACTCGTAGAAGAAAAAAGTATTAGGGTATAAGATAAATAAAACATAAATAAAACATTTAAATAAATGAAATACACTTATCTCCATTCTAATAAGTTATACTGTGTTCCTCTTTATTACAATTATTCAGGGTACTATAGAGTTCAATTTAGACAATTTTGTACTAAAACATGCAGACAAACTAAACATATTGATGCTGCAGCTATTCCTCACTTGGTACCTCGTACTCAGTACCTCGTACTCAGTACTTGGTACTTGGTACTTGGGCAACGATAACGATTCGAGCATTTTCTCTGCACTCTCCGCGTTCTCAGGCGCTCTGAGCGACCCCGCTGTTTCAAAACATTCACGAATGATCCGGCGAAAACGCCTAGTCTTTTAGTGAGATAGGAAACCGATAGAGGCATCGCTTTACCTTTACCGGGCTTCGAATGCGCTTTTCTTCCCCCAAGCTGTTGTTTTTCAGGTACGTTGATCGGTCTCTTATCTAGTTAGTCGCACAGCTTGAAAATTGGGGGCGCAATGATTGTTAGGTGTTTTCGCGTAGTCGGCGTGTTGGCGTTTTTGTTGGGCTGCCGTTTTGCAACTACCACGGACTTTTGGAGAACACATTTCGCACATGCTCCGCAGTTGCGAAAACAAGCTCAAATGGCTTGCTGCACCCTCTCCGAGTGTCCCGGGGATGCCAACTGCTCTTGCGGAAATTTTAGGAATTTCACGATCGGCAACGGCAATACTACGCCATGGCAAGTAACCGCTTCGGGCTTTCGATCCGGTAGTGGAAGGGCGGGGACGATTACTTGGAGCATCGTGCCTGACGGGACGTTCGTGCCCAACGTTGCCGACGGAGAACCGCCAGGCCCTAGCAGTTTGAATGCTTTTTTGAGCACTACCTTTACCGGTGGAGTTACCGGCGAGGAACTTATCGAGCAATCGTTTAATCGGTGGGATGAGATCAGTGGGCTCTCTTTCGTCCGCGAATTGAACGACGATGGTGGCTCGTTTAGCTTCTCCACCTCCAATGGACAACTTGGCGTTCGTGGCGACATTCGAATTGGAGGTCAATCGGGTGACGGACCGGGAAGCATTCTCGCCGCAAACTTTTTCCCAAATGCCGGCGGGGACATGATCATCGACACCAGCGATGTCGGATTTTTCAGTAATCCAAACAATAACTTTCGAGCTTTCCGCAATGTGATCATGCACGAATTAGGGCATGCGATGGGGATTGATCACGTTCAATCTACGAGTGATCGATTGTTGCTTGAGCCCAGCATTAATCTCTCGTTCGATGGACCGCAACTCGACGAAGTCCGGGCTGTTCAATTCTTCTTCGGCGACGCGTTTGAGGAAACCAATGACGGTCTCGGGAATGAAACGGTTGCAACCGCTACTGACTTAGGCATTATCGCGCCCGGAGAGGTGCTCGCGATCGGAACAGATGCGGATGTTCCTACACAGGCTATCTCGTCGACAGCAACTGATTTTGTCAGTATCAGTGGCGAGGATGATGTAGATGTCTACTCGTTTACAGTGACATCCCCCTCCAGTCTTGATATCGCGTTGACTCCGCTGGGCGGGGTGTTTGCACAAGGAGCAACAGCCAATTTTGACGCCAACAGTCGTGTTGATCTGGCTTTGTCCGTTCTTGATTCTGATGGACAAAGTCTATTGGCGTCTTCAGATGTTTCAGGTCTTGGCGGGACCGAGAACCTCTCGTCCATTCTTTTGGAGCCCGGGACGTACTATACCCAAGTCACAGGTGTCGAGGACACAATTCAACTCTACTCGCTGGAACTCAACGCTGCGAGCACAACGTTGAGAGGAGATGTTGATTTAAACGGCGTGGTAGACTTTGCAGACATCCCCGCATTCATCTCCGTGTTGCAAGCCGGCATTTTCGAAGCAGAAGCTGATGCCAACAGTGACACGTTTGTCAACTTCGCCGATATCCCTGCATTTATTGCTATCTTGCAAGGGGCATAACAAACAAACGCGTCGTTTCGACAACTGACGATTGGGTTACAACAATGTGCTGATAGTTATTTCTCGGACAGGAGTGAAGGTTCACCCCCAAAAAAAACGAGACGCTTGAGGGCTGCGTTCGCAGAGTTTTTTTGTGTGTAGAGCTGAGCAGTACGCTTGCAGCGGTAATCAACGATCCTCCACAGTGAAATTGACATTTTTTGCTGTTGAGCCGACAATGGATTTACATCACTGACTTCTACCCCCTCACTTTCACCAAAAGTAAACGTCTAATGATTAGAACAGCCACATGTCTTTTGGTTGCTTTATATTTTTGTGTCGCCGCCCACGCACAATCTAAAATTGTAGGTGGAACCAATGTGGCAGAAGGTACTTATCCGTGGATGGCAAGTGTTGGTTCGGACTCCGGGGGTTCTTCGGACATCTTCTTCAATCAATTCTGCGGCGGCATGCTGGTAAGTCCCGATTATGTGTTGACTGCGGCTCACTGTGTGGAATTCGTAAATGCTGGTGACCTCGAAATTGTGGTTGGCGTCACCAATTTGGGAAGCGTGCCTAGCGCTGCGAGGCGACGCAACGTTACTCAAATTATTATTCACCCTGGCTACCAAGTAGATTTTTTCGGAAATTTGCTTTCCGATGTTGCCCTGTTAAAACTGGACTCACCCATTAACGACATCACTCCAATACCCATCGCAACCTCTCCTACAACATCAGCAGCGACGGTAGTGAAGGCAATAGGTTGGGGGGATACCACCGATGACGAATCCACGGCTGCTTTTCCTGAAGTTCTCAGGCAGGTTGAGATGCAAACGGTTAGTCTAAGCCAGCTCCAAAGTGACTTCGGAAGTAGTCTAACTCTCCAGCACCTAGGAGCTTTTGCCACCGGTAAAGATACTTGCCAGGGCGATAGCGGTGGACCGCTGTTTACAGAATCTCCCTTATCACTCGTGGGGATTACAAGCTTCGGTGAAGGATGCGCAGACCAAACCGCAGGCGTTTACGCTGACGTAGGTTATTTCTCTCAATACATCAATTCGATCATCGGTGCACAGCCGATTTTGGGCGATGTCAACTTGGACCAAAATGTAAGCTTCGCGGACATCGCACCTTTCATTTCGATTCTTGTAAGTGGAGAATTCCAAACCGAAGCGGACATTGATGCCGATGGCGACGTCGACTTCCTCGATATCCAGCCATTTATCGATCTATTGACAATGCAATAGATCGTTTCGCCGGTCAGTTTTTCGTGTGCCTTTTACAGGAATCGATCGGCCAGTTTTCGGCCTGTGATGCTCATCGGCAGACCAGCCAACTCTTCAGCAGTACACCAACGCGTTTCAGTTGGCTGTTTCTTTACCCGTCCGGTAATGGAAGTGGCCTCGAAACAGCTAAGACGAATCCGGTACTTGGTGACGGCATGTCGCATCGGTTTGCCAACGACCGCCAGTTTCGCTTTTAGACCTGTCCGAGCAGCGAGTATCTTGCCGAGATCGTCGGCAATTTCCATCTCGGTTTTCTGATGATCGATTTTGTAACGTGGAAAATCCCACAGCCCTGTCCAACGTTCGTCTGAGCCACAAATTCGCACAAAATACTTCTGCTGCCGGCCGATTTTTTTCGAAACCAAAATTGCCGCTTCGTACAAATCTTCGTAGATGGTCTTTTTTCCTTTGGCGGGAATCGTGGATTGCAAGCCCTTGATAAACGTTGGACAGATTTTTTTAATCGGGCACGCCTCGCATTGCCAAGTTTTGGGTTTGCAGATTTCGCTGCCGAGTTCCATCAACGCTTGGTTGAAGTCACCGGCTCTTTTAACTGGCAAGATCGACTCCGCGAATTCCCAGAGAAGTTTCTGATTGGCCGACGTGCGCGGATCAGATTTCATTTCCAACAGCCGAGCATACAGACGGATCGTATTGCCTTCGAGGATGGGCAGTTTTTGATCAAGGGAGATCGAAAGAATGGCACCCGCGGTGTATCTGCCAATTCCAGGTAACGCCAAAACAGCCTCAAAATCTGTGGGGAACTTGCCGCCGTGTTCTTCGACCACTTGGATCGCCGCAGCGTGCATCTGGCGGGCGCGTCGATAGTATCCCAACCCTTCCCAGAGCTTCAGGACTTCACTTTGATCTGCCTCTGCCAGTTTTTTGACAGTTGGGAAACGCTTCATGAAACGTCGGTAGTAAGCAACCACGGTGGCGACCTGAGTTTGCTGCAGCATGATCTCGCTGACCCAAATACGATAGGGCGAGCGTTTCTTTCGCCATGGCAGGTCCCGCTGATTGGCGTCAAACCACTTTAGCAGATTTCGACGCAATAAGGTTTTGGATTTTGAGTCAAGCATCGTGTAACGCGCTCATTGTTGTTCTGGCTCGGTGTCCGCTTCGTCTAAAGTTTAGCGGGATCAGAATTTAACTACGGCGGCCCCTTGGACGCGGTAGCCCAGAGAAAACCAGCCCCGGAGAACAACCGCCCCAGCAGGGGCCGACGACCTGTCCGTTACTTTGCGACGAAGTTGACGAGCCGATCTGGAACGACGATGGTTTTGACGATCGTTTTTCCTGCCAGCAGTTCGGCGATTTTCTCGTCCGCCAAGGCCAATTTTTCAAGTTCGCCTTTCGCCGTCCCCGCAGCCACGTTGATGCGCGATTTGATCTTGCCCAGAATCTGAACCGGAATCTCGATCGTCGATTCGACCGTCAGTGCTTCATCGAACTGCGGCCAAGGTTCATACGCTAGACTTTCGGTATGCCCCAGCAACCTCCACAGCTCCTCGGCAATATGTGGTGCAAACGGGGAGAGCAACAACACAAACGGCTCCATCACGCATTGCGGACGCTGTTTCTCTTTGGTGAAGAAGTTGACAAACTCCATCATGCGCGCGATCGCGGTGTTGAAGCTCAATTTCTCGATGTCGTTGGAGACGGCCTTGATGGTCTGATGCAGCACGCGCGTCTGATCCTCGGTAGGATCGAAAGGGCCTACCGCCGCATTGAGCATCACCGCTTCGTCGTTTTGGTCATCGACCAGCAATCGCCAGACGCGGTCAAGAAAATTCTTCACGCCGCTAACGCCCTTCATGCTCCACGGCTTCGCTTGTTCAAGCGGTCCCATGAACATCTCATAAAGCCGCAGCGAATCGGCACCGAAGTCTTTCACGATCACGTCCGGATTGACAACGTTGCCGCGGCTCTTGGACATCTTGTGGGCTCGGCTATCAATACGAATAGACGCGTCTGATTTCAAAACAAATGACTCGCCCGATTTTTCGACGTCCGCCGCATCGACCTTCACCACTACTAGTGACTCGCCTGCTTTGTTGATCGGCTTGCGTTGCTCGTCACGGGCAACGTTTTTTGAGGAAACCCAAGCCCCTGATGAATCTTGGTAACCGGTGAATTCCACATCGCCAAGAATCATGCCTTGGTTGACTAACTTCTGAAACGGCTCTTTAGTTTGCAGGTGTCCACGGTCAAACAAAACCTTGTGCCAAAAACGGGAGTACAACAAATGCAGTACTGCATGTTCGGCTCCACCGATGTATAGGTCCACCGGCATCCATTGCTTTTCCAGTTCTGGATCAATAAAGGCCGTGTCATTCTTGGGATCAATAAATCGCAAGTAGTACCAGCACGAACCGGCCCACTGCGGCATAGTGTTGGTCTCACGCTTGTAAGTGACGCCGTCGATGACTGGGTATAGCCACTCTTTGTTAGCCAGATCCAACGGCGGTTGATACTCGCCACCATCTCCGTCGGGTTTAGCGGTGTAGTCTTCGATCTGAGGCAAATTGACCGGTAGATCTGCCGCGTCAACAGTCCGCACGTTGCCGGTGAATTCGACTTCGCCGGCGGCATACTTTTCTTGATCCAACTCGTGCAAAATCGGAAACGGCTCACCCCAGAATCTTTGCCGGCTGAACAACCAGTCGCGCAATTTATAGTTGACCGCTTCTCGGCCGACACCATCTTTGGTCAACGCCGCTGAAATTGCATTCTTGAATTCGGAAGTTGCCATACCATCGTATTGGCCGGAATTAATCGCCGTCCCCAAGCCAGCGAAGCAGACTTCGCCGGCGGCCAATTGTTCCATATCAATTTCGGTACCCTCGGGGGGGCCAACAACGGGAACAATATCGATGCCGAACGCTTTGGCGAATTCGAAATCGCGTGTGTCGTGCGCTGGCACCGCCATGATGGCACCCGTTCCATAAGTTGCCAGCACGTAATCAGCGATCCAGATGGGAACAGGTTTTCCGTTCACCGGATTAACAGCGTAGGCTCCAGTGAAGACGCCCGTCTTTTTGGTTTTGTCATCCTGTCGATCGCGATCACTTTTGGCAGCGGCGGCTGCTACGTAAGTTGCTACGGCGTCCTTTTGATCTGCAGTCGTCAACTGTTCTAATGCTGCGTGTTCGGGCGCGATCACCATATAGGTCGCACCAAAGAGCGTATCGGGACGAGTAGTATAGACACGCAAAACATCGTCGCCGGGCTTACGAGGGAACCCCGATTTCGACCGCGCGGCCTTCCATGCTTCAACTTCTTCGGCGGCTCCGATGTAGAAATCGACTTCTGCACCGGTGCTGCGTCCAATCCAGTCGCGCTGTAGCTTCTTGATTCCGTCAGACCAATCGAGCCCGTCTAGGTCTTGTTCAAGACGATCGGCGTAGTCCGTGATCCGCAACATCCACTGTCGTAAAGGTTTTCTCACAACAGGATGTCCGCCGACCTCAGATTTTCCGTCAACGACTTCCTCATTGGCCAGTACAGTCCGCAATTTTGGACACCAGTTGACGAGCGCTTCGGTTTGATAGGCCAGCCGGAAATCGTCTTGGTATTTTCTCACTTCCGTTGGGCCAGCGGCAATCACGTCGTCCGGAATCGGTAGCTCACTGATTGGCCGCCCCGTCTTTTGGTCATGGTCGTACCACGTATCGAATAGGACAGTAAAAATCCACTGCGTCCACCTTACGTAATGGACATCGGTCGTGGAGATTTGGCGTTGCCAATCGTAGCTGAAGCCCAGCATTTTCAATTGGCGAACAAAGTTCTCGATGTTCTTTTCGGTCGACACGCGCGGCGGAGTGTTTGTCTTGATAGCGTACTCTTCGGCAGGCAGGCCAAAGGCGTCAAAGCCCATCGGATGCAAAACGGCTTTCCCGTTCATCCGAGCATGGCGGGCCACGATGTCGGTCGCCGTGTATCCCTCAGGATGGCCTACATGCAGTCCATCTCCGCTAGGGTAAGGGAACATATCGAGCGCGTACAATTTTTCACCAGAAATTTCATCCGGCGTTTTAAATGTATGTTGGTCGTCCCAGAATTTCTGCCAGCGCGGTTCGATTTCTTGCGGGTTGTAACGTGGCACAGGCTGGTTGCTTTCGTGTTGGAAAAACTTGAAACGTAAGGCCCGGATTCTAAGCGGTAAAAGTTGGCGAACGGGCAGCGAATTTCGGTTCCGCTATGAAGTCTGGAATTTTAGCAAACATCCAATTGTTTCGGCAGCACCTTCCAATGAGGTTTTCTTTGTCGAGATGTTCCCTTGGATTTGAATGTCCAAACCTCAGAATTTGCAACCGAGGCCGAAAACGAGATAAATTGATTTATTGGACTCGTATTTTTTCGCTTCGCCCGCCTCACGTCGCAGATTCAGATCTAGGCTTGAGAGTGTTTTTTGTTACCATACGTAAGACCGCTTTGTTTCTCTTCTTGATGAATACTTTATCCAGCTCGGCTCTTGTGAACCTGAAAGAGATTTTTCGGACTAACTTAAGCTGTCGATTTCGTTCCTACCAGAATTTAGCCAAGTGATTCGACGACGTCCAAAAATCCGCCTGACTGAGGAAGAACGTCAGTTAATGCGTAACGCCTGTCAGTTCAACGCCCAATTGATGGATTTTGCGCGTTCCCATGTCGTTGCCGGGGTGAAGACTTCTTTGATCGACAAAGTCGTCAGCGAATACACGCGTGACCACGGCCACACTCCGGCGTGTCTGGGCTATCCGGGAGAGAGCAGACCGTTTCCAAACAGTTGTTGCATCAGCGTCAACGATGTGATCTGTCACGGGATTCCCGGCCGGTATGAACTGCGGCCAGGCGATATTGTGAATGTTGATCTGACTACGATCGTCGATCAATGGCATGGCGATCAATCCGAGACGTTTTTGATTGGCGATGCCGATCAGATCCACAAAGAAGCGCGTGACGTAACGCAGTGCGCATTCGATAGCCTGTACTTGGCAATCGATGCGATCTACCCGGAATGCACTGTTTCGGTGATTGGTGAAACGATCGTTGACTATGTTAGCGAGAATTACGGTTTCGGCATCGTCGATAAATACGTGGGCCATGGCATCGGCGTAAAATTCCACCAACGGCCCAACATCCCACACGTTCCCACTCGTCAGTCGCGACAAGAACGCCTTTACCCTGGCATGTGTTTTACGATCGAACCGATGATCAATGCCGGAACAGCGCGTAGCGTTTCGGACCCCAAAGATGGTTGGACTGTACGCACCTTTGATCGCAAAGTGTCGGCTCAGTTTGAGCATACGATTCTCATGACCGAAGACGGCCCCGAGATCATGACTCTCACCAAAGATGGACCCCAGCGCGGACATAAGTTCTAAGCATTCTGAACGCGGCTAACTTCTACTCAATACCCATCCGAAAACTGCCAAAACTGCCAAAACTGCCAAAACTGCCAAATGGATGTCACTGGCTACAACCGGAAAGCATGGGACGCGGTCGCTGACAAAGGTGACGAACTCTACCGCGCGATGACATCGCAGCAGATCCAAGACGCGCGGCAAGGCGAATGGCGGATCCGCATTACGCCTACCAAAGCCGTTCCACGCCAATGGATTGAACCGGCTGCGGGTAAGCGCATTCTCTGTCTGGCCGGCGGCGGAGGACAGCAGGCGCCGATCCTCGCAGCCTTGGGCGCTAAAGTGACTGTGCTGGACCTTAGTGAGAGGCAATTACAGAGGGATCGAGACATCGCTGCGGCCGAAGGTTTGGATATTACTGTGGTTCAAGGAGACATGGCGGCGATGGATGTGTTTGAGGACAACCAGTTCGACCTAGTGCTTAATCCTTGTTCGGTAATCTTTTGTGACGAAGTAAAACCGATTTGGTGCGAGGTGTTTCGCGTATTGGCTCCCGGCGGGCGATTTGCGACCGGTTTTATCAATCCACTGTGGTATGTTTTCGACGCTGCGAAAATGGACAAAGGAAAGCTAAAAGCAAAACACAAGATTCCGTACTCGGATCTGCAATTGAGCGACAAGAAGCGTGCGGGGCTCATCGGGCCGGAGCGTCCGTTGGAATTTGGACATTCGTTAACCGATTTGATCGGCGGCCAACTGGAAGCGGGCTTTCAATTGATCGGCTTTTATGAAGATCGCTGGGGTGATGAAGATAAACTTAGCGAACTGATCGACGTGTTCATCGCAACCAATGCGCTCAAGCCCCAGTAAAAAAACTGCTGGCCGAATTATTGGTCTGGCGGCCAAGTTTGTTGTATCAGCGGCTGAGCTTTTTCGTCGGGCTGGGGTTTGGAAAAAAAGAACCCCTGCCCCATCTGACAGCCAAGTGATCTGAGTGCCGCGAGTTGGTCTACGGTCTCGATTCCTTCGGCGACCACTTCCAGATTCAAACTTGCGGCCAGCGTAGTAATCGTTCTTACAATCGCAAGATGTTTTTCAGATTCGGCCATTTTCATGACGAACGAGCGATCAATCTTTAAAACATCAATCGGCATCTTGTGTAGGTAGGACAGGGAGGAGAAGCCAGTGCCAAAATCATCGATCGCGATCTTAATCCCCTTCGCTTGAATCGCATTGAGTATTTCAATGGTCTCGTCTGTGTTTTGCATCAGCACCGTTTCGGTGACCTCAAGACGCAAGAGTTCTGGTGGCAACCCTGAATCTTGGAGTGCTTTATCGATCACCGCCAAAAACCCGCTTTTGACAATTTGCCTAATCGAAACGTTGACGGTGACCATCAATCGTTTGTTAAACTTTTGATTCCATTGCTGAATCTTACGGGTAGACTCCCGCAGAATCCACTCGCCAATTTCGACGATTAATCCGTTGGCTTCCGCAATTGGAATAAAGGTGTTTGGACTAACGATCCCGTGAACGCCGCGGTGCCAGCGTAATAAAGCTTCAAAACCGACGGTTTTGCCCGACTCCATACAGACAATCGGTTGGTAGTGTGCGCGCAGTTCGTTACGCTTGCTGGCTAGTTTTAAGTCGTGGCCCATTTCGAGCGCCATCGTCGATTCTTCCAGCATGCTGGGTTCGAAAACGCAGTAAGCTTGGTCAGTCCGTTTTTTGGCATGATACATGGCCACGTCTGATTGACTGAGTAACGATTCGACAGTGGGCGACTTACCCTGTAACCCCTTGGAAGCGATCGCAATTCCCATGCTGACTCGAGTGAGGATCTCGCGACTGCCAACCCGGAAAGGTAGACTGACCTGACGGTCAATACGTTGTGCGACGCAAATCGCATCTGCAACCGAGTCGATACCTTCAACGACAACAGCAAATTCGTCGCCTCCCAAACGGGCGACAAACGACTCAGCCTTGCGAATGGCACCTTCGATTCGATTGGCGACCTCAATTAGAAATTCATCACCCACATGGTGGCCGAGATGATCGTTGATCAATTTAAAGTTATCAACGTCCATGTAGATGACGGCAAAACGTTGGTCGACCCTACGTTCAAGTAGGTCGACAGCGCGGGTAACGCGGTCATGAAACAGTACGCGATTGGGCAAACCCGTGAGTGGATCGGCAACTTTTCCAACGGTGATATCAGTCAAAGATCCAGCAATGCGACATGGCACGCCGGCTTCGTTTTGGATCGCAAGGCCACGACACAACATCCAGCGGTAGTTTCCATCTGGATCCCGCATTCTCAGTTCGGTCTCGAACTTTTCGGATTTGCCGCACAGATGCGTTTCAAGCAACGCAGTCACCCGACTATGGTCCTCGTTATGAATCAGCTGCATCCAGTTTTTGTCAGGAATGTTTTGTTTTCTTAAGCCAGTCATTTCTAACCACCTTGGCGAAAGATAAACTTGGCCAGTCAGAAGATTCCAATCCCATATTCCATCGTTGGTTCCCTGAGAGGCCAACGCATACCGTTCTTCACTTTCTCGCAGTTCCTTTTGTGCTTTCTTGATCAAGAGCAGACTGTTAAGACGAGCAAGCAAGATCTCGTTATCTAAGGGTTTGGAGACATAGTCATTGGCGCCGACTTTGAAGGCTTCCAAAACTTGGCTTCGTTGGTCCGATGCCGTCATCATGATGATTGGCAACTCAGATGGGTCAAATAACTGTCGAATTAATCGTACAGTTCTAATCCCGTCCAACACCGGCATGAGGATGTCGATCAGCACTAGGTCGATTTTCTCTTGTCGAATGACCTCGATTGCTTCTCGGCCATTGGTCGCCGTGGCCACCGAGAAATGGGATTTTTTCAACAAGTGCTCAAGACGAATGCGTGAAACTCGTTCATCGTCAACGACCAGCAACTTATAGGCAGAATCCCCAAGATGGTTCTGGGGACTGCGGCAGGGCACAGTCAGCTCAACACACTCTGGCAGCGCGGGCAGCGGTGTCGGTAGAAAGTTGAAATTGTTGTCGCTAACAGGCATGCGGTGGTAAGCTCAATGGCGTTCAGTTTTTCGGCATATCAGCTTTTAGTCGCCGAAATTTCGATGTTGTCATTTCTGTGTGTTGAGTAAATCTTGGATTGCCTCAAGCGTCATTTCCGTCTTCTCACGGAACTGTAGCAACGATCGTGACAGAAGTTCGGGTTTGTCTGTTTTGGCCAACGTCTCTATCGTGCCGGCAATTTTGTTAACTGACGGAAGACAGCTATCTGCTGAGGCGCCTTTGACTTGATGTGCGATCTGAGCGATGTGAGCAAGATCACTTTGGGCATTGGCCTCCTCGATTTTCAGCAGTTGTCCCGGCAGCGACTCAGTCATGATTTCGAGGATTTGAGTCGCAACCCCTCGATCGCCACAGCACTGCTCTAGAAGTTTCTCCACTTGGAGCAAACTCTCGTCGATTCGATTTTCGGCGGTTTCAACCGGATCGTGATCGCTCTGGTCTGCACTCGCAGCAACGGGAGCTGGAGCGACATCCGCAGCGGGACGAGATTTCCTTCTTTCCAACACGAGATTCGGCAGCGCATCCTCTGGGGCGTTTGGGGCTGCTGTTGTGGCCGGTGCTGTAACGGGTTTCGGCACTGGGGCTTCGGCTACATCGGAAGCAGCGGCTAGCTCTTCAGCGTCTGTTGAATTCTGTAGCTTCGATTTGCCGCGTACACGCACGTACTTGTCGGTGATTTGACGAATCGCTGATAGCGTCAGCGGTTTACACAAGTAGTCGTCCATTCCAGCATCGCGGCACTCTTGGCGAATTCCTTGAACGACGTTGGCAGTCAACGCGACAATAGGAATCCTACGCTCGTCTTGAGAGTTTTCTTTCTCCCAACGACGAATGGCGCGTGTGGCTCGCAATCCATCCATGACGGGCATGTGACCGTCCATCAATACCAGTTGGTAGTTCGATGCTTTGATTCGCTCTAAGCCTTCTTGACCGTTGCAGGCTGATTCTGTTGTGCAACCTAGTTCCGACAACATCTTTTGTGCAACAATCAGATTGACATGATTGTCCTCTACGATCAACACATCTGCTGCAAAATTACGGGGCTCATTTCTGTTAGGCTGTGCCAGATCGATTGGCCCATTCAACTCGGGTTCCACGGAGACATTCTCCGCAGAATTAAGCGCGGGAAAAACTTCTTGCTCTAGTTGAGCTGTCGCGACTTTGTCGTTCCTGACTTTGTGGTAAAGCGTGTTCATAACGGTGTCCAGCAATCGGCTTTGCCGGGCCGGTTTGGTGATGGCAGCTTGAATGCCGAGATCATCCATCTCTTTGGAAGAAAGGATCTCGTAATTGCTAGAAAGCATAATGGTTTTGATGCCTGAGAGCTCTGGGTGCTGCTGCATGGCGATCGCAACATCGCGCCCGTTCATCTCTGGCATGCAGTAATCCAAAATCAGCAGATCGAAGGGCTGACCAATCTGATTGGCGACCAGCATCCGGTCAACGGCCCCGATGGATTCCTTACACACCGATACATTGAGCCCCCAATTATCAAACTGGTTGGCTAGGATCTCACAATTTGTCGCATTGTCATCGACCACTAGCACTCGCGTGTTGAGCAAGTCGCCAAGTAAGGCTTTGTCTTCTGCTGAGCTATGTGGTTTTTCAGCGGCAACTTCCATATCCAATTCAAACCAGAATTCTGACCCTCTCCCTAGCGTGCTCTCCACACGAATGCTTCCGCCCATCAGCTGCACAAGCTGACTGGAGATCGTTAGACCGAGACCGGTGCCTCCATACTTTCGCGTTGTCGAGGTATCAGCTTGCGTAAAGGCTTGGAAAAGTTTGCTTACGGTCGCTTCGTTCATTCCGATGCCAGTGTCTTTAACGCTGACCCGCATGACGTTGTCACGCCGTGTGACAGACAAATTGACTTCACCCGTCTCGGTGAATTTTATCGCGTTGCCCAATAGATTTACGATCACTTGTCGCAGTCGTTCAGGATCACCCATCAGCATATGCGGTAGGTCTGTGGCGACCTGGCAATTAATGTCCAATTGCTTAATGTGGGCTTGGTACGCGAACTGTTCGGCCGTTTGTTCGATCATGTCACGCACATCGAACTTAATGTTCTCGAGTTCCATGTGGCCTGATTCGATCTTTGAAAAATCTAGGATGTCATTGATCAATGACAGCAGCGAACCAGCACTTGTTTTTGCGATCGAGATAAAGTTCCGCTCCTTGGCAGGCAAACTGGCGGCATCCAATAGATCTAACATCCCAATCACGCCGTTGAGTGGTGTACGAATCTCATGGCTCATGCTGGCCAAGAACTCACCTTTGGCATCACTTTTGGCTTTCGCAATTTCAATTTCCGCCAACGAGGAGCGTTTTTGTTTGCTAATGTCGTGCACCGTACCCAACCACGAAAGAAGCTCACCCCGATATCCACGGACAGGAACCAAACTCTCCAGCAACCAAACCTGATTTCCACCTAAGTTGATAATGGAAGTTTCAAGGTCCTTCACCGACTGGCCTCTGTCAAATGCCTCTCTTACATTTTGACGCGCGTCGCTTGTTGCCGCATGCCACGGTAGCAGATCACAATCTTGGCTATGTTGGGCTTGAACCAACTGCTCGAGCGTTTCGTGGCCCAGCAATTTCAGCAACGTCGAATTTGCAGTCGTTATCGTTCCCTCATTATTGAGCTGAAAGATTCCTACACCGGCGTTGTCGAGTACGGACTTCATCCGCAATCGCTCGCCCTCGAGCCACTCGTTGGTCTGTTTGTGATGAGAGATTTCTGTGCGAACACGATCAATTACTTGATTGTATTGGGCTGCGATTTGACCAGCCTCGCTGTGTTGATCGGCGTTAATATCTTTCGAAAAATCGCCAGTCAGACTGTGGTTGTTGATTTCGATCAGCAAGTCCGTCATTTCGTTGGTTGCACCGTGCTCGACGACGTTCAAGCCCAGCTTCTCTTCATCAGCGGTGACACGTAGAGAAGTAAAACAGCCAACGATCTTTAGGTAGCCGTAAACCGTGAAATAGCTAAACGCTGCGGCAGCAAAAGCCCCTAACGTTTGCACGCCAATCTGCAACAAGCGGCTGCCGGCCAATAGATCAGCCTCACTTGCGAAAAACGCCAATGAGATCACCCCCCAGATCCCTGCCACGCCATGCACCTCGAATGCTCCTACGGCATCGTCAATTTTCAGCCGCTTGAGAATTTCATTAGCGTTAGCCGTCAACAAGCCACCGACAGCACCAACCAAGCACGACGCGGGAAAACTGAGGATATGGCATGAGGGAGTGATCGCAACAAGACCGGCCAACAAGCCACAGATTAGAAACACGAC
>CALHPU010000062.1 GCA_938036435.1 uncultured Pirellulaceae bacterium | reverse complement strand
ACGCTTATGCTTCGAACTATCATTTGCAGGCGGTGTTTTACCAGCCGACTTGCTCAATCGAATTTGAGCGTCTTTGATTTTGCCGACAGCAGCACGGCGGCCAGTCGATTTCTTTGCGCTGGCGGAAGCGGCCGTTTTCTT
Source organism: uncultured Pirellulaceae bacterium (assembly GCA_938036435.1). GTDB lineage: Bacteria > Planctomycetota > Planctomycetia > Pirellulales > Pirellulaceae > Mariniblastus. Next base: position 25,996 of record CALHPU010000062.1, on the reverse strand, counting down.
TTTCCCCTTGGCCCCATTTTGCCCGGATTGGGAACGCCAGCGACGCTTCTTTTTAGGTTGGAGATCAACCGCCCGTAAGTTCGCGTTGAACTCACGCAGACGCTCGTCGTTTTGAATCGTCGTCTCGATATCGGCAAACAGCTCGTCAAATGCTTGGTAGTTTTCATCGATGCGCCGCAAGCGATTCTGAACTTCCGGGCTCTGCGAAGAAACTGACGACGGATCGATTGTGATCTGGCGGCGTTTGAGTTTATCAGCTGTAAAGAATGCCATCGAAATTAGCGCTGCTCGCACGAAAGGCTTGTTTGAAGAGGACGCCTCTATTGTATGCAGCGTCGGTGCTGTCGTGAGCCCTTTTTTTGTTAAAGTTTGCCTGTTGGGTGGCTTAGGGGTGCCCCGCGTGTTCATTTGATGATGGGCCTTGGGCATTTCCGGGTGCTGGCATCAGAAAATCCGTGCAATTCAAACAGCTTTATGTTCTGCTATTGCTTGTAAGAGATTGGGTTAGCGGAAGAGAATTCTTTGAGAAACCTTGACGGTACTGTCGATATCCTCACTAAGACTGCGTTTTGGCAGAATTCCACACGCGTCTCGCTGTCATCGTTCCCCTTCAGAAATTTTTAGTAGCCAACAAAACGAAAAGATGATCCGAGCCGGACGCCTCATCTCAATTGCTTGCATTTGCCTGTTAAGCGCGTCGATCTTTGCTTCGGATGCGGCTGCACAGACTTTTGTCAGTCCACAGATTCCAAACGGAAGAACACTTGGTGACATCAGCGGGAGTAGTTCCCGAGGCGGAGCGTTTGTTCCTTCACCGGCCTCAGCGTCGTCTTCTTTTGAGGTTCCGCGTTCCGACGGCCAACAGTCCGTTCCTCAATTTGATACCAGTGCTAGTGAAGTTGAAGTAGACCCTGGCTCGATCGTCTTTGGTCCCGTTGATGGTCCTGTTCCAACGATCTCTCCTGAACTCCCTTGGAGTGGCGAAGCTGCCGAGTTCAGTGCATCGGAGTCCGACAGCAGCGACTTTGGATTTTCCCGGGTAGAGCCTTCGCCAGCAACGCGTGAGACGTCCTCTCGTCGTTCAAAAGCTGATATTGGCGAGATGCCGGGGCGCGAAATTGTTCGACAGCGCTATCCGGACGGCAGCGTTCAAATTGCTCGCCACGTCAAACAGGATCAAAACGGAAATTACGTCAACGACGGACAGTGGCAACTGTTTGATCGTGAAGGCGTGCGGATCGCAATGGGGACCTATGTCGATGGGGCAATGGAAGGACCGTGGGCGCGTCTGCACCTCAAGAGCGACGGAGGCATTTTTCTCAACCCGCCATTCAGCATGTTCCAAGGGCCATTTAAGTCTCTGGCCACGTTCTCCGAGGGCAAAATTTCTGGGCGTTGGCGGATTACTGATGCCAAAGGTCAAAAGGTTTTTGAGATGCCTTACCAGAACGGGAAACGAGAAGGGCTTGCGGTCTGGTTTTATCCGGGAGAGAAAATATTTCGCCGCATGCAGTTTGCTGCTAACGTACCTGACGGGCAATTGGTGCAGTTCGACCAACGCGGCAAGATTACTCGCAAAGAAGTCTATCAGGACGGCAAGCGAATCGAAAACCGCGTGACTTATTACCGGCCCGGCAACCAAAAACAAGAGGCAAAAATTGTCCTGCGAGGGCGCGTGGAGCTAAACGGCGAAGACCAGTGGTGGGATGCCAAGCCGGCGGAGTTGGTGGTCACTGGTGAGGACAGCGAAGAAGGTCCCATTCGTTCGTGGTACCAAAATGGCCAAGCAAAAATGATTGGCAATTTGGAAAAAGGATTGCGAGTCGGTCGGTTTGTTTGGTGGCATGAAAATGGCGTGAAACAATCCATGGGCAGCTACGATGCTCAAGGTAATAAAGTAGGTCAATGGGTTTGGTGGCATAAGAATGGCATGAAATCAATCATGGGCCAATACAAAGAAGACCAAGCCGATGGATTGTGGCGGCAGTGGGATGAAAATGGAACACAGACGCGCGAGAAAACCTTCGATGCGGACGCCGAAACCGAATCGTCGATTGATCTGTTCGGGCGTGAGGACGATGAGTTGGGCGAATCGATCAATATTGAATCGGCCGAAGAAGGATCAATGGAGTCGATGCTGGACAATGGCGATGACGGTTTGGATTCGACTGAGGATCGAGACCGTGGTCCACAAGGAACCGAATCGCTAGAAGATATTTCACCTGCCGAAATGGAGGGCGAGGAACTTCCGTCACCTGATGCTACAGAGGGGGATGACAGTTCGGTTTTGCGTCTACAACTTCCCGGACAGCCGACCGACGATCAGGCAGAAGAGTTCTTTCAGATTGGCTTCTAGCATTTCATCACAACTCATGCGTCTGATGGAAATGCTTTTGTGGTGCAGGTTTTCGACCTGCTATGAACTTGAGTACGACAGGCTCTAAACCCGTCCCTCCAATTTCCCTGCGGCAGCACGAGAACGCGAAAACCGTGTCTCGGCAAGTCGCTAGGCCGCCCTAGCGGAGGAGGGATACTATTCGTAACCGGTACATTCGGTACCTGCAGGCGTGCTTTTAATCGACGAAAGTCCGTTTTCGGATCTTGATAATGGACGCCCGCGGGAGTCGTAAATACGCTCTCTGTTATGAATATATTCGTAGCTTTGGTGATGGGCGTCTGTGCCCTAGCCGCGATGTTGGGGAATTTTCCTGATGTATTGCCCGCCGGCACACAATGGCAGGTGCGTCTGAGCGCAATCCTTGCTTGCGTGCTCGCAGCGCCAACGTTGGCCGCCTTTCAGACTTGGTGGGTGATCGGCAAACTGCACGAGCACCGTGACGAGCCAGCGGTGCAGAATCGAATCTTCAAGCGGATCGCCATTTTTCATGGTCTGGTTTGGGCTGTTGCATCGGTTGCTGTTTATACCGTCATGGGCTGGCCGAATCTTGCCGCCAATACGTTTCAATTGCAGCCATTGGCTGTCATCTGTGAAGTGACGCTATTGGCTCCACTGCTGTCGTCAATGATTCTTTCGTGGTTCTTGTTTTATGAAATTCAAGCTGTTGTTCACATGCCGGAGGAGCCTTGGGCGCCGCGCGTGGGCAAACGTTTGGCCTATGTCGGGTTCCGAGTACGGATGGTCTTAATGACGGTCGCGGTTCCATTGCTGCTGGTGATGGTTGCGGTTCGTTATACTTGGTGGATGGAGCAACTGACCACTGGTCAAACGGTCGCCGCTGCATCGGTAATCAGTCTGGCGGTGATGTGTGTGTGCCCATGGGTTGTGACGCGCCTTTGGAAAACGGGGCGCATTGACGACCCACAGCTTGATCAAAAGCTGATGGCGATTTGCAATCGGGCTAAAATAGGTGTCAGACAAATCAAGATCTGGAAAACGGGCTACCAAATGGCCAACGCGGCAGTGACGGGGTTGCTTCCGGGGACGCGCGTGATCCTGATTTCGGATTTATTGCTGAAACAATTTGAGCCTGAAGAGGTCGAGGCGATCGTGCGTCACGAGGCGGGCCATGTAAGGCTGAAGCACCTACCTTTGAAGATGATGTTTATTGTCGTGCCGATGTTAGTTCTGCTGATTGACAGAGCCAGTGCCTCCGGCGTCAACAGCCGACTCGCCGAAATGCTGTCTGCCTCTGGTGGAGCGCTGGCCGGTGAACATGCCGCGCATCTGATCGCCATGGGTTTCGCCTTTTATCTGTTGGTCGTGCTCCGGTGGTTGTCGCACAAAATGGAATTCGAAGCTGATCTTTTTGCTGCCACCGACTTGGGCGATGCAGGTTCCGATCATTGCGTCGATCAAACCCGAGCCGCATTGTGGCGTTTGGCCGTGTTGGCACCGGAGCAGTTTAAGAAACGGACGTTGATGCACCCAAGCATTAGGGATCGTATTTTGTTCATCGAAAAAATTGCCGACGATCCTTCTTTGGCAGACGGATACCGCCGGGCGTTTACTAGACGCAAGTGGATCGTGATGGCATTATGGGGCGTCGTACTAATGTTGCCGCTGTTGCTCGTTGGATAAACAAAGAGTGGGATAAGTTTCTTACCCGTCGTTGTTCGATGACTGGCTGAAAGCCGATCCGACTTCCATCGTAAACCGCCATTGAGCAATGTAAAAATAGCCGGGGTGCCATGTTTACGCGATCTCTGATGCTAAATTCAAGCGTACTACCGGAAACATGCTCACGCGCGAGCTTCACCACTGCCTAATCTATCGCGTAAGCATGCCCGCAAATGTTCGCAGCGCTTCCTCTCGGTAGGGCGTGAAGCATGGCACCCGACAACCAAGTCGCGCGACAATACTGGCCAGTCGTTGCGAGATCATCTGTTAGAAGTCAGCCCACTCTCTTTACACACTAGTGGTTTGTCAGGGATGGAAGTTAGAGTGTGTCGTCGTAGCCTGAGTCGCCAGACGTCGGTTTTGATACTGCTGAACTGAATTCTGGCGAATCCAGCTACCCTAAAATTAAATGTTGACAGACCACTAGAGTCTATCCATGTGAAGATAACCGGGTTGTGCGGGCTCAATGGATTGGCGACTATCGATGTTCGCCTCTCCCGGCGTTTGTACCTTTTTTCCTAGACAATCGTTAACTGGCTTGTAGGCTTTGACGAGCAAGGCCCCTCCTTTTTTGCCTTGCCGCGAACTATTTGTTCATCTATTCGGGTAATCACATTATGGCAAAACGCAGTTCGATGACTCTGCTACAACGCCTGCAGACGGCCATGATTCATCATCCTCATCTCGACGGTCGCCGGATCCACTACAAGACATCAGGCTCAAACGTCAAGATCGAAGGCAAGGCGAAAACGTACTACGAGAAACAGATGGCCCAGGAGCTGCTACGTGGTATCGAGGGCGTAGGAAAAATCGAAAACAATGTGATTGTTTGCTCCTCTTGAATCGTCAGCCTCATCTACAGCAGTGAAAAGCTGAATTGTTTTGGGGGCGTTCAGAAGGGATCCTGAATTCTGCTGTGCACTCCCCAAGAAGTCCGATTCATCTTGTAGTCGCAAGGAATTCTGGCGAATCCCCTATCCAACGATCAGATCGGGTTTTGGAACGTCCTCCACTTTTTTGGACTCACCCCATCCGCTGCTGAAGTCTGGGCGATCGGCCATGGCGGGACTTACAGCTTTGGCTACAATACTGGTTTTCAGACCAATATTGTGAATCGACCTGATAGCAAGCCATGTCAAACTTAGCCCAAAATGTCGCCAAGTTGGCCCGCATTGACCTCCCCGACGCCAAAGCGGAAGCCGTCCAAGAGAACTTGGAGAAAGTACTCAACTACGTTCAGCAGCTGGAGGCCGTAGAGCTTCCTGATGACATCGAGCCGTTCTTTGGTGCGATCGAATCGGTTAACGCCATCCGCGTTGACGAGCTCCAGCCCAGTTATCCCCGGGAGGAAATTCTGTCCAACGCTCCTGATTCGGATGGTCAGTTCTATAAAGTTCCTTCGGTATTTGACGAATAAAACTCCCCATGCAAATTGAACAACTCTCTGTCGCCGAACTCGTAGAACACATTGGCAAGGGCGATCTATCAGCAGCCCAATGTACCGAACATTTTCTTGGCCAGATCCGAGACAAAAACGACGACAACGGCGCCTTTCTTGCACAGTGTGATCAAGAGGCCGCCGATGCGGCGAAACAAATCGACGCATCGATCGCAGCCGGCAAATCGCTGGGACCGCTAGCCGGTTTGCCTGTCGCGGTCAAAGACGGTATTTGCACTGCGGGAGTCACAACGACTGCCGGGAGTAAAATGCTGTCAAAATTCGTGCCGCCCTACGATGCAACCATCGTCAGCCGATTGAAGGACGCCGGCGCGATCGTGATCGGTAAAACCAACATGGATGAATTCGCCATGGGGAGCTCGAACGAAAATTCGGCTTTTCATCCGGCGAAGAATCCTTGGAACCACGATCATGTCCCCGGCGGATCCAGCGGTGGTTCGGCAACCGCCGTCGCCGCGCGCATGGCCCCGGTGGCAATAGGATCAGACACCGGCGGTTCCATTCGCCAGCCGGCTTCGTTCTGTGGAATTACAGGTCTGAAACCGACTTATGGACGCGTCAGTCGGTACGGATTGATTGCGTTTGCCAGTTCGCTAGACCAGATCGGTCCGATGACACGTTCGGCCGAAGACTGTGCTTTGGTCATGCAGACGTTGGCCGGTCACGACAAAAAAGATTCAACGTCAGCACCTGTCGATGTGGCCGATTATATGGCCGCATTAAACAAACCGCTTGCCGGTTTGAAAATTGGCATCTGTAAACAGCACTTCGAAGAGGGGCTCGGCGATGAGGTGCGGGCCAAGGTCAACGAGGCGATCGATGTTCTCAAATCGTTGGGAGCATCTACCGCCGAGATCGAATTGCCCTACACGCAGTATGGAATCGCGGCCTACTACGTGATCGCGCCGTGTGAGGCGTCCAGTAACCTGTCACGGTTCGATGGCGTTCGATATACCAATCGAGCGGCCGCCGAGGGCCTTGAGGAGATGTACTCAAAAACTCGTGCAGAATTTTTTGGCGAAGAGGTCAAGAAGAGAATCTTGCTGGGCACGCATGCGTTGAGTTCCGGTTACTACGATGCGTACTATTTGAAGGCGTCGAAAGTTCGCCGCATGATCAAAAACGACTACGACAAGGCTTTTGAGTCGGTGGATTTGATTTTAGGTCCGACCGTTCCGACAACCGCATTCAAATTCAACCAGCACGCGGCCGACCCATTGGCGATGTACCTTGCAGATGTCTACACCGTGGCGGCCAATCTTTCTGGCGTACCAGCGCTTTCGATCCCGTGCGGGTTTGATTCGGCGGGCCTTCCCATCGGACTGCAACTTCAGGCGCGTCGTTTCGATGAAGCGACGTTGCTACAAACCGCTCACCAATATCAGACTCAGACCGACTGGCATCAGAGGAGTCCGCAATCATGAACCAAACTCTCGAAACAACTCCCGCCCAACGCGATGCCGTGACCGATGCCGATGTGACTTTGATCGTCGGTCTGGAAGTTCACGTGCAACTCGATACGCAGTCCAAACTGTTTTGCAATTGCTCGACTGCCTATGGAGCCGATGCCAACACCCAGACATGTCCCGTGTGCACGGGCATGCCGGGTACGCTACCGGTGATCAATGAAAGGGCGCTAGAACTTGCGATCAAGACGGGACTAGCGCTAAATTGCAAGATCGCCAACTACACCAAATGGGACAGGAAGAACTATTTCTATCCGGATCTTCCTAAAGGATATCAGATCAGCCAGTTCGACAAACCGATCTGTGGTGAAGGCCACCTGACGATCTCGGATGCGAAAGCCGCTTTCGAAACACGCGACATCCAAATCGAACGCGCTCACCTAGAAGAAGACGCCGGCAAAAGTATTCACGACGAAACGGGTGCGAAGAAACCGTCAAAGATCGACCTTAATCGGACGGGCACTCCACTGTTGGAGATTGTGACCAAGCCTGATTTACGCAGTGCCGAAGAAGCCAAAGCGTTCTTGACCGAACTGAAATTGATTTTGACCTACATCGACGTGTCGGATTGCAACATGCAGGAAGGAAGCCTGCGTTGCGACGGTAACGTCAATCTGCATATCAACGTGGACGGGCAAAAGATCGCCACGCCTATCGTGGAGGTGAAGAACCTCAACAGTTTCCGTGCCGCCGAACGCGCGATTGCCTATGAAGCCGCTCGTCAGTTGCGAGTGTGGAAGAAAGATGGTTTGGGAATCGCAGACGCGCCCAAGCAGACACGCGGCTGGGACGATGCCAATCAGAAGACCACCAAGTCGCGCGAGAAAGAAGATGCAGCCGATTACCGTTACTTCCCCGATCCGGATTTGATTGCCGTCGAAACGACCGACCAAGAGATCAATGCCATCGCTGCGACCATCGAATACCTGCCCGCGAAACTGCGGACGGAGCTGATGGAGGATTACTCTCTGGAGGCTTATGACACCGAAGTGATCGTCAGCCAAGGAATCGGCGTAGTCAAATATTACAAGACTGTCGCAGATTTCTTGACCAAAAGTGCTAGCGGATTAAAGTCTCCCGGTAAGACGGCCAGCAACTGGGTGGCTCAGGAAGTGCTCCGATATTTGAACGAGCAGAATTGCGAGATTGGGGACTATCCGGTCTCTGGTGGACAACTGGGCGAGCTTCTGGGGCGGATCGCCAAAGGTGATTTTGATCAGACGCGCGGCAAGGACGTTTTAGCTCAAATGCTCGAAAATGGGGCCAATTTGGAGGCCGCGGTCGAAAAACTGGGGATCAAGACTGTCGATGCTGGGGAGGTCGAGGCTTTGTGCCAGCAGATCATTGAGGAGAATCAAGGCGTGATTGAACAGATAAAAGGGGGAAAGGTTCAAGCGGTGGGTTCGTTGATCGGGAAGGCGAAAAAGCTCAATCCGAATATCAATCCGAATCTGGTCAAGGAGACCATATTGAAGCAAATTGGTATTTAACGATTTGGGAAATCTCTGAATAATCCTTCTCTTACCTAGGCGTACAAGGAGGTTTTCTATGGCTAAGCAAAAAACACTTTCCAAAACAAAAAATACGACCCCGACCAATCAGGTTGATGGAGTGATTGAATCGATTGGTGCCCAAGGGCAATTGATCACGTCAATCGAAAATGGCATTCTAGTCGATGCAGGACAGGACGAATCAGTGTCCGTTATGTTTGGCGCGCACACGACTGTAGGGGTCTATCCGGAGGATCACGGTCAACCTGAGGCAACGCTCGTCGCCAGCATGGGACAAAGCGGATTTCTTGAAATCGAAATCGTCGGCGTTAGCATCAGCGAAATGTTGGGGATCAAGGCCGGCGGACCAGTCTCGGTTACTTGGTAGCCGACTTTCCATAGGCCAAGTCGCAAGACTTTGGATTTCCTGAAAGAAAACTTTCCTATCTCTTACGAGTTCGGCTACACCGTAGACCGGTGGCCAAGCGTAGGAGTGCCATGTTTTTCGCGCTCTCCGATGCGTCATTCGAGCGTTTTCCTTGAATCATGCTCACGGCAGCTTAATCATTGTCTAAACCATCGCGTAAGCATGCCTGTAATTGTTCGCAGCATTGCTCAGTAAGGCGTGAGGCATGGCACCCGAGAATCAAGCCGCTCCGAAAAACTAACGGCGACGTAGCGAGATCTAAAAACGTCCTAACCGCGACTTGCTACCTTATTTCCCGCTGAGCGTTTCCATTTTCAGACGCGTTTTTTCTGCGGCGGTTGAGTTCTTACTGCCTTTGGTGACAGCTATCTCCCAGCTACCGTAGTCAGGGTTGGGTAACATAAACCAGCGTTGTCCCCAATAATGCCTGTATTGTTCGGCCAGCTGTGTGCGCTGTTGCAGATTGCTCTTTTTGACGAACAAGAAATCGTTCAAGTCATCCCCCACCAGTAAAAGGACTCGGTAGGTCGCAGCGATTGAATCTCGGCGGACAGATTTACCTGATGTCCATTCTGGGCGCTCGTTCTTAGAAAGAATCAAGTCGGGATCGCTGGGGCGCATTAGTCCTTCTGAGATCAAATTCTCCCGTGTTGCCGTCTCGAGTCTAAAATCGCGATTGGTGACGAAGAAGACAGTCACTTTCATTTGACGGCAGGTATCGACAAACGATTTCGCTCCCGGGACTGCCGGCGATACTTTCGCGTTTACGAAACGGGCCCACGACTCTCCGCTGAACGAGCTGTTGTTGAGGATCAGTTCTTGTTGATAGCCGGAGTTATCCAACACCGTTTCATCCACGTCCATGATCACACAGACGGGACGGTTTGGTCGCGAGGGGCTGGTCGTTGTCGAACCATTGTCTACGATCGCCGTCCAATTTTGATCAGCGATCGCTGCACTTAGCTGTCGGGCTGCTGCGTTATACGTTTGCCGAGTGATCGCTTTGTACTCCGCAGCAAATCGGACCCACAGTGTCGCGTCTAAGTCTTCATGCCCGTTGGCCGACACCGCATCGTGAGCCATCGTCTCTTGAGACGCCGATGGCGCGTTTTTAAGATGTTCTTGCAGGATGCTTTGCGCGCGGGCTTCGTCGATCGTGCAAACTACCAGCGGCGGGATGATGGCGACCGAAAGGAGCACGACCAGCCATTGTTTCGTAATTGTTCTCATTCCTTGATTATCTCATGAAATATTCTCGATTTCTAGCTGTCTGCGGCTGGGCAAGTCAAAAACGTGTGCGGTTGGGGGCGGAATTCTGATAGATCACGTCGGCCTTAATCTTTGCGAGCCAAATTTAGAAACTACAAATGGAAACCTCTGCGGCTTCGCGGCTCTGCGCGCGGCACCACTCACGATCCGCGCGCAGAGACGCCAAGACGCAGAGAGAAGAAGGTGCCTTTTTCATCAAACTGGAGCGTCAATTGCAGTTCTCATTCAGTGTTTTCTTTCATTCTCCAGCAGCCCTTCGGCAATAGCGCTGGACAGTGCTGGGTATCCCTTTGATAATTTGAATCTCTGGAGCGATTTAACTCGAATTAAATATGTTTGAACGTTGGTCACTAAAATTTCCGATCACCCTTGGCGTGACAATGATCATTTTGATCGTTGCGCTGATCGTTGGTTGGGTGATTCTGACGGCTTATAATGCGTTTCAGTCGCAGCAAGCCGGTTTCTTTTGGATGCTGTTGTCGGTTGGTTCTGTGTTTTTCGCGATTCTGCTCACCGGCGTGATCTTCTATCTCACACTCTCTGTCAAAGCGATCAACCTCACGCGACGGCAATCCAATTTCATCGATAGCGTGACTCACGAGCTAAAGTCGCCAATCGCATCGTTGAAACTATATCTGCAAACGCTTGACATGCGTGATGTTAGCCCGGAAGAACAGGCTCGGTTTCTCAGATTTATGATGGATGATGTCGAGCGATTGGATAACTTGATCACGCACTTGTTGGAGGCCGGTTACGCCGAGAAGATGCGCGAGCACGAGTCAGTCGCAGCAGTGGACCTTGCTGAAGTGATTCGTCAAGCCGTGCGCAGCGTGACACTCCGCTATCGAGTCGATCAAGATGTCGTGAAACTTGATCTCGAGCCGTGTCTGATCAGCATGCCGTTGGTGGATGCGGCGATGATCTTCAGGAACATCATCGACAATGCCGTTAAGTATGCCGGAACGCCGCCTCATGTGACGGTTTCGTTAAAACTTTCTAACGAAACAGTTACTTGCCGCATTACGGATAACGGTCAGGGGATTCCAGAAACACTGCGGCGAAAGATCTTTGGGCGTTTCGTAAGGCTGGGAAGAGAACTTCGTCGCGAAAAACCGGGTACTGGGTTGGGATTGCACATCGTCAGCACGCTGGTCAAACGCGCCGGCGGTAAAGTGAGCGTAATCGATCCCGACTCGGTCGAAGAAGATCCGAACATTAAAACCATTTTTGAAGTGCGTTTACCGGGGCGGCCATTGCGAAATAATGGTGACAATGGTGCACCGAGTCGGTTGGAGTCGGATTCGGCAGTACAAGTTTAAAGGACGTTTCAAAACCCAAATGCACTATTTGTTCGTAGTGGGATTCGCCAGAATTCCTTTTGGCCTTAGAGCGAATCGGACTTCTGGCGAAGTCCACTACAGGTTTGGGATTGCACTCTAGTCAATCAGATCTTTAACAATTCCTTCTGATGTAGATCAACATGAGCCATATTTTGGTCGTCGATGACGAAGAACATCTTGCTGTCGGCATTAAATTTAATCTTGAGGCCGAGGGTTTTCAGGTTACCGTCGCTACCAGCGGAATCGAGGCGATCAATGCGGTCGAATCTGCTGATAGCGTGGATCTGATCGTGTTAGACCTCATGCTGCCCGGCATGAGTGGTTACGAGATTTGTGAACAGCTACGAGAATCCGGCTACGAGATGCCAATCCTGATGCTAAGTGCGCGGACTCTGTCAGAGGATCGCACGCGCGGATTTGATGTTGGGGCCAATCAGTACATGGTCAAACCATTTGAGCTGCAAGAACTGATCAGCCGCATCAAGAACCTCTTGGGCCAACAAAATCGCCGCCCACCCTCTGCCGCCAAAGCGCTTGAAATTTACGAGTTTGCCAATGCAAAGATTAATTTCAAAACCTATGAAGTGGCCATCGGCGAGCGTTCTGTTCGCATGACTCAATTGCAAATCAAGGCGCTTAAGTACTTTGTGCAGCGTGAGGGTGAGGTAATTTCGCGGCATCAGTTATTGGAGGATGTTTGGGAGATGCCGGGCCACGTAACGACACGGGCACCAGACCAAATTCTCCGCCAGTTGAGGAAAACGTTTGAACCCGATCCAGCCAAACCCGTGCACTTTCTGACGATTCGCGATGCGGGCTATCGCTTCGTTAAGGACGGCGTCGAGTGAACGGAAGTTCGTTTTTAAAATGGGCGTTTCTTCTGTTGCCCATGTTCGTTTGTTGCCCTGACGTAGTTTTGGCGCAAGGCGAACAAGGCAATTTGCCGTTGGTGAGTTTCGAGAAAGAGATCTTGCCGCTGCTGGAGCAACATTGCTTGCGCTGTCACAGCGCGGCGTTGGCGGAGGGCGATCTGCGTTTTGACTCGGGGCGAGCCGCCGTTGTTCGGGGCGGTCAGACAGGAAGCGATATTCTGGGCAGTCGTTCGGCCGATAGCGAGCTGTTTCGGCGGATTACTTCCACAAAACCCGGCTACCGCATGCCTGAGAAAGGAGATGCCCTGTCTGCGGCGGAGATCGACCTAGTGCGCCGTTGGCTTGATCAGGCAGCCCCGTGGGGCTTGGCGGTGAAACGCAACCAGCGTCAATCGGAGACGGTGACCGAAAAAGCGGGGCGTTTTTTGGCTGATCTTACAACGCGCATGCAGGATGTATCATTCCGCAACCTGTTCTGGTTGTGTGCTGGATTTATCGCGTTGGCATTGTGGAGCGTGGTTAGAGCTGTGCGGCGCATGCCATCCGAAAAGGCGAGGTGGAAGAACTGGATAATTGGGACGTTAGTGTTCATGTTGTTGGCAACGTGGATTTACTATGACGGGAAAGCCCGTCGCGCGGCGGCAGAAGTGGATGAGGTGAGAGCTGAGTTGTTTAAGTTCACTGGATTACCGAGCGATGATCCTCTTCAACCGCCCTACCCTTTGCATCCCAAACGCCTTGGTGGTATTTATTTTCGAGGCAACGACGAACGCAATGAAGCGTTGTTCAACGGCGGCTTTTATCGGACTGCGAAAATGGAGCTGTGGTTGGCGGACGAAGATGGACGGCGGTTGGCTTGGGGCGATGCGGTCTCGGGGCCGTTGTTCGTTGAGTTTGAGATTCACCGTGCTGCCAATACGACCGGAGAACTTTTTTCCGATCGAGTGATGTCGTTGATTGAACTCACCGATTCGGTTTCGTCACGTGCCGATCGCACCGTTGCCAAAATGGAATGCGTGACACCCGATCAGGTATGGAAGGCGCGATTGCCAATCGGCCAACCGGAAACTTGGCCCGACCGAAAGAAGGATGGCAAGTTGTTTCTGATGCAGCAAACGTCTAAGCCGAAACCGCACTATGGAATCGTGTTCGAGGTCAGCGTCGCCCGCGGGAAAATCGACGGCGCGTCTCAATTGTGGATGGGGTCGCTCTACGATTTAAATGGACGCGTGCTAGTGCCGCGCGGTGAGAAGATTCTTTTGGACCACTGGCTCGATTGGCGTCCGATTCCTGAAATTGAAGGTGCCCACACGAAAGATCCAGAACTATTGGGAGTGCCGGAGCATCTGGGGGATTCGCAACAGCAATAGCGATCTGGTTTTGCGTTGGAGAATCAACTTTAGTTGAAACGGCAGGTTAGTTTTGGTCGTCGAAGTCGCACGGCTTTGGATCGCTAGTGAGCCAAATTTCCAATCTCATGCGAGGCTGGCAACATCGGTGCTAACCGGACTGGCGTGCGTCGTTACGCTTTAATGTGCGAGGAAGAGGAATACGGCTGGGACGGCGAAAACCTATTCTTATGGCAAGAGTTGTTTCAAAGATTTTGAACATGGGGCCAATTTTGGATCGGCGGTTAAGTTACTTGGGTTCCGGCAAACGTCGTTAATTGTCTAGTTGTTCGGCGAGGGGAAGTTTAGTGGAAACGATATAGACATTGACATTTGTTACGAGTCGTCTCTGTTGGTTTCCTAAATGCATAGTGCTTGGGTTTTGGGACATATTTCAATAAACGTTACTCTTTGGTTTCTTTGCCTAAACTCGCAGTGCTTCATTGTCTGATTCGGATTTATCTGTTGAAACTTCTGGAAAGTTGCTTCTCAATCGACAACAATATAAAAAGTGTTAGTCAAGAACTGTCGGGGGATTTTTGACGAGTAGTCATATGATCCTTCGTTGATTGTCGTTATTCAAATTTGAATTTCGAGCGACTAACCACCCGTTTGTTTATGGTTCTTTCTGGAAGAGGAATGCTATGCCACTTTTTGAAGTTGAAACAGATTCACACATCATCATTACATGGGCCAATGATGAACAGAATGCGACGACCCACGCGGAGGAGTGCTATCCGGGGGAGAGTATCGTGCGGCTGACGAAACGGCCAAGGGACAGCTGGGTGATTTCCAAAGGTGTGTTGGGAGTGACCAATACTGAAGGAGACCCTTGTGGCAAAGCACGCGATTGTTTGTCGAAAGCTTCGGGTGACAAGGTGCATGCGATTCGACTGTACATGCACGAGACAGGCAAAGATTTGGAGCAGTCTCGCAAGGCGATTGAGTCCAATATGTTGATCGGATGGTAAGCGGCTGGCAGCCGCATTTTTTATGTCGCCACAGATTTGGATCGCGAAAAACGAAACGCGACCAATGGCTTCGTTTGACTGTGTTTTGCCATAGTTGAACGAGGCCTTTTTTCGTATGTGTTCAAATAGTTAACGAAACCATTGGCTCAATTTTCGGGTACTAATAATAGCGAAACGGTCTTTTGGAAAAGGTGCACTCCTGTTCCCAAGCTTCAGGGCGTGATTTACACTGAAGATAGAAGGTGAGGACATCGAGACATAGATCTTACGACGGCGATACTCAGTCAGCAGCGTTTAATGCAGCCACTTATTTCACTTAGAAGCCTCGTCAAAAATTATCGAGACCACCGAGCGCTTGACGGAGTTGATCTAGATGTCATGCCCGGGATCACCGGATTGCTTGGACCCAACGGTGCGGGGAAGTCGTCTTTAATCAAGGCGATTCTCGGTCTGGTTAGTATCACATCGGGAACCGGCACCGTTCTCGGGCATCGCTTAGCGGTTGATGGAAAGAAAATTCGCAACGATATTGGGTATATGCCGGAGGACGATTGCTACATTCCCGGCATGACTGGCGTGGAGGTTGTTCATTTCGCCGCCAGTCTTTCAGGATTGCCAAAGGTTGAAGGCATGCGCAGGAGTCACGAAATTTTGGATTTCTGTGACATGAAACAAGAACGTTATCGGGCTATTGAGACTTATTCAACCGGCATGCGGCAGAAAGTCAAATTTGCGGCGGCGATCGTTCATGACCCCAAGTTCTTGATTCTTGACGAACCTACATCTGGGCTAGATCCTGAAGAACGCGAGGCCCTCTTACAGCGTATCAGCGTGCTCTGCGTCGAAGCAGGGAAATCCGCATTGCTGTCGACTCATATTCTTCCCGACGTGCAATCTGTGTGCGATCAAGTCGTTATTTTGTCCAACGGTCAAGTTCGCCTGAACAATTCGCTGGCTGAACTAAATCGGATTCAGGTGCCCACGGTAGAAATTAGCGTTGACCGGGTCACAGGCGGCTTTATGAAACGGTTGGAGGAAAGGTCGCTAGAAGTTTCCACGCTTGATAATGGAAACATCGAAGTCACCGGAGAGTCTTTGGAGACGCTAACGAGTGAGCTTTGGCGAGTAGCGGATGCTTCTTCGACGATGATTCTCGCGCTCAAGCCAGCGATGAATTCTCTTGAGAGCATTTTTATGAAGACGGTTATCGAAGCAAACACCCCGTCGCCGGAGGCCGCCGATGCCCGTTAATCATTTGGGCTATCGCCCATGGAAAGCAAAACTAACAAGCGCCCTGACGCGCTGGTGGTGTATCTCCGCATCGGGGATTTCGTTGGCTCAGAAATCTGCGTTGGTCAAACGGATGCTGTTTGCGGCTTGGTTGCCTGTTTTGTACTGGGGGGTTGGCTTCTTTTTTGTCGGTCAAGCGATGGAGGGGAAAGTAGATTTGCTGCCGCCGAGTCTACAGAATCAAATAAATTCTGTAGCCAATAAGATGTCCTCCGAAGATCGGGATCGGCTGCGTGCTGCGAAGTCTGGACCGAATCGAATCGCCGTCGCTGCCTTGCTAAAACAACAATTCAAACGCATCCCTCAAGTTAATCAGCTGGCAGATAATCTTTTGGAGGGTGACGAAAGCTCTTCTCGCAATCGGGTTTGGTGTTGGTTGATGATGTCGTTTTTCCGCTACCCTCAGGGATTGATGATTTTGTTTTTGGTGGGAGCGATAACACCTTCGTTGATCTCGCGGGATATTCGATCACGCGCGTTTTTGCTGTACTTCTCGCGGCCGATCAGTAAGACCGAGTATATACTGGGCAAGTTTTTTATTCCGGCGACTTTCATCGCGTTGGTGACGACGTTGCCCGCGATTGGGCTTTATTTATTTGGCGTATTGATGTCGCCCGATCTGTCAGTGGTCACGAGTACTTGGGATGTCCCGCTGCGAATTATTGTTGGGACAGTTGTGTTGACCGTGCCGACGGTTTCGGTAGCGCTGATGTTTTCTTCTTTGACGCAGGAAAGCCGATTCGCCAGTTTTTCATGGTTCGCATTTTTTGCCATCGGCCATGCGGCATGGTTGGCGGTCGTTTTTGGCTACGCTTTTCGCAACGGTAGAGCGATGCCATTTGATATGAGCCTCATGGAAGAACCGTCAGTTAAGCTCTGGGGGTTGTTGTCCTTGTTCAATAATATTGGAGAAGTTCAAGGATGGGTGTTTGGATTCTCGCCTTTCTCGGATGCTTGGCCCGGAATGCTGGTGCTGTTGTTGATCACGGTGTTTTCGCTGGTGGTGATTTATCGTCAAATTTCATCGCCGATGAGGGTCTGACATGATTGAACTCGACGGCGTCTCGCGTCTGTACAAAACGGTGATCGGAGTTAACGACATAAGCTTGTCGCTTGATCAAGGTGTGTATGGGTTGCTGGGACCAAATGGTTCGGGAAAAACGACCTTGATCAACATGATCCTTGGTCAGATTAAACCGACACTCGGAACGGTCAGGCTCTTCGGGAAGAACCCGTGGCGGCGAAGCAAACTTTTGCGGCGAGTGGGCCTTTGTCCAGCGTTGGAGTTCTCGTACCCGAATGTCAGCAGTTTGGAATGGGTCAGTTATTTGGTTCAGATGCACGGCTTCACACGTGCCGACGCACTTACGCGTGGTAAACAGGCATTAGAGTTGGTTGGTCTTGGTCATGTGTTAAACCAGCCGATGACGGAATACTCGTTGGGGATGCGTCAGCGCGCTAAGCTGGCTCAGGCGATTGCGCACGACCCGGAGCTATTGATTTTGGACGAGCCATTCAACGGTCTGGATCCGGTCGGTCGGTTTGAGATGACGGCGTTGTTAAAGAAATGGGCTGGCGAAGGCCGCAGTTTAGTGTTGGCCAGTCACATTTTGCATGAGTTAGAGGCGGTCAATCCCTCGTTTCTTTTAATCTACAGTGGGCGTTTACTGGCATCGGGAGCGCCTGATGAGATGCGGCGGATTCTTGCCAATTCGCCAAGTGTTTTAACGATCAAATCCAGCGATTCGAAAAAGTTAGCGTCGATCCTTGCAGACTTGTCCGTCGTTAGGTGCATGCGATTTGTCGGCGAAGATCGTCTCGAAGTTGAGACGATGGTGTTGGCGGAAGTTGTGAATCAACTTCCTCGCGCGGCGCTAGACGCAGGTATCTCAATCGAGGGTGTCGAATCCAATGACCAATCGCTTAAGTCTCTGTTTTCTACATTGATGAAAATTCAACGCGGCGAGCTTCTGGCGGGGAAGACACTATGACGAACTGGATCAACAGTGCCCTAGCCACGTTTGTGTTTGACGTCCGAAGATCGTTTAGCGTTCATCGATTGATCGTTGCGATTGGGCTCGCGATGTTTCCACCGGTAATGTTAGGCGTCGTTGGGCAGATTACACTTACGCGCGGACCAATCGTTTCTCCTGACGTGGGGCAATACATGCTGTTTGCCCTCGTGTTTTTGGTCGCGCTGGTTTGTTTGCTGATGCTATTGTTGTGGGCGACGCCCAACGTTCACAGTGAACTCGAGGGAAAGACGTGGCATTTCTTGGTGGTACGGCCCGGCGGTAGGATCGGTTGTTTTTTGGGCAAGTACCTCGTGGCCGTGGTCGTATCTTTCGTCACAGCGTTAGTCTCTCTGACCGGATGCGTGGTGGTGGTCGATCGCTATGGCGGCTTGGAAGATCCGCTGTATACCTTGGGCTGTTTGGCGGCTGTCTATGGATTGGCTTGCATTGTCTATGGAGCGATATTTTCGCTGATCGGGACCATCTTCATTAAACGCGCAATGTTGGTCGGCGCGGGTTTCCTCATCGGCGTTGAGGGAATTCTGGCTGGTTTGCCGGCGGTGGTCTGCAAGATCACGATGAGCTACCACTTGCGTGAGATCGGAATCAAGTGGTTGGATTGGTTTGTGCCGTACTCAAAAGAGGAGTACCGGTTTCAATTCGGTCCTGCGTGGCCGACGTGGATGCATATAAACTGCATTTTGCTGATGACAATCGTGGCGTTAATCGCTGGTATGATTGTGATCACCAATCGACAGTACATCACATCGGAAGAATAAAGTTTAGTCGTTGATAATCTGTCTGAGGCAGTTGTTGCCGCGACCGCTTCTGGCAGGGACGAATAATTGCCAAGTTACTGATCAAAGTCGCTGGAAAGGCGCTAGATTTTAGACAGTATACCGGTAGAATTTTAAGCAGTTCTTTAACATCCTTACTGAGTCACCACTGGCCGCAGCAGCGGTCTGTCCGCAGATTCTGTGCGCCTTTTTGCTTGAAGAAAATCGAGAGTAACTTCAGAGTCTACTGCGACAACGGAAAAACTTATGCCTACCGACAAGACCGCGATAACACATACTCCGCTATCGGACTGGCATGAGAACAACGGCGGGCGAATGGTAGATTTTGCGGGTTGGTCAATGCCCGTGCAATACCAAAGCGTGATTCAGGAACATCACCAGACACGCAATTCTGTCGGTGTCTTTGATGTCTCTCATATGGGGCGTTTCTTTTTTTACGGTACAAACGTCGGTCAATGGATCGATGGCCTAATGACGAGGCGGATTGCTGGCGTTGACGCCGGGAAAATTCGTTACTCCTTGGTGACCAATGAAGACGGAATGATTCTCGACGACGTATTGGTCTATCACTTGGATTGTCATCCCGAGGACGCCGATACTTTCCCGCCGACCGAAGCCGATGGAAAGTCGTTCTACATGGTGGTCGTCAACGCAGGCAACCGCGAGAAATTGGCCAATTGGTTTCGATCGCACATCCCAGATGGCTCAGGCATTCGACTGGATGATCGGACGGAAGAATCTGCGATGATTGCCGTTCAGGGGCCCAAGGCTAACGGAATCATTGCCTCAATGGCCACGCTGGATCCTGAGTCGTTGGCTTACTACACAGGAGCGGTCGCGAAGATAGACGATCAATGGGCGATTGTTTCGCGCACAGGGTATACGGGCGAGGATGGTTGTGAGTTGATCCTAAATGCTTCGGTTGCCGAAAGTCTGTGGAGCAAGATCGCCGAAGAAGCGCAGGCTGTAGGTGGCGGAGTATCGGGTCTGGCGGCACGTGATACGCTTCGGTTAGAAGCAGGCATGCCGCTGTACGGACATGAACTTTCCGAGCAGATCAATGCTGCATCGACAGGATTGAACTTTGCCATCAATACCAAGGGACGTACTTTTTGCGGCGACCTCGCTATCGCAAAATCGAAAGAGGCAGCAACGGATCCTGTCAGAGTCGGGCTCGAACTCGAAGGTCGCCGTCCGGCTAGAGAGGGCTGTCCTGTGCTCGTTGACCAAATGCACATTGGCGAACTGACCAGTGGCACGTTGTCACCGACACTCGAAAAACCAATCGCGATGGCCTATCTGTCCCCAGAGTTTTCAACGGTTGGGACGAAAGTTGAAGTCGATATTCGCGGTAAAACCCATGCGGCGACGGTCGTGGCGTTACCGTTTTATCAACGCCCGAAGAGCTAAGCACCACCACTAAATTTATTGATCTCAAAACAGAACACCTTTTGAAATGGAGTCTCAAGTGAAACCTGAAGAATTACTTTTTGCCGAATCTCACGAGTGGATTCATGTGACTGACGTTGATGGTGAAAAAATTGGCACCATCGGTATTTCGGCTCACGCCGTCGAAGCCCTCAGCGATGTTGTTTACATGGAATTGCCGGAAGTTGGAGCGACCGTCGAACGCGAGCAGTCGTTTGGTGAGGTTGAATCGGTCAAGGCGACCAGTGATCTGTTCAGCCCTGTCGATGGGGAAGTTGTCGAAATCAATGCGACACTGCCAGACAATTTGGAAGTCTTGAACTCTGATCCTTATGGAGCCGGGTGGATCATCAAAGTGAAGCTTACCGATGATCAGGGGCTGGCAAAGCTGTTGGAATACAGTGCTTACGAATCTCAATGCAGCTAACGCAATCGACGAAACTATGAACGAACCGATGACCGAAAATACTTCAAAAGCTCACCAACAATGCGACGACCAAATGGCTTCCATTGGCCAGTTGCTGCAACAAGACGCATTCATTCGGCGACACATTGGTCCCGGCGAAGACGAAATTCAGGGAATGCTGGAAGTCGTTGGAGCCGATTCGCTCGATGCGCTGATGGAGTCAACGATTCCCGAAGAGCTCCTGTTCAAAGGTGAGTTTGACTTGCCGGAACCTGAGTCTGAGACTTCCACGCTGGAGCGGTTGCGGGAGTACGCAGGAAATATCACGGTCGCAAATTCATTCATTGGTACAGGCTATTATGGCACACATGTGCCTGCTGTGATCGCTCGCAATGTGCTTGAGAATCCGGGTTGGTACACAGCGTATACGCCTTATCAGGCCGAGATTGCACAAGGGCGTTTGGAGACGTTGCTGGCATTTCAACAGATGGTGATGGATTTAACAGCAATGGAATTCGCCAACGCGTCATTGCTCGATGAGGCCACCGCCGCTGCTGAAGCGATGACGTTGTGTCGACGATCCAACAAGAAGTCCAAGAGTCAAGTTTTCTTCGTTGCCGATGATGTTCACCCTCAGTCGTTGGACGTCATTCGCACGCGCGGAAAGCACCAAGGATTCGAGATTGTCGTTGGGCCGTTGGAGCAACTGGCAGAAACCGATTGTTTTGGTGCGTTGCTTCAGTATCCGGGATCGACAGGTCAAGTTCGTGACATCCAGCCGGCGATCGAGGCGGCACAAGCTGCTGGTGCTTTGGTTGCGGTGGCAGCTGATTTGTTGGCGTTGACTTTATTGAAGCCTCCGGGCGAAATGGGCGCAGACGTGGTGCTGGGAAGTGCTCAGCGGTTTGGCGTGCCGCTGGGGTTTGGCGGTCCGCATGCGGCGTTTTTTGCGACGCGTGACAAATTCAAAAGAGCGGCCCCCGGTCGAATCATTGGCGTCTCAAAAGACAGCAGCGGCAAGACCGCACTGCGGATGGCGATGCAGACGCGCGAACAGCATATCCGCCGCGACAAAGCAACGTCCAACATTTGTACGGCTCAAGCGTTGCTGGCCAATATGGCGGCCATGTATGCGATTTATCACGGCCCGGAGGGGCTCAAAACGATTGCACAGCGCGTCCACGTGCTGACCGAAATGGTCCGTGCTGGGTTGAAGCAGCAAGGTTTTGAGATCGTGCACGAAAATGTGTTTGATACCTTATTGGTAAAGCTACCTTCGGCGGACAAGCGCGATCAGATCATTGCACAAGGACACTCGGTAGGAGTCAATTTCCGCATCGTCGGGGAAGATCAGATTGGCATCAGTTTCGATGAAACGAAAACTTTGGACGACCTTTTTGTGGTGCTGGACGTGTTTCTCGGTAACGACGGTGACCCTGTTGAGCTTGGCGAAGAAGATCGTGAAATCCAATTCAATGCACTCGATTTAGAGGCTGTCAGCATTCCTGATGAGCTTGTGCGGCAATCTCAATTTTTGACGCACAGCATCTTTCATGCTCATCGAAGCGAGACGGAGATGTTGCGATTTCTCAAGCGGCTGGAGAACAAAGATTTTTCTTTGACCCACGGAATGATTCCGCTTGGGTCGTGCACGATGAAACTCAACGCGACCACCGAGATGATGCCCGTCAGCTGGCCAGAGTTTTCCAAGGTGCATCCGTTTGCTCCGAACTCGCAAACGGTTGGTTATCGAGAGATGGTAGATGAATTGGGACGCTGGCTGGTGGAGGTCACAGGTTACGACGCGATTTCAATGCAGCCGAACTCGGGTGCTCAGGGAGAGTACGCGGGGTTGTTGGCGATTGTGCGATACCACGAAAGTCTGGGGCAAGGCCATCGAAAGGTGTGCTTGATCCCCAGTTCGGCACATGGCACCAATCCAGCCAGTGCAACGATGATGGGATTGGACGTTGTGGTCGTGAAGACGGATGATTCTGGGAACATCGATCTCCAAGATTTGCAAGAGAAAGCCGATCTACACGCGGAGGCTTTGTCGAGTTTGATGATTACTTACCCAAGCACGCATGGCGTATTTGAGCAGACGGTGCGCGAGGCATGTCAAATCGTTCATGACCGTGGCGGGCAAGTTTACATGGATGGTGCGAACATGAATGCATTGGTGGGACTGGTTGCTCCGGGAGATCTAGGGTCGGACGTTTCGCATTTGAACTTGCATAAGACGTTTTGCATTCCGCACGGTGGTGGAGGGCCGGGGATGGGGCCCATCGGAGTGAAGCGTCATCTGGCTCCATTCTTGCCGGGGCACGTGTTGGACGAGGATAGACAAGGTGATGAAGGTGGAAACGAAGAAGGGCAAGGCCGCCATGCAGTGTCCGCTGCCGCGCTGGGAAGTGCTTCTATATTGCCAATTTCGTGGGCCTACATCAACATGATGGGCGGGCGCGGATTGCGACGTGCGACGGAAGTAGCGATCCTCAACGCAAATTACGTCGCCGCACGCTTGAAGGGGGCATACGACGTTTTGTATACCGGGCAGAACGACCGCGTGGCACACGAGTGTATCATCGACATTCGACCGATTAAGGAAGCAAGTGGCATTAGCGAAGTCGATATCGCCAAACGGCTGATGGATTACGGGTTCCACGCGCCCACGATGAGCTGGCCGGTGCCCGGAACGATGATGATCGAGCCAACCGAAAGCGAGTCACGTGCGGAGTTGGATCGGTTTTGCGATGCGATGCTTCAAATCCGCGGGGAAATTCGCGCGGTAGAGGATGGGCATGTTCCTGTAGAGGACAGCCTGCCGCGTCGCGCTCCCCATACGCTTGCCGATCTGGTGGATGTGCAATGGAAAAGGCCGTACGGTCGTCAGGAAGCAGTTCTGCCAGAGCAAAGAAATACTGGCGGCGGTAAGTTCTGGCCAGCTGTCAATCGGATCGATGACGTTTATGGCGACCGAAATTTCGTTTGCTCATGTCCTCCCATGTCGGAATACGAAGATCAGGAACGTCGACTCGCAGATTTGAAGTGACCGCGATTTGTTTGAGGGCAGGCGTTCAAAGGAGAAGCGGGTCAGTGCCCAATGATTGCAACAAACGAAAACTACGAAGCCCAAGTCCCGGATAAGAATTTGATCGACATCGTTGAGACGGCCAATTTGATTCTGGATCCGCCCGAGCGTGGTGCCTGGAATATGGCGGTTGACCAAGCTTTGTTGCTGGCTGCTGAGCGGACCGGTCAGGTGACGCTGCGATTTTATCGTTGGCAAACGCCTACGCTCTCGTTGGGCTATTTTCAAAAGCTTGCCGATCGCCACGAGCATCCGGGAAGTATTGGCTGTCCCGTTGTGCGGCGAGCATCCGGTGGCGGCGCAATCGTTCACGATCAGGAGCTGACTTTCTCGTTGACATTTCCCAGCAAAAATCGTTGGTCAAAAAAGAACAACGATCTGTATCGTAGCGTCCACGGGTGCATTCTGGAGGCTTTGCAAAAATTTGGCGTGGAAGCAGGCCTGTATGAGAAAACGTCATTGGACCGAGGCGGCATTACCCGCACGGAGACAGGCAATTCTGGGAATCGCTTGCCGAAATCATTCCTTTGTTTTCAGAGGAGGACTGATGGTGACATTATTTTGGACGGCCAAAAGGTGGGGGGAAGCGCTCAGCGACGGGCAAAGAACGCGATTTTGCAACATACGTCACTGCTGTTGCGAAAGTCGACGGTTGCTCAAGAGTTGCCTGGCATTGAGGACTTGAGCAGTATCAAATTAGACGAGGCGGACTTGACTGACGAGCTTATTCAAAGATTGTCACAAACGCTCTTAGCGGCGTTCAAACCGGCCAAGCTGACTTTCGAGCAGATAAAAATGGCAAAAAAAATTACCGAGGAGACCTTTGGAAATCTCCGTTGGTTGGAGAAAAAATAAGTTGAGATCACCGTCACTTAAGTTGTGTGGCTTGAAACGATTTGTCACAAGAATACGGGCTATAGGAGTCATGGGGATTGGGTAACGCAGTCTGTTTGGATTACGTGGGAGTTAAGAACAGAATTAACGGCGGAGAATGCAACCCAATTTGGGATTGTCTCCTGCGATGACTGTGTTAGCATCTGACAAACCGCTTACGTTGGATTAATTCGTTCAATCGTTCCTAAAGCCATCTATTTGACTCTTAGGGTTTGCCGATCATAATTGTTGTAAGTAGTAGACGTCGAACTTGCTTGTCTCGTTAGAAATTGAGACCCTTTTGAGCAAGCCAACAGAGGTCGAAGTCGTTTGTTAATTGGAGGAAACTTGGGGATGCAGGTTTTTTTAAAGATCATCGGTGGGAAGAACGACGGCCGTGAAATTAAGATTTCAGTGCCAGAGTTCGTTATTGGTCGTGGAGATACGGCACACTTGAAACCATCAAGTGATTTGGTCAGCCGTCGGCACTGTTCTATTAAGGTCGCTGACGGAAATGTGATCATTGCTGACATGGGAAGTCGCAATGGAACGTTTGTTAACGGGGAACAACTCAAGGCCGAGCACGTGGCTCGGTCGGGCGATCGCGTTCGCGTTGGCAGACTTCAGTTCGAAATCGTAATGGATGTTGCCAAAGCCAGCATCAAAAAAGATAAGGTCAAAAACGCAGTAGAAGCAGCCTCTCGTACGGTAGAATCGAAGAAGACTGGTTCCTTGGAAGACAGCATCACCGACTGGTTATCGGATGATGACGACGCTTCGCCGTTTGATGATGACGAGGACTTCAACCCTCAGGATACGGTACAGTTGAGCAACGCTGAGACTCAAGAGTTTCTCATGAAGGGCAGCGATTCAACTGAAGAGGAAACGGAAACCGTCGATGAATCGGCCACTAACGAGCGGAAGGACGGCGTGGGTAAACTACCTCCTATCCCTAAAAGCGAACATGCTGATTCGACCAATGCTGCCGGTGACGTTCTGAAGCAATTTTTTAACAGACGCTAGGACGCAAGCGTACTGTTTTCTGTCGCGACAATGGCAGATCAAATTCAATTGTTCGATATGAGTTGCCCTGACACAACGGCCAATCCCTTTTGGGGGTTGGCTGTTTTTTGTAAGTGAATGCTTGTTTTTGCGGGATTATTTGTCAATAAATGTCCACTCTCAGCGAAATATCGTCTTTCTTTTGAGTATTTTCCGTTCTAGCTCAAACTCTTTGAGTCTCAATGGAGTACCAATAAGTAGACCATATCGGGAGAAGACAATGGCGGATGAATTACCGATGTTAGTTACGCAATGCCTTGCGGGCGATGAGTTC
>CALHPU010000061.1 GCA_938036435.1 uncultured Pirellulaceae bacterium | reverse complement strand
CGCGAAGCTGGGTGAATCATCGTCGTCGACATCGGAGATCGTGATCGCGCCCGTTGCAGTCACAGCAGCGTCACCAATGTCACCTTCAGTGACCCCACCTGTGATAACACCAGCTACCACAGCGGCGTCATCCGTCCCTGTGATCGTGATTGTTAAATCATGCGTGCCCATCCCGCCTTCACTGTCTTCCACTGTGAAGGTGTAATCCAACGCCAGCGAATCACCTGCATCGAGGAAATCAAATGCCTCTGTGCCACTATCAAATGCCCAGTTAATCACTCCTGTCGTTGATGCATCATCAATCACATTTGTCATTGCAGTTGGCATCGTAATCATGCCAAGAAACTGCGCGTTCGTCAGGGAACCTGTAGGCCCAGATGTACTCACGGCAGTTACGGACACTGAGACTGTTTGCGGCATGTCAATGTCTTCAACGACCAGTGTCCCTGAGGTCATCAACCCGGAATTCGTCTCTAGCAGACCTGCCGGTGCAACGCCGGGAGTGATCGTCGGATCGTTGTTGGTAACGACAAACGACTCACTTGCCACTGCCGAAACATTTCCTGCAACGTCTGTGGATGTTAGCTCAATGGTGTAGCTACCTGGTAAATCGGCGTCAAAACTGAAACTGCCACCAGTTCCAGATGTAGTGCCAGTGAAACCTGCCGGAGTAGCAGTAAGACTCCAGCTCGAGAGCGAACTGTCTAACCCGCTACCTGCCGATGAGTCAGCTAAACTGGGGTCTACTGATGCGTCCGATAGATTTAGCGTCTGCCCGATACCGATCACCGCTGGGATACCGGTAATTGCTGCATTTGGACCTGTAAGATCCACGACGACGGTTTGAGTGTCGTCAACTGGAGCGCTCGGAGAATCATCTGCAGTGAAGGAGTACGTACCTTCGGCCAACGCCCCTCCAGCAAAAGTCCAATTTCCAGAAAAACCAGGAGTGGCAGCTCCAACATTTGTTCCGTCACGATCAATGCTAACCAAAACGCCAGTAACGCCTGTCCCTTCTAAAGTGACAACAGGATCGTTGGTCACAAAGTCTGCAGCGCTCATGCCAGTGTCGGATGAGATGCTGACGATATCAGCCGCCAACATTTGCCGCGGCTCAAGGCTTTCGTACGTCTTTCCCGAATCAACGCTTTTCAGGTTCCGTGAATTCGACTTGCTTCGACGTCGCTTTCTCCGTTTTGGCCCCTTACCCAGCATTCCGTCACGGTTCGCGTGAATTAAGCTCGGCTGTTTTGCCTGAAACAAGCCTGCCACCATGGTCGTGAAGGCGAACCACATGGCTCGGAAGCTTCGAAGATTCAAAGGCAGAAAGCCGTACGCACGCTTGTAACGAGCAAACTGCTGCTGCCGCTCACGATAACGCTGCATAAATCTTTCATCACGCCGATTGGCTCGCAAGATTGCCTTAGATGCACGACGAGCAATGCGTGAAGCGGACGGAAAGAAAGATCGATTATTGCGACGAAACATTGAGCTAAACTCCAAGGAAGTAGTACTTTTTTCAACCAACAAAACAAACGACAGTTTGTCCGACTGAAAGATTCGACATCTCTCAGACCTGCTCGTTCAGGCGGAAAACCACAACGAACGTTAACTAACAACCCCTGCATACAACCCTTTACGCTGGGCATGAGCTGTTTAGTAGCGTCTCAAAATAAAAGCAATTTCTCAACTTGCAACAGTTTCATAATCATTTCCTTTCCACCCAACGAGACAGTCCGCTCGCAAACGTCCAGTCGCCAAAACCACAAAAAGCGGATCGCCAAGTGGACGAGCCTTACTTCAAGAAAGCAACAAAAGACAAGTTTAACATCTCGCTGCAGTTAACTTTTTGAAATGAAACCGGTTTTAATCGAGGTAAACCGCTGTGCCTTTTCGTCCATAGGCTATTGCACGACACCGGCACTTAGCCTCAATGACTTGTTGTCTCTGGTGAAACCAGATGCACTTTTTTACCTATTGATCCAATCGTAAAACGTCCAGCCGCACGTTGGAGGAACGAAGCCGTTTTTACCGCCAACCCATGCCATAGGTAGGCTACGAAGCAGGGGACCAAGTGAACCCAATTGCCAAGCTCCTTCAACGCTGTGCGATCGCGGATTTTCGTTTAGCCATCCATCCTGTTGAAGCTTTCCGAAAGGAGCATTTCGAAAGGAGCATTTCGAAAGGAGCATTTCGAAAAGAGCATTTCGAAAAGAGCTTTCCAATTTGCACGACATGC
Organism: uncultured Pirellulaceae bacterium; assembly: GCA_938036435.1. Taxonomy (GTDB): domain Bacteria; phylum Planctomycetota; class Planctomycetia; order Pirellulales; family Pirellulaceae; genus Mariniblastus. The sequence continues at coordinate 2,656 of CALHPU010000061.1, read as the reverse complement.
AACTCGCCAAGAACTGGGCGTTTAACGGAAACAAAAGCAGAACGAAACCGGAACGAAACAGGTCAATTAAGGCAACGTTAAAAAACGGCAGGCAAGCTCTCGGTAGGCTATTTGCACGGAAACTCACGGGTCTTGGGCATACAACTGGCGTTGATTTAATCTGACTGACTTCAGCAAGGAAAACACCTGTCCAGAAAAAAGCCCAATCGTCCAGTGAATGGAGGATTGCTTTAGGCTATAGTTCGATTCTCTTCAGACGCCCCCTCAAAGATGTAAGAAACTACGCCATCACTGCTAAGTGTTGCCAATGGTGGAGTCCTTTCGTCTAGATCATTACTTCCCTGCATACCTTCCTGCATTTGCTACTACCCCTAGTAGCGAACTTCCTGTTAACGGCAGGAGCGGCATCAATGTATTGAAATGAGTAATCGCATTTAGACTTTAGAGGATAAAGTATGGCTTGGACCAGAACGGATTTGCCACGTTCTTACCCGTGCAACACGAGCTTCTTGAAGTTTTACAGAGACCAACGCAACTGGACACAGAAACAGTTGGCCGACAGAGTGGGTTATAGCGAGCGGCTTATCAGAAAGGCCGAGGCGGGAAAAAATGTCTCCGTTGCAACCATCGATGAACTGGCCACTGCGTTGTCCTCGGACGACGCAACCATCTACCCTGAAGATTTGGTCACCTGTCACGAGAGCTTGGCGCGCGTGTTTACCGACGCTTGGTATTCAAAGCAAAGGTGCCTGACTGACGCCATCAAGAACTTTGTACATCCCGATACGGTCTTCCACATCTTGGGGGATCACCGGTACCTTCCCTTTGTTGGACGCTATCGAGGCCTCGGCGATTTCTCCGCTGCTGCCGACGATTTCTTTAGCATGACGGAGGTTCCCAATGGACCTGAACACAAGACTTATTACAAGCACGTCACACGTGGGTTAGAGGTTGCTGTGTGGGGCACTTCTTGGATTCATCCAACGGGCGCCCCATTGCCTCAACCGATTCCAATCACTCAACGTTTTCGTTTTAAGCGCGGCAAGCTTCATACTTTTGTGGACTACTGTTCCCAACGTTTGGCCACTCACACAATTTACTCCGCGCGTGTGACAACTTCTCCCTCTGCGCCAGTTCCTCAAGAGAGCGGAGAACTTATCTTGCAATGCCCGTCCGACTGACTCCCAACGGCAGTCAACAAAGTTCTTCTGCTTCACTGAGCTAGGTGGAAATCACGATTTTCTAGCTGATCAAACAACTAGAATGGCAAGCAATTAGGCGATTAGAAATGTCTTGGACAAAAAAGGAATCGAGGCGATCCTATCAGTGCGACGGCCAGCACCTTAGATCCAAACGAAAGGCACGCAACTGGTCACAACGACAACTCGCCAGAAACGCGGGCTACAGTGAGAGACTGATTTCCAAGGCAGAGGCTGGCGGCCAACTTACACTTGCCACGTTAGAGGTACTCGCTCAAACGCTCAGCACCGAAACCGAAACCGTTTTCCCTGAGGACTTGATTGGCTCCCCCGAGGCACTGGCGCGATCATTTCACTATGCGCTTCATCATCTTCAGACCGAGATGTTTGAACGAGTGAAACATTTCATCGACGACGACGTCGTCTTTCACATTCATGGTCGCGGTACAGAAGTTCCGTTCGCAGGCGTTTATCATGGTTTGGAGGGCTTCCGAGAAGCGATTGACATCTTCTTTCGGACAATGGAAATTCACACGGAAGAAGAATTCGACGAAACCTACCAATATTTCACGAACCACGATGAAGTGATTATTCTTGGTGAGACCAACATCCATCCTATTGGCCAGCCACTAAAAAAGCCCAAACCTGTTTCTCAGCTGATGCGTTTTGTGAACCGAAAGCTAGTCTTTTTCGAAGATCGCCACGATATTGTCGGAGCCACCAGCGACGCGTTATCAGATTAGCCCAAATGCTTTAGCCGACAAGATGACTTTCGCTAACTACTTTCTCTCTGCTAATATATCAGAAGCTTTTGTGGTCAATGGCCTTTAACAAATGAAACAGGCATCGATCAAACCGAAAGGACGTCACTTCAGGGCAAATCGTAGCGGCGCAAGCGGTCCGTTAAAACACGCACCGCAAGGCTTGCGTCTTTTCGCTTTTTCGAGACGGAACAGCCGATTTACCCGTGCACTGAATTTCTCCCCGTATCTCCGCGTATCTCCCAAAAGATTTACCGCCGGTAAGCCGGTGGCTGGTCACCTATCCTTTTATCTGACGCGCCCATGCTTGGCACAGTCCACTCTCGCTCGTCATTATTGCCACTGCTGGTGATTCTAGTTCTGTGGCTGTTTTTCTTTTGGCCGATGATGGCCGGGCAAGAAATCGCTGGCTATCGCGATAGCAGCTATCTCTACTACCCGATGTTCCAGTGGATCGACCAAGAAATCGCCGCTGGCAACTTTCCGCTGTGGATGCCGTTTGACGATCTTGGGTTTCCGCTATTGGCCGATGGCACCTCCAGCATGCTGTATCCCGGCAAACTGGTTTTCCATCTAAGATTCCTCAGCTTCCCCTCGCGCTACGGAATCTATTTGGCGATGCATGTGCTACTGGCGGCAATAGGAGCGTTCTACCTAGCGCGAACCTTGAACGCCCGACCATGGGGCGCTTGCGTG
>CALHPU010000060.1 GCA_938036435.1 uncultured Pirellulaceae bacterium | reverse complement strand
CAAGGTGGTAACACGATCACCAACATCACCACTGCGGCGACGGGCGATCAAGACGACCCAACCACCGCCGGTGATGATCTGGATGAATCCTTCGTCGTTGATGCAAACGCCGATTTGGTCACTGTTAAATCGCTTGTCAGCGGGAATCCGAATCCGCTGGAGGGCGACGTGGTCACCTTCGAAATTGAAGTCACCAATAACGGCACGGCTCAGGCAACCGGTGTGTCACTGACGGACTTGCTACCGGCAGGCCTGACGGCCACCGCTGGAAATGGCGTCGTTACCCAAGGAACTTACGACGCGGCCACTGGTTTGTTCGACGTTGGAACGCTCAACATTGGCGAAACAGCTACTTTGACGATCGAAGGTACCGTCGATGTGGGACAAGGCGGCAACGCAATCACTAATGTCACCACTGCCGCAACAGGCGATCAACCTGATCCAACCACCGGCGGCGATGATCTGGATGAATCCATCGTTGTTGATGCCAACGCGGATTTGGTTACCGTCAAAACGCTTGCCAGTGGAAACTCAGTTCCGCTCGAAGGCGACGTGGTCACCTTCGTGATTGAAGTCACCAACAATGGCGAGGCTCAAGCCACTGGCGTCTCACTGACGGACTTGCTGCCGGCAGGTTTGACAGCCACCGCTGGTAACGGCGTCGTGAGCCAAGGTACTTATGATGCGGCCACTGGTTTCTTCGACGTTGGAACGCTCAACATTGGCGAAACGGCTACGTTGACGATCGAAGGTACCGTCGATGTGGGACAGGGTGGTAACACGATTACCAATATCACCACACCTGCCACCGGCGATCAACCGGATCCAACCACCGGTGGCGATGATCTGGATGAATCCATCGTTGTTGACGCCAACGCTGATCTGGTTACTGAAAAGGCGCTGCTCTCTGCCGATTCAACACCCGCCGAGGGCGATTCGGTGACCTTCTTGATCACGGTCACCAATAACGGTGCGGCGCAGGCCACCGGCGTATCACTGACCGATCAATTACCGGCAGGGCTTACCTTCACAGGCAGCGCTGTCTCGCAAGGATCTTACAATTCGGCGACCGGACTGTGGACCGTTGGAACGCTTAACGAAGGTGGCGTCGCAACCATCGAGCTGACCGGTACGGTGGACGTGGGTCAAGGTGGTAACACCATCACTAACGTTGCGACCGCAGCCACCGGCGATCAACCGGATCCGACAACTGCTGGAGATGACCTAGGAGCGGCGTTTGTTGTGGAAAGTTTGGCTGATTTAGTCACCGAGAAATCATTGCTTTCCGGCGATGCAACACCGGAAGAAGGCGATTCGGTGACCTTCTTGATTACGGTCACCAATAACGGAACGGCTCGGGCGACAGGTGTCTCACTGACCGATCAATTGCCAGCAGGCCTTTCCTTCACCGGCAGCGCTGTGTCACAAGGCACCTACAATTCCGCAACCGGGTTGTGGGACATCGGCACACTCGCCGAAGGAACTGTTGCCACCATTGAATTGACAGGCACCGTTGATGTAGGCCAAGGTGGTAACACACTGACCAACATCACAACGGCAGCCTCTGGCGATCAACCTGATCCGACGACTGCTGGCGATGACCTAGACGAATCCCTCGTTGTCGAGAACCTTGCTGATCTAGTGACCGAGAAGACACTGATCTCTGGTAATCCGACACCGTCGGAGGGAGACTCGGTCACGTTCCAAATTGCGGTCACCAACAACGGAGCCGCTCAAGCAACTGGCGTTTCGCTTGTCGACCAACTGCCACCAGGCGTCACATTCACTGGCAGCACCGCGTCACAAGGCATCTATAATGCGGCCACTGGAGTGTGGACCATTGGCACGCTTAACGAGGGCGGCATTGCGATCATTACATTGACCGGAACCCTCGACGCGGGACAAGCGGGCAATACGATCACCAACATCGCAACGGCTGCGACTGGAGATCAAGTTGATCCGACGACCGCTGGCGACGATTTGCAAGAATCGATTAGTCCTCTAGTGGTTGCCGATTTAGGAATTGCAAAATCCATTGCAGGCGAACCGGTCTTAACGGATGCAGGCAACTACGTCGCAACCTACGAATTGGTGATCGAGAACACCGGAAACGTCGCCCTGGCAAATCTGAGTTTGCTGGAAGATCTGGCGGCTCAGTTCGGGGCTCCCTTCGTTGACGCAGGCAACCTAACGCTGACGACTGCTCCTAGCGATCCCGCGAGCACCGTTTCGGTTAACTCGACCGGCTGGAACGGCAGCAGCTCAATCGAGCTGATCGATACGACATCCAACAGCCTGTTGGCAGCCGGTGATTCGTTCACGATTCAGTTCGATGTCGAGATCGATCCAACTCAAGTGGTTGCACCACTAGAGAATCAGGTCGAGGGTTCTGGTGCGGCGGTCAGTTCCGACGGAAGTCCGTTGACCGATGCAAGTGGCGCACCGATCGTTGCTACTGACGACAGCGATAGCGGATCTGACCCGAGTTCGACTAACCCAAGCGATCCTTCGGATCAGGGAACATCAGACGATCCAACCTTGTTCGATCCACCACCGGTTCCAACTAGCTCTATTACGGGAACGGTATTCTTGGACGAAGACCAGGACGGTGTCCAAGATGCGGGCGAAGGTGGAATCGCAGGGGTCGAGATCACATTGACGGGTACCGACATCTACGGCAATCCAGTTGAGGTCACTGTGTTGACAGACGCTAACGGCAATTACTCTTTCGATGGCCTCAATGCGGGAACCTACTCCATCACGCAAACGCAACCTGAAGGATTCGAGGATGGTCCGATTTCAGGAGCAACCACAGACATTGAGCTTGGCTTCGGCGAAGCATTCCAAGCGGCCACTTTTGCTGAGGCGCTACCAGCCGAAGAATCGTTTGCTGACTTGCCGGGAGCATCTGGAAACCCACCGCGACTTCCGGGATTCTTGCCAGCGAACCTATCACCTGTTGGCGGCCTCATCGGTGGCTTCCTTGGTTCTCCGGGACCAATTTATTCGGGTGTTCCAATCAACGGCAACGCCGATCCGCTTAACCTCGATAGCGGGCGGGCAGTCACCGGTGGCTATGCACCAGACTTTAGCGGTGAAATCGGAGACTGTGGGTGTGAGTACCAATGCGATTGCGGATGCCCTGAACCAGTCGATCCTTGCGGCAGCATCATGGAATGTGACCCGTGCAGCGAATCGATTGTCACTCAACCGGTCGAGCCAATCGTTGACGAGGCTTGTGGCTGCGATGAGGTTATCTCGGAAGACCAATGCCCAATCGAGGAAGAACAAGTGATCGAAGCTCCAATGGAATCCGAGTGCGATCCTTGTCAAGAAATGATTGGGACCTCGGAAGACTCGTGCCGATCATCTTTCTTGAAGCGGTTCGCAAACTGGCTTTCTCCCTCTAATCGCCGTTAATCGCGGTCTACAACGGACGTAAAATGCTCAGGTGATTGCAAGACTCTTCTTGCAATCACCTTTTTTCGTAGACTCGTCTGATCAACGCGCACAGATTAAGGTATCGCCTTTCAGTTTTCGTCAATCAACATTCGGTTTAGAAATCTAGATCGAACCTTGTGATTGAATCAAGTGTCCTCTGGTCGTGTCGTTCTATCGCTTGGCGAAACCCTCTAATTGCGAGTCTCCTTCTGTGAACCAACTGCGGACTGCTACATCCCGAAGTAGCTCTACGATGACCTCCTCAGAACGGCTCTTAGGCAGCGCGAGCGTATTTCTGGGGGCCGTTCTGTTTTCGGCCAAAGCCATCATGGTGAAACTGGCGCTGCCGTATGGCATTGATGCTGTTTCGCTGCTGTTATTGCGGATGCTCTTTGCGCTTCCGATCTACGTTGCCATCGCAATTTGGTTGCGTTACCGCGCAACCAGCTTTGGAAACCAAGTTCCGATCATCCCTCACCTTCCTCAAGTGATTGGGTTGGGGATGGTGGGGTACTATCTGGCCAGCTATTTTGATTTCGCCGGGTTGGAATACATTCCGGCGTCATTAGAACGTGTGATCCTGTATCTCTATCCCACCATCGTATTGCTGATTTCCGGATTCTGGCTGAAGAAACCTATCTCGCAACATCAGTGGATCGCCATTGCGTTGTGCTACGCCGGCGTCTGGGTTGCGATCCGATTTGGTGTCCAGACAACCACGGCAGAAAATTACTGGTGGGGCGTGGGATTGATCTTTCTTTCTGCAACCACCTACGCAATCTATCTTGTTGGCAGCGGTGAACTAATTCCCAAGTTGGGCGTGTGGACGTTTACCTGTTACGCGATGATTGTGTCTTCAATCTGCGTCAGTGTACACTTCCTGCTAACCATAGAGCCATCGACGTTGCTCCAATACCCACCACAGGTCTACTGGTACGGACTTGGGATGGCGATTTTCGCAACGGTGATCCCGTCTTTCTTGATTTCAGCAGGCATCAAACGAATCGGCGCCGGCAACGCAGCGATCATTGGCGGCATTGGTCCAGTATCGACCATCGTGCTGGCCTCGATCTTCTTGAGCGAGACTTTCACGACCGCTCAGGTAGTAGGCACCGCAATCGTAATCTTGGGTGTGGTCTACATCTCGGTATACATGAAGAAGTGATTGCTCTACGCACGCCCGGCAATTTTGAAACGCGACCTAGCGAAAAAATCCCGCACCGGCTGGCTGTTGAAATCCGGCAGTTCGGTTGACACCACCTTGGAGCCCGTTGGAGCGTTGTGGGGCTTGAAATAGCTGACGAATAGAATCATTCAATTGAGGCAATACTTCGCGACTCATCTTGGGATCAGACAACGTTCCGTCGACGCTGATCCACATAATTTGTTGGCTACCGGCATGATAAAGTTCGTTGAGAAGAGGAATTCGAATTCGATTGCGTCCCACGATCGAGTAGAAATTCAAATCTAAATCCTGATCAAGGTTCATGCGGCCGTTGCCAATTAGCGAAATTGCATCGCCGACAAGTTCGATTCTTTCAAAATCGATGTCCGTGCCATTGACCAAGAAGTTAATATTGCTCGAATCGAAAGCCGTCCTATCGGTACGCCCCACATTTAGCGTTTTCAAAAGCGTGAGCATTGCAGGAAGTTCATAGATTTTTGCATCACGAAGCTGAACCGTACCGGTCCCTCGGTAAGAATGGTAGTCATCGTAGTTTCCACCCATCCGCATCGCGACGAAGCCGCGCCCTTGGACCTGTTTGACACTTGGAGCAAAATCCAGACAAGCTTCCTTGATGTTTCCATCGGCCATCGTCGTTTGGATATAGAACTCTCCTCCGCTGTCGTTGGCCATCGTCGCATCAAGTTTCGCCAGCCCGCCGTAGAGCGTACCGGTGAGTGACTGTTTAGTCTGGGCATTACCTCCGGTGACAGTCTGCCCATGCGGGTTAACCAAAGTGCCTGCGGACACGCGGTCGTTATCCATCCATATCGGGCCCTTCACGTCGGTGACTTGGGCGCCATAAATACTCAGCGAATCGATACCCAAATTACCAGTGCACTCTGCGCGTTTGCCATCGTATATTCCCTGCAAGTGCACTTCGCCAAACACGCTCTCCAATGGCAATCCAACCAACATCTTCGCGTTGTTCATCGCAAACTTCAGATCCCAAGCCATCGTTGGATCGGTCAAAAAATAGTTTGCATCTGCGTAAGGCTTGTGTCGATCACTTACCGACACGTTCTGATGAACTCCTGCAACTGTGATCTCGCCTTGAACGTTCAGCAATCCCTCATACTTCATTTGTCTGACAGGTGGCGATAAAGACGTCGGTAATGCCGCCAGAAGATCTTCATCAACACTGACCGATGTTGCCAACAGTTTTCCAAGTGTGACTGACCATGACTCTTGAGAGTACCTTCCTGTTCCTTCGCAAGATAACCAAGTGCGATCATGATTGCCATTAATGGCCCGAGCGCTGATTTGACCATCGCCGATTAGCACTTTGCCGCCCAAATGATTAATCTCATAAGGAAACCAATGCGGAAAGATTGACACATTTGATTTTCCACGGCCCGGATCTTGCAAATCAGCGTCAAGAACCACGTTAACTGATTTGTGACCTATCGGCATCGTCATGTTCACTTTCATCGCTGCCACGGTACCTCTCGGTCGAAACCCATTCCAAATCTCTTGCAGCTCTGGCGACAATGCGTGTTTTAGCTGATCATCCAAGTTAACGTTTTGGCAAACAAAATTGCTAATCAGTCCTTGTCGTGGATTCCATTGACCAGCGGACGTGATCGAGCCGTTTCCGTTTACACCGGACAGATCTCGGAAGCTAAAATCAAGATTCGCTGCGGAAATCATGCCGTTGATGTTTCGGATTGGATAGGCAAAATTCTCGTGTCGAATGTCCACATTCTTGAGATCAACATCAAAATACTTATCAACTTCACCGTGTGGCAATCGTTTGATTACCGTGCCCGTACCGCCAACCTGACCGGTCGGACGAAACGCCCGAACGACCCGCGACAGTGGCGGGATCGCATCGAGCGCTTTGAGCAGTTTTTCGTCAATCGGAACTTGGCCCGGAACTGCGATATCCAAATGGTAGGTAGCCTCTACCCCGGGGTTGGTGATATTGCCCTTGAGAGTCATTGGAGCGGCTGTGGACATCGATTTCAAATCAACCGTCATGACGTCGTCAAGCAATTCGACGCGTCCCTCGCACTGATCCACGTAATACGGGAACTTGACGAAACGAAATGATGTATCGCGTAAATCTGCGCTCAGCTGCCGAAATTTGGAATCACCGTTGTGTCCAAGTTTAAATTCGATATCGCATTGGCCTTGCGGAGAAAAATCTTTGCAGAAACGATCGCAACCTTTGGGAAACAAATGCGAAAGCGCGATCACATGATGGAACTCTAACTGCTTGGCGACCCCGGACAAATTCCATTTACTACGTTCAAACAGCCCTTTCTGTTGGTAATTGACGCGGAAAATCCCGTCGCCCATCTGCCCCCCGGCGTTAGTCACATTCACCTCAGTGTCAGACAACAGGAACGAAGCGCTTCCACGCGTCAATGGTGCCGGTAAACGCGCGTCATCGACTGCAAAATCCTTCAGGGTTCCGGTGGCGATAAACTTCGGAAACGATTCGTTCAAATTACCTGTGACCCGTCCTTCGGTTTCCAAGGTGCCTGTAAGCGCTTTGATAGGCGCTAGATTGTGCGAAATCGACTCTGGCAACAACGCGAACAGGGCAGGGGACATGCGCAGATCGCGCGTGCTGAAGTGGATGTCGAAGTCTCCCGATCGAACGTCGGCGATAACAGTGATCTCAAACCCTCCAACTTCGCTCCCGACGCAGCGAAAAATCACTTGGGTCAACTCCCGACCTTGCCGAATTAAATTTTGGAAGTCCACCTGAACGTCAGTCAATCTGTGAATCAGCGGTGGCTGCCGCGTGTTGTCAACGATTTGAATCTCTGAATCTTTGATACTGACTGGAATTGGCCTTGCGCTTGGTTGAGGCTTGAAAGCGGAAATGAACCTCGCCAACTCCCACTGACCGTCGTTTTCGCGAACCAGATTCAAACGGGCGCGGCGGATGTCGATTCGCTCTGGAGCAATCTGCCCCAACACCATATCAGTCATAGAAACTGGCAAGTGCACAAACGCATCATAGAATTCGACCAATGGTGTCGGATCTTGATTGGTCGTTGCTCTTGCCGCTGGCAACGAGTCGAATCTGGCAGACCTTGAGGAAACAGCGAGGTTATTTAGAGCGACGCCTTCTCCTTCAAAGAACTGAGCCTGTTTCACGCTGACGCGCAAACCGCTGTCGGCTAATGTCTGGTTCAGACGTTGCTCAATCTTTGCGGCAAGCTTGGAACGCACAGTCGTTTCAAAGTACAACCATGCCGCGACCAGTATCAAGCCCACGATGAAGCAGAATTTCACGACGCCACCAAACAATCGGGCTCCCGGAGGGCGCGAATGAGTGGGGAAATTTGGTGAGCGATAGGGGGAGCGCATCAGCGTCCGAAATTGAAAACGCGAATCGGGAGCAACGATACCGGCAAACGTGAGATTCCTCAGAAGTTTCCCCGAGGGAAACTGATTCAAAATCTGCCTGCGTTAGGTCGCCCAATAGTAGAGATTTAGATGGTTTGAGCGAAGATTGATTGACTCTTACGCCAACGGCGGGGCATGAAAAAGGCCCAAAAGTGCTATCACTTTCGGGCCATCGTAAATCTAGTCGCTTGAGGGCGGCTAATGAGCGCTGCTGGCCCCGAATTCCGCCGGTTTATAGCCACCGCGCGACTTGAAGTACACAATCAGAATAAGGTAGCACACCAACATGATGCCGGGGAAAAGGCACATTTTTGCCAACGCTCCCTGCTTCGCGGAGCTAACGATCGATACGATCTCCTCTGATTCAGGGTGAGCTTCGACTAATTTATCATCCACCGCAGTGTACTCACCCAAGAACAAGTTGGAATCTTCCTTTTGAATCGTCTCGTACACTCCGGGCTTGGCAGCCTCAAGGGCAACCATCGCTGAATCTTCTTGCATCTTGCCGATCATCGGGCCGCCGATGATACCAACGGTCAGCATTCCGATTCCGGCAATCGCGTTTAGCGTAACCGCACCACCGCGCGGAAACTGTTCAGCGACAACACCCAACATCGTGGGCCAGAAATACGTCTTGGCGACTCCATACAAGGTCGCAGCCAAGAAAATGGAAATGGCAGTGGTGGTCATCGACAGCGAATAAATGCCGACCATCGCTAGTGCCGAACAAATCGCTAGCAGCCCCAGCGGCGTAAACGCTTTAATTACTGGACCGGCAAAGAACCGCAGTACCATCATGATGAATGAAGTGTAGATCAGCACCCACAGGCCGTTTCCGCCGATTGCCTCCATTGGCTTTTCCATCAAACCGCTGATCGCACCATCGGTCCCAAGTTCCGTCGTGGCCAGTGGCATCATGATCAAGCAAAGAAAAATCATTAGCGGCCGCCCCAACGAACGGCAGTAAGCACCATAACCAATCACCGCCACTGCCATTGCAATCCAAACGGCCATGTCAGGAATCTTGAACACGCCACCAATTTCACGGAACATCAGAAACGAAGCAATCAAAGCACCAATCGCGCCAAACTCAGCCAACATCTCTCTGTAAGTCGCTCCTCCAGCAACACGTTCGCTAACGGGAAACTTTGCCCCGATCAACATCAACAAATAGATCACGGCAGGAATCGCAATGATATAAATCAGCATCCTCCAGTCTGCACCGGCGTAGCTACCCAGCCCTAAAGTGATCAGCCCGCCAAGTACAAGTCCGCCGGGCCAACCCGCATGCAGAATATTCAACCACTTGGTTTTTTCTTTGTTGAACATGGTGGCAACCACCGGATTGATAAATGCCTCCACGGTGCCGTTGCCTAACCCCAAAATGATCGAGCCATAGGTCAGCAACGAAAGCCCACTTTTCTGTGCCGCCAAAAGTTCCTCGCCAGCAAGCCCATCGACCTTCACGATACTGTAAGCCCACAATGCTAGACCTGCGTACAGGGCATAGCAAACGAAACTAAACAGCATCGCAATGCGATAGCCAATTTTATCGATTACCAAACTGAACAAGATGATACTCACGGCAAAAGGCCAAAGGCCGGCGCCGAAGAGTTCCTGTCCTTGAACTTTATCGATGCCAAAATCGGCAGGCCACATCGATGGCGTGTTAATCATGAACGCGCGCGATATGAACGCAAACGCGGTAGTAATCAGTGCGATCCAACATCCCCAAAACACAAGTTTCGAGGGGCGTTGTTCAACTTCAGGTGAAATGGCGGCTGTACTCATTGATATCCCATTAAAAAAGTGCAGACAGAGGCGTCGTAAAGTGTAGTGGTCAAGCTCTAAGGTTAATTCACACGAGTCGCAAATGCTATCGTTTCTTTGAGAACTTTGCCCCTGACTCGCTCAATCGTCTCCGCTTTTCGGTCTATAAACGGCAAGATCTTCCTATCTTATCGAGTCTGGCAAATGGCAATCACGTAATGGCTCCGCCAGAGAACCAGCGTGCATACCTTTCACTTAGTTTCAATCATTAGGACCTGAGTCGAGCCAACTTCCATTCTTAAGTCCGATGGCAAGTTCAACACCCGGCACATGCCTTGTTGAAGAATCAGTTCACTCAACTCGTGCCAGCGTGCCGAGGTCATCGCCCCGAGAGGCCAGTTATTCTTTCGCCAAACCTCGATCAAAATCGCTCGCACTAGAATCGGAGAGATGCCTGCAAAGTCGGCGCGCGCGAAACGGGTCTGTCGCTTGCCGTCGAGAATATTGAATTCGACTTGATGGCTGTCAAAAAAATCTTGCACGCACGCGCGTTCAAGCTCAACAGAATCACCGGCGTGCTGTGCCAAACGCAAAATCGATTGGTTCACATGCGGGCCAAAATAGTCTCGCGCTTGAGGTAATAGAGTATTGCGCAGAAAGTTACGACTGTAATCATCGCCGTCGTTGGACTCGTCGTGACAAAATTCTTGCTTCCACGCCGCCAGCGCCGCCAAAATCGTTTCGCGGTCGACCTCCAACAGCGGACGCACTAACGAAACTGTCTCATCGACAACTCGAACAGCCGGAATACCAGTCAGCCCGGCCAATCCGGTACCGCGAAAGATGCGGAACAAAATCGTTTCAACTTGGTCGCCTTGATGATGTCCGGTAAAAACGTATCTCGCGCCAATCTCTCTGGCGACTTCAAGAATTGCAGCGTATCTCAAATCGCGCAACTTGTTTTCCGATTTGTTTTCACCCTCATCATTCCCGGTCCATGAAATGGCTTTCAAGTGAAATTTCGCATTAAACGTTCTGGCCAGATCCCTAACGAAATCCGCATCCCGTTCGGCGCTGCCGCGCATGCCATGATTAACGTGGACAACATCCGGTGCAATCGCCTGCGGTGCTAATTCGTCGCGGAGCCCATTGATCGTCCGAAACAACGCAACGCTGTCGGCCCCGCCAGAGACGGCCACCAATACGCGGTGTTTGGACCAGACCGATACACTCAGGAGCAACTCACTGGCTGCTGAGAGTTTCTGGGGAGCGGAGAAATCTTGTTTTGCGGTCACGATGGCTTGATCTGCGGAAAGAGGCATCAGCTGAGGATCTTCCGATCAGTAAATTTAATGCGCTGCATCCTAGAAAGACGGGAAACCATTAACGCGAGGGTGCTGCCCAGTTTAAGTTTCTCCGCCAGTTTGATACACTGCGGGCTGAGGTTCGTCTGGAAGTTCTTCCGCCGGGCGCACCGAAACAATAATTAAAGCATAAGTGACACAAGTTTCCCCTAATTTGCAAGTTATTCTTGACACCTTATCGACAACTGGCTGATCCTGTCCCAATTTTGGCTTTGTCAGCATTTCCTCTCGGTCAATTCCGCGGCTAAAAAAACCTTGATTCCTACCCTATTTATTGCTGCTCTGGCAGTCTTACTTTTGTACGCAGCAAAGATGCTCGCGTATAACGAGGCTCAGATTGCTGCTAAGAATCGTGGCACATCGACTACCTACGCCTTCACACCCGCATCCATGCCGATCGACGCCGCCACAGCTTTTTGCGAAGCACGGCGTGCAAACCGAGGGACCCCGCAGTTTGATCCGATCGCCAAAGTCGCATCAAAGTCATTGAATTTTTGTGAATTTCCAGCAACAAGCCGCCGAGCCATTGACCGGCGGAGGCCCTTCGCTGAGGCCCTAGAGCTTAGTTGGCCGGACGGTTAGGCGCCTGACTTGTGTCGCTCGCGGATAAACCGGAGTGGCATTTAATGATCAACCAAGAATCAATTATCGGGTTCGTTGTCGGGATTCTACTGGCAGGCGGCGGCAGTCTGCTGCTGAACCTAATCATCGGCGGTGGCGCTCGGTCTAGAGCCAAGGCAATTCTGGACAACGCTGACCGAGATGTAGAGAATAAAATCAAAGACGCTGAGGTCGCGATCAAAGAACGCGAACTGGAACGAAGGGCCGAATTTGAAGAAAAGCAAAGTCAGGCGCTGGAGGAAGTCCACCAACGCGAACGCGCGCTCGACAAGCGCGAAAACCAGCTGAATCAGCAGACAGACGACCTCAAGAAACAAGAAACCTTTATTCAGACCTCACAGAACCGACTGCGGACGAAACTCGAACAAGTCGCTCAAACCGAACAAGACATCGCTGACGTCCTCGAAAAGAAACGAAAACTACTTCACGACGTCACGGGGCTTTCTAAAGAAGAGGCGACCAAGCGTCTGCTTAAATTGCTCGAAGATGATCTGGCCGATGAAGTCGGTGGCCGCATTCTGGAACACGAACGTCGGTTAAAAGAAACCTGCGAGGAGAAATCACGCGAGATGCTGATCATGGCGACCCAGCGGCTTGCCTCTAGCCAAGTCTCCGATTCGACCACCAGCACCGTCGATATTCCCAACGATGAAATGAAAGGTCGCATCATCGGACGTGAAGGCCGCAACATTCGCGCGTTTGAAAAAGAAACCGGCATCGACGTGATTATCGACGATACGCCGGGGGTTGTTATTGTTAGTGGATTTGATCCCGTTCGCCGAGAAGTCGCCCGCATCGCTTTGGACCGGCTGATCACCGATGGCCGTATACATCCATCGCGTATTGAAGAAGTCGTGGCCGAGACGCAAAAAGAAATCGACAATTTGATCATCAAAAAAGGCAACGAGGCTGTCCAAGAAGTCGGCATCAATGGAGTCAACAAACGTGTGATCGCAATGTTGGGCCGGCTGCATTTCCGAACCAGTTACAGCCAAAACGTTTTGCGGCACAGCATTGAAGTGGCGTTTCTCTCCGGGATGCTGGCCGAAATGATGGGCTTCGATGTCGACATCGCGCAGCGAGCCGGATTGTTTCACGACATCGGCAAAGCGGCCGATCATGACCAAGAAGGGGGGCATCCGAAGATCGGAGCCGAATTCCTCAAACGCAACGGGGAAAGTGAAGAAGTCGTCCACGCTGCGTTGGGCCATCATGACGAAATTCTGGTGAAGTATCCTTACACCGTCATCGTTGCCACCGGCGACGCGTGTAGCGCTTCGCGGCCGGGTGCACGACGCGAGTCATTGGACCGATACATCAAACGTATGGAAGAGCTCGAAACGATCGCCAAAGAATTTAACGGAGTGCGACAGGCTTTCGCTGTTCAAGCAGGGCGTGAGGTTCGTGTGATTGCGTCCGCCAAGGAAGCCGACGACAATGTAGCGGCTAAGATTTGCCGCGACATTGCAGCAGCCTACCAAGAACGACTGTCTTACCCCGGCGAGATCAAGGTGGTCGTCATTCGCGAAAGCCGGTTTACCGAACTGGCAAAATAAATCGTTACGTTTCGCCTGCTCCGTCACGACCACCCTGTTTTCGGTAGAGCCTGAGGCTCACCGACGGGGAGGACTGACAAAACACCTCTGAACCAAAACGAATCAAGCCAAGCTGACTTTAGAAAGAACTTTGTGCGCATTTTATTTATCGGCGACATCGTGGGAAAACCGGGTGTTGAAATAGTTGTCCAAGCCATCCCCGGCTATCGGCGAGACGAATCGATTGATTTGGTTATCGTTAACGGGGAAAACGCCGAAAGTGGATCGGGCATCACGCCAAAAATCCACAAACGACTTATCGAAGCGGGCGTCGATTGCGTTACCCTTGGCGATCACATCTACCGCAAGAAAGACATCATCCCAACGTTGGAGAACAAATCCAACATCGTCAAACCGGCTAACTTTCCAACTGATGCACCCGGCAAAACGTGGACGGTGGTCAAATCAGAAACCGGAAAAGACGTCGCTGTTTTTTCTGCGATTGGACGAGTCTTCATGAAGCCGGCGGACTGCCCGTTTGCGGCGGTCGACAAAGTACTCGAAGAGATTCCAGATAGCGTCGTCATTCGCTTTTGCGATTTTCACGCCGAGGCCACCAGCGACAAACAGTTAATGGGACGCCACTTGGATGGTCGTGTGACGGCAGTCTGCGGCACACACACACACGTTCCGACAGCCGATGAACAGGTCCTTCCCGGCGGCACGGCCTACATCACCGATGTCGGCATGACTGGACCGCACGAGAGTATTCTTGGCCGGAAGATACAAAACGTGTTATCGGCAACAACGTCGTTCCGACCGATTCCCTTTGACGTTGCGAAGAACGACGTGCAAATCTCTGGTGTTGTGATTGAAGTCGAACCCAAAACAGGCAAGGCGACGAAGATCTCGCGGATTAAAATCAACGAACGCCAAGCCGAAATGCTGGAGTTGGAAGAGGATTGAGTTTTCGGTTCTCGGTTCTCGGTTCTCGGTTCTCCGTTCTCGGTTCTCGGTTCTCGGTACTCGGTTCTCGGTACTCGGTACTCGGTACTCGGTACTACGAAGCTTCGTGCTCCGGTTCAGCACAACACTCCGTACCCGGCTCACAACCCTCTAACCTACAAAACGGGCACTGCTTCGGATTCACATCAGCATCCTCATCATCCATCTCGTCGCTGCGGTAGCCAACGGTGTCGCGCCAACCACAATCAAGGCACTTCAATTCCCACGCGTCAATCTCCAAATCCTGCGACTCAAAATGGTTGTACTTGCACACCAGCGGGCACTCCTGACGCTCAGGATCCTGCTTGCACTTTCCAGACGGTGGTAATTTGGGCTTCATGGGATGAATTCGCAAAAGTTAATCTCAGTTAATGCTACCAATATAGCGGGAAATTCCAGGAATTTACTCAAACGGCACCGTTAAAACGGACTCGAGACCGGCGCTCTGCCGAACAATTGACTACGGATCTACCTGACCGGCAGAGTCCGACCAGATTTCCCAACGGGTAAACTTGATGAGTAATTCAGACCAATTTGGATACGATCCACGCCAACGCCGCAACAACAGTTTCGACCATGAAGCGTTACTTGGCAAACTATCTGCCGACCTGACAAAAGGCGCACTGTTGCTGGCTCTCGTGGCCATCGCCTTCTTTATTTATACGTGCTTCTACCGTGTAGACGCCAGTGATCAGGGTGTTGTGTTGCGTTTCGGTAAACATGTCCGCACCGTCGAAACGGGTTTACAGCTGAAATTGCCGTGGCCGATCGAGAGTGTCTATACCGTTCCTGTAAAACGGGTCCAGTCCGAGGAATTCGGCTTTCAAACTGTCGCGGCAGGTCGCAGTACCGTCTACGCCAAAAAATCCAATCGCATGTTAGAGGTCGCCGACATGCTGACCGGTGATTTGAATCTTGCCCACGTGGAATGGATCGTTCAGTACCGTATCTCCGATCCCTACAAGTCGCTATTCAATCTCGGCGGCGATGATAGCGGTCTGTGGTCCAGCAGCGTCCAACGCCTGACACAAGACGGAATCAACCCAGCAATCCCCGACACCATTCAAGATGTATCGGAATCTGTAATGAGAAAGTTAGTCGGCGACCGTAGCGTCGATGCGGTGCTGACCCTTGGACGTGAAGAGATTGCCGCTCAAGCGAAAGTAGACATCCAAGCGATGCTGGACGAATTCGACGCCGGAATTGATATCGTGACGGTTAAACTACAAACGACTTCGCCACCTGACCCCGTCAAAGACGCCTTTCAGGAAGTCAACCGAGCCCGTCAAAACAAGGAACGCGTGGTCAACGAAGCCGAAGGAGAACGCAATCGTCAGATCCCTGCGGCCCGAGGCCGACGTGATCAATTGATCTCAGAAGCCGAAGGTTACCAACAAAACGTGACTCAGGAAACGGTTGGTTTGGTGTCTGCGTTTAACGCCAAATTGGCCGAGTATGAAAAAGCTCCAGATGTCACTCGGCAACGTCTATATCTCGAAGCGATGCAAGAAGTATTAGGCAACGTCGGCGGCAAAACCATCGTCGACGAATCGCTTAACCAGATGCTGCCCATTCTTAACTTAAACAATGGCTCATCCGCAAATCCACTGCGAGGAACCAAGTAATGTTATCACGCATCGTAGCTGCACTTTTTATTCTAATCCCCTTAGCCATCATCCTTTATCTGTCGACGTTCATCGTCCCAGAGGGCAAACAGGTCGTCATTACACAATTTGACAAACCGGTTAGCTTCATCACCGAACCGGGGCTAAAGTTTCGTATTCCGCTTTTGCAAACCGTCAACACGCTTGAGAAACGCATCTTGCCTTGGGATGGTGCGCCCGAAAACATGCAGACACGTGACACAAAACGCATCTTTGTCGATTGTTGGGCGCGATGGCGAATTGTCGATTTAAAAAAGTTTTACACCGACGTGCGGACGGAAGCCAAGGGTCAAAAATTCCTCGATGATGTTGTCGATTCGGCGGTGCGCGACGTGGTGGCCAAACATAATTTAATCGATCTGGTTCGCACCACCGCTACTCCGCTGCAATACGAAAGTGATGAACTCGAACGCCGGGCGACCAGCGGCGACGAAGTCACCAGCGGACGTGAGAAGATTGAAAAAGAGATTCTTAAAGTTGCAAGTCGAAATTTGCAGAAGGAATTTGGGATCGAACTGGTCACCGTGCATCTTAAACGGGTCAAGTACAGCGAAAAAGTGCGGGGCGAAGTATACGCTCGCATGCGCAGTGAACGCGAATTGGTAGCGGCTCTTTTTAAATCCGAAGCCGAAGAAGAACGCAATAGAATCAAGGGAATGACCAGTAAAGAACTAGACATCATCGAAGGCGAAACCAAACAAAAATCAGCTCAAATTCGTGGGGCAGCCGACGCTGAAGTCATTCGCATGACGGCAGAGGCATACGGCAAGGATCCCGAGTTTTTCGAATTCTTACAGCGACTGCAAATGTACAAAAAGGCGCTTAAATCCGACACGAATCTAATTCTATCGACAGACAGTGAAATGTTTGGGTTGTTCAAATCGACACAGCGTAAGCGCGACGCTGATCCCGTTGAAACAACTGAATAGGCATTTAGAATTGACAAACAAGATAGATCGACCGGAAACATTTGGGATTTTGTAAAACTTACCATTGCAGGCAAGTCTGAAGTTAAATACTGAAGAGCTACAGCATTTTCGCAAGCACTTCCATCACTTGGACACTTCATATGCGGTCGGCACTTTTTTTGAGCATTGCTTCTCTGGTGACCATTTTCAATACAAATGCTGACGCCCAAGAATCTTCGTTCGTACCTGACTCCGTTTCCACAGCAATCGAATCTGTTGCAACCGAAACGCCATCGCTTTTCGACCAACAAGCCGTTGGCGCACAGCTCGATGTTACCGGTCCGGTTCAGGAACTTTCGACGCCACGAGAAACGGTCAACCTTCCTGACATCACGACCTACACAGAACCAAGCTTCGCTGGTAATAACGACGTCAGCTTTGGCACTAGAACTACCGCGAATCAGCCGCAGAGCAGAGGCCAAGGCATCGGCGGCTATTTCCGACAAGCTTCGCTTGACGCCCCGACTGAGGGAATCACACTCAGCCTTCTAGGTGGATGGGCCTACGCCAACTTCGTGGATGAGTTTGGTCGCGACGTTGGAGAGGATGTGGTCGTAGGAGACACTCTGGGCTTTAGCGTCGGTAGACGCTTTAGCTCAACAATTCGCGCCGATTTCGAATTGTCTTGGCGAGATGCGGACATTTCGGGAGTCGCTCCATCTGGAACAAACTATTATCGCTACGAGTCTGAACTGAAACATTTTTCTGGAATGGTAAATTTCTATTACGACTACGACCGCGTTGGCGGAAGAATCGTGACTCCCTATGTAGGGCTTGGACTCGGAGCTAGCCAACAACGATACAGTTTCGTTTCTGATCACCCCTTTGGAATTGATCGATCGAGTAGCGAAACTCGATTTGCCTTGCAAACCATGGCTGGATTTTCGGTCAATGTGACGGCTCGCAACGCTTTGTTTTTTGAGGGCCGCCTGTTCTCAACATTCGAGAACGACAGGAGCAATACCTTCAACGAAGCAATCTTCGGCTGGCGACACACGTTTTAAGATAGTCGTTGATCGCTCCGCGATCAGAGCGAGCACTCATTGAAGTGAAGAGCAGGTCACAAAACTGGCAGAAGCGCACAACGTTATGATCGCGGAGCGATCAGCGACTTACATGCGATCCACCACGGCGTCTCCCATTGCTTCGGTTGAAACAGTCGCCTCCCCCTCGCGAGCGATATCGCCAGTACGAAGTCCGTCAGCGAGAGTCTGCTTTACTGCCGCTTCGATCGCCGCAGCAAATTCCTCGTTTCCAAACGTGCTGCGCATCATCATGGCAACGGACAAAATCGTCGCCAAAGGGTTGGCTTTGCCTTCGCCCGCGATGTCCGGCGCAGAACCGTGAACCGGTTCGTACATGCCCTTGCCGTTGGAATCCAATGACGCAGATGGCAACATTCCGATCGAGCCGGTCAACATTGATGCTGCATCCGAAAGGATGTCGCCAAACATGTTGGTCGTCACGATCACGTCAAATTGCTTGGGAGCACGAACCAATTGCATACACGCGTTGTCGATGTACATGTGAGACAGTTCAACTTCTGGATAAGAGTTTCCTACTTCCGTGACTACCTCGCGCCACAATTCGGACACTTCCAACACGTTGGCCTTATCGACAGAACACAAACGCTTGTCGCGCTGCATGGCCATTTCAAATGCCGAGCGAGCGATTCGCGCGATCTCGGCTTCGGTGTAAACCATTGTGTTGTAGCCCTTGCGGCTTCCGGCTTCACCTTCGATGGCTCTAGGTCCACCAAAATAGATGCCGCCGGTCAGCTCACGCACAATCATGATATCTAAACCAGAGACAACTTCTGGTTTAAGCGTCGAAGCATCAGCCAGTTCGGGGAACAGCATCGCAGGACGCAGGTTGCTGAACAGATCTAACTCACTGCGCAGTCCCAGCAGCGCTTTCTCAGGCCGCAACTGACGATCAACCTTTTCCCACTGCGGTCCACCAACAGCGCCCAACAAAATTGCATCAGCCGATTTGGCCAGCGACAACGTCGAATCGGGTAGGGGATGGTCATGCATCTCATAGGCCGTGCCACCAACGGGCTGCGTCTGGACTTCAAATTGAGCATCGAACAGTTCGTTCAGTTTCTCGATCACGCGCACTGCTTGATCGGTAACTTCAGGGCCAATCCCGTCTCCGGGTAGAATTGCAATAGTGGGCATGTTTGGGTGTTCGGTGTAAGGTGTTCAGTTTTCGGTGCCGCAGAGCGACTTCTACTTGCCGATAAAATATTTCATCAGTGTGTCGCCGGGAAGTTTTTTCAAACCGCTGGCATCGCAGGTCACTTCGTTGTAATTGTCGTGAGCATCGGCATCGATTCCAGCTCCACAGATGGTAAACGGCACGTTTCCATGAGTGTGTGTTTTGGTGCTGATATAAGTCGGGTGATCGGGCGTCACCAAAATTCGATAGTCGGTTCCCATCGATTCCAATTTCTTGTGAATCTTGGCAACGATGTGCGTATCGATCTCCTCGAGTGCTTTGATCTTTTTACCCAGATCGCCTTCGTGCGACGCCTCATCTGGCGCTTCGACATGCACGCAAACGATGTCGTATTTCTCAATCGCCTCCACCGCGTAATCGCCTTTGGCCGCGTAGTCGGTGTCGGTGTAACCTGTCGCGCCGGGAACCTCGATGCGGTCCCAGCCAATCAGTGACGCCAGTCCACGCAGCAGATCCACCGCGGTGATCATCGCGCCTTTGATGCCATGGATTGATTCAAACGAGGCTAGTTTAGGTTTGCGTCCCAAGCCCCACAGCCAAACATTGGTGGCCGGCAATTTCCCATCGGCTTTGCGTTTTGTGTTAACCTCGTGATCAGCAAACCAGCCATTGGATTGGTGCATCAGTTCCACCAACATGTCGCTGCCGGGGCCGCGCGGGAAATCGTTTTCGACAGTTTTGTCGGACAAGTCGTGAGGGGGTGTGGCAAGCGTGTCGTTGGAAAACGGAGCCGCCGGTCCACTTCCGGGACGAAACATCAACAGGTTTCGGTAACTGACGCCGGGAATAAACTCGAGGCGATCGTCACCGACTTTTTCCTGAGCCGTCTTGAGCAACGATTGAGCTTCTTCACTGCTGATGTGACCAGCAGTAAAACTTTTCATGATCTGGTCATCGACGCTGACCAAGTTACAGCGAATGCACCAATCCTCATCGGCCAACTCGATTCCTTGAGCCGCTGCTTCGATCGGAGCGCGACCGGTGTAGTTCACTTGCGGGTCGTAACCCAACAGACTCATGTTGGCCACCGAAGATCCAGCAGGCAAATTTTCCGGCGTGTGATTGGCGACGCCGACGACGCCCTGTTTGGCAATCGCATCCATCGCCGGTGTGTTGGCAGCTTCCAAAGGAGTCTTGCCATCAAGTTGTTCTTGCGGTTCGTCGGCACAGCCGTCTGGGATGACGATGACGTATTTCATTTTTGGTTTTCGGTGTGAGGTTTTCGGTTTTCGGTGTGATCTTATTTAAGCGTCCAAGATTCTCAAACGCTCGGTCTTGCTTTTGACGCAAGACAGTTTTTCGATTTCGGCGATTGCCGATTCGGCATCTGATTCGCGCGTTTCTTTGGTGATGATGACCAGCGGCACAACTCCGTCGGCGAGGTCATTGTCATGCTGAATAACCGAAGCGATGGAAATATCGTGCTTGCCCAACACCCCGGCAATTTGAGCCAACACGTTGGGAACATCTTCGACATTGAAACGCAAATAGAAGCGACCGATCAGGTTACCCGGCGCGGCCATTTCGATCCGATTGGCCTCGTCGGACCACAGCTCCAGCGTTTGGAAGGTAATCGCGGTTCTACCAACGGCCGTATCGATCAGATCGGCCACCACCGCAGAGGCCGTCGGCATCTGACCGGCGCCTTGTCCGTGATAGAACACAGGCCCAACTGCATCGCCATCGACACTGATCGCGTTGTAGTTCGCTCTCACTTCGGCAAGCGGCGTTCCGTTTTTTACCAGCATCGGTCCGACGACCGCTTGGAGCCCCTCATCGGTTAAACGGCTGACACCAATAAGCTTAATACGATAGCCAAGTTGTTTGGCGTATTTGAGGTCCAGCGAATCGAGTTGATCGATGCCGCGTTTGGGAATTTCGCTCCAATTGACTCGCGCACCAAAGGCAAGATGCGCGAGGATGGACAATTTTTGCGCGGCATCAGTGCCATCGACATCCATCGCCGGATCCGCTTCGGCGTAACCAAGATCCTGAGCTTCTTTGACTGCGTCATCGTAGGACGCACCTTCGAGGTCCATGCGTGTGATGATGTAGTTACTGGTTCCGTTAAGGATACCATTGAGCGACTGAATCTGATTGGCTGACAGACACTGGCTGATGTTGGTGATGATCGGGATACCACCAGCCACGGACGCTTCAAAAGCGATCGAGCGACCCAGTTGGCGTGCCTTGTCGAACAGTTCGGGACCGTGCTGAGCCATGAGCGCTTTGTTGGCCGTGACGACGTCTTTGCCTTGCTCCAGCAGTCGCAGCATAACGGTTTTGGCTTCATCGACACCGCCGATCAACTGCACGACAACCTTCACCGAAGGGTCGTTGATGACTTTGTCGACGTCGTCGGTCAAAACACCCTCGGGAAGATCTATGCCACGATCCTTTTTCAGGTTTCGGACGACTGCATGGGTCAGCCAAAGAGTCTTACCGGCGTGCCGCGCGGTACGATCGCCATGGTCGAGCAAAATTTTGGCCACGCCGGTTCCGACAGTGCCCATTCCAATAATAGCGACCCCGATTTTTTCCATGATTAAAGTGATGTTGGTTAAGATTTAATAAACGATAAAGCTGAACCAGCGTCCAGCCATCCGGGCGGCTTTGAAACAGCCTTACGCCAGCGAGCATGGTAAATGGCTAACGGATTTTTCTCAACCGACAACGCTCTAAAAGCCTACGAATGCGATTAGTTTCCGGTTGATCGGATTCCAGCGGCTAGTAGGCACCCAGAGGCTCACTATTTCAAAACCGCTGCGGGGCAGTTAACAGAATGTCCACCGACGCGTGTAAGCTGACTTGGTCAATAGGCCAAATCAGCAGTTTTCTTCGGTGTTAACGAATGTCATCATGCTTTTATTTTCCAAACTGGAAATCAAGATGTAGTCACTCCACCGCCTTAGTGTCTAAAATCAGATTCAACGGCCTATTTCTCTCTTACACCTTTACACATCTGAGATTGATGTCCCTTTCAGGAGCCCCCTAATGAAACTTTTCGATTCGATCATGAGATACTTCGATGACGATAGCCTTGGATTGCTTGGCGCGGTGCTTGGCGAACACGAAGTCAAAGTTCGAGACGGCGTCGAGGCCGCTGCGGCTGAGATCCTGTGCGCGATCGGTGATCAGACCAAATCCGAAGAGGGAGGAGGCGTGCTATGGCGCGAACTGCGTGACACAGATGCAAGCGTCGCTTCTTCTTTCCCTAACCAGCTCCATTACCAGAACAGTCACGCTCTGGTGGAAAATGGAAGAGAGCAACTGACCGGTTTGGTTGGTGACGATATCAAAGCAATCACCAATCGGGTCAGTCATGCTGCCGACATCGGAAGTTCCTCAGCCGGCAAAATGGTAGGTGCCGTTTCGCCACTGATCTTCTCATCGTTGGCAGCTTGGCAAAAGGAAGCGAAACTCGACGCCGAGGGCTGGCAAAAACTTTTCGCCGAACAAAGCGAAGGACTGCGGGAGCGTGCCGCTCGCGCAGCGACTCGCAGAATTGACGCACACAGAGGCCAACGCACCTTTCCAAGTTTCGATAAAAAAACCACGACGGAGCTGGGCGATTCGAAAGAGAAATGGACGGCCGATTCAGGATTTACCCCGGGGTACGATGGATCGGCCAAAGAAAAATTCTTTGCCTCCAATTCGAATCCCACCTCCGCCAATGGCAGCAACCCATCGCACGCCAGCAAGATCGCCGCTGCTGCCGCTGGAACTGCTGCGGTCGCGGGAACTGCCGCTGCCGGCGGGCAAGCATCAGGCGCTGCTTCATTGGCAACGACTCAATCGAGCAGTTTAACGTCAACTAGCGACAACGCGAAATCGGGATCAAACGCCGCCGATCAAAAACGCTGGGTACCTGACAAAGAAAACCTAAGACGAGAGCGCGAGCGTACGGCGATCGAAAGAGCGCGCGTTCAACGCGAACAAAGACTCGCCAAAGAAAACAAGGGCGGTTTGGGATGGCTATGGTGGCAATTGTTACTGCTTGCAGGACTTGCTGGTTTTGGGTGGATGTTTCGAGGAGAGATCAGTGAGGCCTTCAACGGGGCCGCGACCGTCGTCAATGCTGAAGGCGATCTTAAAGATGACTCCGCTCCGATGCTCCCCTCTGAGGAGACAGCGACAGATTCAGATGAGGCCGCTGTTACTTCGCCGCTAAACTCAAATCAAGAATCTTCCAAACCACCGGCAGTAAATTCTGTCGATGGTGCCAATGAATCTTCGGCGTCAAGCGACATCGTCGAAGGCACTTTGGAGAACACGACGGCGGGTAACGAAACTGCCCCGCCATCGAGTCGGCCTGCGGAGTTGGGGGAGGGGTTGGCTTCTCCGGCCACTGAGCAGAAAGATGATTCCCCAAAACTCCCTCCGATGGATGGTCCAAAAGACATGCAAAAGGATATCCAAGAACCCAGTACTGACGAAGATGTAGATCTCCAAGTCGAAACCGCGCTCACGTCGCTTGAATTAGGAATCAAGGAGATCAAGGACGAAGCGTCTGCGAAATCGACTCTACCTAAAATGAAAGAGGGCATCGCGGCCTTGGAGGAATTACTTGAGACGTCCAGTAATTGGAGCGACGTGGACAAGGAACTGATCGACATTCAACTGGAGGAGGCTGCTGGAGTGTTCGCAAAGCTAAACGATTCGGTAAGCAGTATGCCAAAGGTGAAAAGCGTGGTGAGTCCAGTATTTGAGCGACTGGAGGAGCTTTTGGTTCCCCTTCAAACTGCTCCCTAGGAAGTTTTCGTTTGCTTCCACCGCCTTTTCGACCGATAATCGGGGAGTCGACCTACCCCTGATTACGAGTCGCATAAATGAAACGCTTATTTTCTAAACACGGGTTCACTTTAGTGGAATTGCTGGTGGTGATCGCCATCATCGCAATTCTGCTTGGTTTATTGCTGCCGGCAGTTCAGCAAGTCCGAGAGGCAGCGCGGCGAACGCAGTGCTTGAATCATCTTAGGCAGTTGGGCTTGAGCAACCTTAACTACGAATCGGCCAACAACTATTTTCCTGCTGGAATCTACGACGACGACGAGAATCACCAAACCTGCCTGCGCAACGGTTTGGTGGACCTATTGACGTTTTTAGAACAGAATAAAACACGAGCGTTGTTCGACGAAACGCTATCGTGGTCCGATCCAGCCAACCTTTCCGTCTCCACTTCGTCAGTTCCTAACTTCCAATGTCCCTCGGCAGGTGGTGCAGTCGAAGACGACGGAGGATTCTCAGGCCAGCGCGGTGACTACGCGTTTTGCATGGGCGAAACAGCGCGGCTTAATACCGACCAGCCCAGCGGCATCTTTGGCATCAACAGCAGCACGACTTTCGCGGGCATCTCTGATGGATCTTCCAATACGATCCTGATGGGCGAGGTGGCCAGTCGAGTGGGCTTGCCCGCGACATCCACCTGAGGCTGACCGGGAATCGAAATGGGTCAGGTCTGGTCCAAAGCAAATTTCGATGGCACCAACATTGCCGGTCACCTTGGCGGTCGCGGGTCGGTGATCGCTGTAACGGCGCAAAACGCTGGCCCCGACGGACAGTGGGCAACCGCTGACGATCTTTTGGCTAACATCAATCAACAACCGGTGGACGTTTCAATCGATGCCGTGCCAAACGACAATGGTGGCGATCTGGATCGCGTTCGAGGCTTCTTGAGCTTTCACCCGCAATCTTGCAATTTCGTTTTCGCCGACGGGTCAACGCACTCGATCGACGAAAACATCTCTTCGAAACTTTATCGCGCGATCAGCACCCGAACCGGCGACGAAGTTGTTGACCACGGCTCTCTGTAGATTTCGGATCCAAAACACTTTTCTTGCAACTAATCAGTGTCGCGTCACCAGAGCGTACTTTTACCGGTTCGTCGCAGACCGCCAAAGTTGCCGCCAGTTTTTTTTCTCGACAGGGCAAGGTGACTGATCCCATCACTATTTGGCCCATCTGTCAAAATGCGGAGGACAACAGCCCCTTACGTAGCGAAACGAACCATTAATGATGAACAAGACTTCACACGTTTCCTTTTGGCACAAAACAAACTGCGAGTACTTTGGCAAACATGCCCATTTTTTTTTCCACCTCGGCGCAAATTGTTTACAATCGGAGGTTGAATTGATTACAGATCTCATTCTTGTGAGAAATTATGAGCTGCCAGTTAAGTTTTGCATTGTTAGGAGAGAATATGAGCCGCCTTTTAAGTTTCGCATTCGCCGTAATCGCAACCCTTGCGATTTCCATCCCTTCATATGGGCAGACCAGTGTCTGGACAGATGATGACCCAGCAACCAGTGGTGTGAGTGGGTTCGCTGGTGGCTTGACCGTTACCCCAATCCCTGATCCGACGGGAGATACCAGTCGCATCATGGTGGGCGATCTCAGTACATCTGCCACAACCCAGCAGTTCAGCAACATTGGGCCTGCCCCTTCGAATGTTCTGACGGTGCCCGCCTCGTTCATCGGAAAGCCGTTTTCCTTCACGATAGATTACTATGTGCCCTCCAGTAGCTCGATGCAGAACGAGCTTAGTCAAAGGTTTTTCACTAGTTTAAATTTCCGTGATGCGAATAACGCGTCTGTCGAGCAAGAAACTAATGGATTTGTTGGCTTTGCTACGGGTGTTGCGTTGGATACGTGGCAGACGCTTGAAATCACAGGCAATGTTCCCGCTGGTGTTGACAACGTTGTGCCATTGTTGGTCTTCAACAACGGTGGGAGCCCTCAACCTGGCACCGCGGTCTACATCGACAACATTAACTTTTCGGTAGATGAGAATGCGGTGCCTCGAGTCATCATCCAAAATCTTGATCTCCGTGGCACAGGTGTTTTTGGTGGTGGGGCCGATGATGCTGGTGCTGGGACGTATGGCAATCACGCTGTGAACGCTTCGGCAATCACGGTCAATGGTGCCGCCCTTCCGGGTGGTGCTCGGACTCCGGCCGATCCGATCGACATGCAAATGACCTATTCAAACTTGGACTTGGATTTCGATGGTTCCGCAAACGATGCGGTCACCTTCACCGTTAGATTTGAAAAGGTTGATTTTGGCGGCGACGGACTCGATGGAGGTGATTTGGCATCCTTCGGTCAAGGTTTTGATACCGGATTCGGTAACTTGAACGACCTTCAAGTCTCAGTGGTGAATGTCACTGGAACGACGACTGATTCAGGCTCTACGATTTTCTTCGATGGGTTTAGTGGAGCTGGCATAGGCGGTGGAAGCGGCGGCGATATTGATCGTACCGTAGAAGTCAACGGTACGACGGTCACGCTTGCCGTCCCAAGTAATGGCGGATTCCAATTCACTGTTCAGACGCTCGATTTCACAGATCCGGTCGCGACATTGGAGCTCGACAACTCAGGCGACACCGATTTGGATGGAATGGCTGACGGTGGCTTCGGATCGATCGTTGCACGTACCTTCGACCTGCAATTCAGCTTGACCGAGCCAGATACAGGTGGTTTGAAAGGCGATGTTGACCTTAGCGGAGTGGTCGATTTCGCTGACATCCCAGCCTTCATTGCCGTCTTGCAAGGCGGTGGCTTCCAAGTCGAAGCCGATTGCGATTGCAGCGGCGTCGTTGACTTCGCTGACATCCCTGCATTCATCATGATCTTGCAAGGTGGCTAGAGTCAACTTGAAAAGCTGACGCCATTGAAAACGAGAGCCGGCCATTTTTGGTTGGCTCTCTTTTTTTGTGGCTCTCTTTTTTTGTGGCTCTCTTTTTTTGTGGCTCTTCCCGGATTTTAATGGCTGCCTTGGAAATCGTAGTGGGATTCGCCAGAATTCCAACCGGCTCTTCTTAAAGGAATTCTGGCGAATCCCACTACATCCATTCGAAATGGCTAATTCAACAAGAACCTCGTGCCACTAAGTTCTGGGAAGAACCTTTTTTGTTTACGCCGCGAAGCTGAAGTCAGTTCTACTTGTCTCCGACCGTCACGAAACAGGGGGTCATTTGATATTGTGATATCGGGCGCTTAACAGGCTGCCAACGCCTTTTTCGTGATATCGGTGATTTGATCGAACTGACCACTACTGATCATGTCAGACTTCACCATCCAGCTTCCGCCGCAAGCCACAACCGAAGGCAGCGCCAAGTAATCGGCGATGTTTTGCGAATTAATACCGCCGGTAGGAATAAAGCGAATACCGCCGTACGGTCCTTGCAACGCTTTGAGCATTGGAATTCCACCGATACGTTCGGCCGGGAAAAATTTTACGACCTGAAGACCAAACTCCAAGGCCATTTCAAGATCCGTCGGGCTAGAGATCCCCGGAAAGATCGGCATGTCATTGTCGAGGCACCACTGAACGGTCTTCGGATTAAAGCCGGGGGTGACTACGAATTTGGCGCCAGCATCGGCGACCTGTTTAGCATCGGTGACGCTATGGACCGTTCCCGCTCCAATGAGAAAATTGTCAATTTTGGCCAACCGAGCGATGGCATCCAATCCTGCTTCGGTTCGCAAGGTCACTTCAGCGACCGCCAGACCACCGGCGATAAGGGCTTGAGCCAATGATTCTGAATGGTCGGCGTCATGGATCGCCACAACGGGAATAATTTTAAGTGCTTCAAGTTCCTGAATCATTTGAGCTACATTTTCGGTCAGAGGGACTAAGGGAGACAAAATACACGAAAGAAATACCAGTTTTCTGATTCACTGGTTCACACATGAGTAATTTGTCGTTGACGGATCGGATTTTAACATTAATCTGTATGCAAGCAGGATTGTAGACAATCGACTCCAGTTTCTGCCACTGTTATTTACAGTTCAAAAGCAAATAAGAGAGTGATTATACATGGCGTCAATCCGAGAAGAAATCACCGGCAAAATTAGAGACGAATTGGTTGCTGGCGCTTTTGAAGCCGGCCGTCCGCTGCGTGAGACAAAGATGGCGAAGCGTTTTGGTGTCAGCCGAGGCCCCATCCGCGATGCGTTTCTGCAATTATCACAAGAAGGGTTTCTTGCCTATCACTCCAATCGGGGTGTGACAGTTCGCCACCCTCCGGCGCTGGAGGACCGCAGCTTTGTGGCATCACTACGTTCACAGATCGAATTGCATATCGTTCGTAAGGGATTCGAAAAACTGAATTCCGAAAGCCATGCCAAGATCGAGGTGGCGCTCGCGGCGCTTAAAGTCGCATGTGATTCCGAGGATGTCATCGAGGTGGCCAAGGCCGATATGGAGTTCCACCGGTCCATCCTCCATGAGTGCGGCGGAGAAGAGTTCATTCAAACGTGGCGTCAACTGTGTGCCCGAATGTTGCTGACTTACTCACGTTTGGAGTCCTTCAGCGAGGCCTACGGCGAGCACGAAGAGATTTTTGAATTGATCAAAAATCAAAATCTTGAAGAAACCCTTTCCGCGATTGAAAGGAACATCACCACCGCAGCGGCTCAGCCCGCATCTTCGAGTGACATCGACGACAAGTAGATCATTTGCCGCCTCGCCGCCGGCACTACCATCATTTAACGTAAGGAACACAGATTATGTTGATCGGTATATTGTCGGCACTTTTGGCCGGCGCAATGTTGGGACTCTACGCGCTGCCGGGCAAGTACGTCAAGGATTTCCAAGAAGAGAATAAGTGGAGTCTCTTCTTTCTGCTGACGATGTTTGTCGTGCCGTTGATTCTGACCTTCAGCATGATGAAGGGGGTCACAGACATCTATTCGCAGCTCGACAGCAGCATTTTGATGACGATGGTCGTTTCAAGTTTCCTCTGGGGCGTCGGGGTCATGATGTGGGGCAAAGCCATTGACCACATCGGCTTGTCACTCGGTTTTTCGCTGTTCATTGGAACCGTAATTCTCGTCGGCAGCACACTCCCGCTGGGAATCAATCTCTACAAGGGCGAAGCCCTCCCAGCGATTCCAGTTTTGGCATTGATTCTAGTCGGACTTTCCATCGTTCTCATGGGCGTAGTATTCAACGGAAAAGCAGGACTCGCGCGAGAGAAGGACGAAGCCGCTCTAGCTGAAGACGCAGATGCACCGAAGAAGAAATCGTACGCGACGGGCATTGCCATCGCAGTCATCGGCGGCTTACTGGCCACCGGATTCAACGTCGCGTTCACTTACGGTGGAGGGCCCTTGAAGGAGCTAGTGGTCGCTAACGGAAACCCTGAATGGATGACGGCCATGGCTGTGATGCTGCCAGTGTTCCTCAGCGGTGGCGTCGTGATGACACTCTACTTCGCGTGGCAACTGACACAAAAGAAAGCTTGGGGATCTTTTTCGACATCGGCATTGATCGTTAATATCATCCTGATCGCGATCATGGCTTTCTTTCATTACGCCGCTTCTGCGATGTACGCTTTTGCGGCCAACGCGTTGGGAGCCAACGGCCCAATCGTTGTCTACGCCATCTTCAACACGACCTGTTTAGTCATTGCTGTTGTCAGCGGCATTCTCACCGGTGAGTGGGCGAAGGCTTCACTGGGTGCAAAAGGATTTCTCTACAAGGGACTTGCCTGCATGGTCATCGGCGTTCTGGTCCTCACCGGCAGCCAATACCTTGCATCACAGTCAGCAGCAGCCTCCGCACCTATCGACCCGCCAACCGCCGACGTCGTTCCCGCAGACGCTACTTCGATGATCCTTAAGGCAACCAATCGCGTCTAAAACTTATTCACCTTCAGGAGATAGCAAAGTGAAAATTGAAGAAGAATCGTTTGGTGAATTTAACGGCGAAGCAGTTGAGCTCTACACATTGGACAATGGCAATGGCGTCGTCGTGAAAATCTGCACCTACGGCGGCACGGTCACCTCCATTACTACACCCGATAGAAATGGCAACGTCGAGGACATCGTCTGTGGATTTGATACGCTCGATGGGTATTTCTCGGAAGACTACAAAGGCAACTCGCCCTATTTCGGTTGCCTCGTCGGACGCTATGCAGCCCGAATCAAAGATGGAAAATTCTCGATCGATGGCGTCGAACATCAGGTCGCCACCAACGATGGGCCCAACCATCTGCACGGCGGAATCGTGGGCTACGACAAGCGTATTTGGTCAGTCGAAGAATCCAATGAAGAAGACGATCATGTCGCGCTAGTCCTGTCACTCAACAGCTCCGATGGAGAAGAGTCCTTTCCGGGAAATGTCGATGTGACGGTCGAATACAAACTGACGGCCGATAATGCCTTTGAGATTTCTTATTCGGCTACGACCGACAAAGCAACGCCGCTCTCGCTGACCAACCACACCTACTTCAACCTGAATGCTTTCAAAGACACTGTGCTGGATCACGTTGTTCAGCTCTCCAGTGATCGCTACCTCGAGCCCGACGAAACCAACGTGCCCGTCGGAGTTGAAACCAGCGTCTCCGGCACGGCCTGTGACTTCAACACGGCCAAGCGCATCGGAGACTGCTTCGGCGAACTTCCGATGGGCTTTGAACACTACTACGCATTCTCAAAATCGCCCGATGCATTTGAGAAAGTCGCCGAAGTGACCGAACCGACCAGCGGCCGACGTCTGGAAGTATTTTCATCCGAACCCGGTACGCTGCTGTACACGGGCCGTTACACGTCGGACGATCTGAAGCGCGAAAGTGGCGCTCAATTTGGACAGTTCCGTGGCTTCTGTTTGGAAACGTCCAAGTATCCCAACGGACCAAACATCAATGGCCCACGGAGCATACTGTCTCCCGGAGAGAAGTACAGCGAGAAAACGGTTTATAAATTCTCTGTCGATCCGGGACTCGCCTAGTTTTAAAACCGCATCCACAACGGCCGAGAACCTTACCGGCTTGCCGACCTCTTTTGAGTTCGGTTTTCGTTTTCATCCAAACAGCAAACCAGCACGCATGAAATCAGCCCAATACCTTCGCAACAAAACCATCGGTGTCGCCGAGAGCCAAGCCATCGCGCCGAGCGAGGGCGAAGTTAGACTCGACGTCGGCTTCTGTGGCATCTGCGGAACGGACATTCACATCTTCCACGGAGCAATGGACGCCCGAGTTGCCGATCCTCAGATCATTGGGCACGAGGCATCGGCGACCGTGGCCGAAATTGGCCCCGGCGTGACTAATGTTAAAGTTGGTGACCGCGTCGCCGTACGCCCGTTGCGGTTTGGGGAACCGGCAGATTTCGACAAGGGATTCGCTCACGTAGGCAAGAATCTTAAATTCATTGGTATCGATTTGCCCGGCGGTATGCAATCTTCTTGGACAGTTCCGGCGTATACGCTGCACCACCTTCCGGACGATCTGTCGCTTGAGCACGGTGCGATGATCGAACCGGCGGCAGTGGCTTGTCATGACGTTCGCATGGGGGAAGTCGCCAGTGGAGAGACCGTTGTTGTGATTGGTGGCGGCCCGATTGGTTTGCTGATCGCGCTGGTGGCGAAAGACAAGGGCGCCAACGTCATTCTCTCGGAGGTCAACGAAACTCGTTTGGAGCTTGCCCGTTCTTTAGGAATCGAGGCGGTCAACCCAATCAAAGAACCACTTCCCGAGGCCGTTGATCGATTGACAAATGGCCGCATGGCGGACTGCGTTTTTGAAGTTTCCGGATCTGCACCCGGCGTTGAAGTTATGACTGAAGTTGTCAACGTGCGAGCCCGTATTGTGATGGTTGCGATTCACCCGCAGCCCAAGCCCGTTAATCTGTTTAAGTTTTTCTGGTCTGAGATCCGCATGATTGGTGCGCGACTGTACGAAGAACAGGACTTCGACGAAGCCATCTCACTGGCCAGCAGTGGAAAGCTGCATCTCGAAAAACTGATCACGCAAGTCATACCGATCGACAAAGTGCAAGAGGCGTTTGAAGCCATCGATGCGAATCCCGACGGCATCAAGACCCTGATCCAGTGCAGCTAAATCAGCGCTGGGACAACCACTTTCGCGAAAATAATTTCACCCATCTCTGATCCAAACGAAACTCATGAGCAACTTATCGCAGTTTGATTTGACCGGAAAAACAGCCATCGTCACCGGATGCAAGCGCGGCATCGGCAAAGGCATGGCAATCGGCCTCGCAGAAGCCGGCGCAAACATCATCGGCGTATCGGCATCGCTCGAAACCAGTGGCAGCGCTGTCGAAAAGGAGGTCACTGCCTTGGGCGTTTCCTTTACTGGATACCAATGCGATTTTTCGGACCGCGAGGCGCTGTATAAATTCATTTCTGAAGTCAAAGCCAATCACTCTCAGATCGACATCCTGATCAACAACGCGGGAACGATCTTGCGGAAACCTGCCGCCGAACACCCGGACGATTTCTGGGACAAAGTGGTCGAGGTAAATCTAAACGCTCAATTTATTTTGTCGCGTGAGTTCGGCAAGGACATGATCGAGCGCGGCAGCGGCAAAGTCATTTTCACGGCTTCATTGCTTACGTATCAGGGGGGCATCACCGTTCCCGGCTATGCCGCAAGTAAAGGCGGCATTGGTCAATTGACGATGGCACTGGCCAACGAATGGGCGGGCAAAGGCGTGAACGTCAACGCGATCGCGCCGGGTTACATCGCGACCGACAATACCCAAGCCCTCCAAGACGATCCCGTCCGCAGCGAATCAATCCTTGGTCGCATTCCCGCCGGGCGTTGGGGCAATCCAGCAGACTTCAAAGGGCCGGTCGTTTTCCTAGCCTCTGAGGCTTCCGCCTACGTCCATGGGTCAGTGATGCTAGTCGATGGAGGCTGGATGGGACGTTAGTTCCTCGCAGATCTTGCTAGAAAGACTTCTGGCTTCTGCAACGAGAACCGCTCCAATTCAAACGCGAAAAAAAGAGAGATCGAGATGGCTAACGAAATGAAACAATCTGACGGGTCCAAAGAAGCCTACCGAATGTTTATCGGTAATCAGTGGCGCGATGCATCCAACGGTGCTCGGATGGACGTGGAGAACCCAGCCACCGAAGAAATCATTTACACCGTTCCCAACGGCACCACCCAAGACGCTCAGGCCGCTCTTCAATCGGCAACCGAAGCCCAGAAAGCGTGGGCCAAACTTCCTGCCGTCGAGCGCGGCAATCATTTGATCGCCTTGGCTGCAAAAATCCGCGACAACCAAGAACACCTGGCGAAAATTCTTGTTGCGGAGCAGGGAAAGACTTTTGGTTTGGCGATGGGTGAGGTCGGCGTTTCGGCAGATTTCCTTGAGTACCCTGCTCACGGCGCCAGACGGTTGGAAGGTGATATCTTTCCTTCGGACAATCCTGACGAACACTTGATGATCCACAAAGTCCCCTACGGAGTTTGCGTAGGAATTTTGGCTTGGAACTTTCCGTTCGCTTTGGCCTGTCGCAAGATCGGACCGGCGCTGACCGCTGGGAACACGATGGTTGTCAAACCACCAGAAATCACACCGGTGGCCGTATTGGAATTAGGTCGACTCGCGCTGGAGGCTGGCCTCCCCGAAGGCGTGCTGAATGTTGTTACTGGCGATGGCGGTTCGATTGGTCGGGAACTGGTCACCAACAAATTAACGCGCTTGGTTTCAATGACCGGAAGCACCAAAACCGGTCAAAAGATTTTTGCCGACTGTGCCGCAAATTTAACGGCGGTACGATTGGAACTCGGTGGCAAAGCTCCGTTTATTCTGATGGAAGATGGGGATGTCGACAAAGCCATTGAGGGAGCGATGTTGTCGCGCTATCTTAATCAAGGTCAGGTCTGTACGTGCAGTGAACGATTCTACATTCACGAAGACGTCTACGATGAATTTCTGCAGAAGTACATCGAAGCGAGCAGCAAGCTGAAGCTGGGTGATCCGATGCAAGAGGACACCGACATTGGGCCGAAGGTTTCGTTAGTCGAACTAGAAAAAATGGAAGCGATGGTACAACGTGCAATTGACGCCGGATGCAAAGTTGAACTTGGTGGAAAACGTCCCGAAGGCCCGGAATTCGAAAAAGGATTTTGGTACGAGCCTACGATTCTCACCGGCGCGACCAACGAAATGGAGATCATGCGAGACGAAATTTTTGGCGTCGTCAGCCCTGTCATGAAGATTTCTAGCTATGACCAAGCTTTAGAATTGGCCAACGATAGCGATTATGGATTGTCGGCGTTTCTGTTCACCAAAAACAACAGGCGCATCCAACGCGCCGTCGGGGAGTTGGAATTTGGCGAGATCTACGTCAACCGTGGCATGGGCGAGCAACGCCAAGGCTTCCACAACGGCCATAAGCTCAGCGGTACCGGTGGCGAGGACGGCAAGTACGGCATGGAGAACTATTTGGAAAAGAAGACGATCTATGTCAACTTCTCGGAATAACACCTACTGCAAACAAATTTTTTACCGGCAGGCGGGCCTGAAACGCTCTTAGAGGACAGATGACTAGGCTATAATAGACTTCTTATGTCTTCCAACCGAATTTTGAACTGACTGTAGCTCATCGCACAAATGAAAATCGAAAAAGTAGAAACGGAACTTTACCACATCCCGCTGTCGCGCGCTATGGAAGACGCGATTCATGGCTTCCAAGACAATTTCTCACTGATTGTCGTCAAAATCACCACTGACGACGGTGCGACCGGAATGGGTTACACCTACAGTGTCGGGCAAATGGGAGGCACTTCTATTGCGACTCTAGTTCGGGATAATTTAGCCCCACTGATTTTGGGCGAGGACCCGCGTCAAATCGAAAAGATCTGGAAGAAACTTTGGTGGGCCGTGCACTACGTCGGACGTAGCGGAATTGCCGTCTTCGGTATCTCTGCGATCGATACTGCATTGTGGGATCTCAAGGCGCGTCTGGCCGATGAGCCTCTGTGGAGGTTCTTGGGTGGTGCCAATAACAAGGTCGAAGCGTATGCTGGAGGAATTGATTTTGATCTCTCCGTAGAGGATCTGTTACAGCAAACACAAAGTTTTCTGGACGAGGGTTTGCGGGCGATCAAGATCAAGATCGGACGCGACTCGATCGCAGAAGAATGCGAACGCATTGCTGCAGTCCGTGACCTGATTGGCCCTGACGCGAAATTGATGGTCGATGTCAACATGAAATGGAAAGTGGACAAGGCCCTCAAGGCAGTTCGCGCGTTCGAAAAGTATGACCTTTATTGGATTGAAGAACCGACCATTCCCGATGATGTTGCGGGACTTCGCCGCATCGAGACAGAGGGGCCGATTGCGGTCTGCACAGGAGAGAATCTCCACTCCATCTATGAGTTCCGCCAGATGATCGCCGAAGGAGGAGTTTCGTTTCCGGACGCCGACATTTCGAACCTTGGTGGAATCACGGCATTTATGAAAGTGGCTCATATTGCAGAGGCCTACAACCGTGATTTAACGACGCATGGAATTCAAGAAATGCACGTCAATTGCCTTGCTGCGATTCCAAACGCGTCTCTCTTGGAGATTCACGCGTTCCGGCTGGATGACTTCTTAGTCCATCCTCTGAAAATTGAAGAAGGCTACGCCTATGCGTCGGATCGTCCCGGCCACGGTGTGGTGATCGACTGGGAGAAGATCTCTCAACATCAAGTTTCCTGACCTAGACACGAAAGAGCGCTGATGAAAATTGTTTTGGGCCAAACAATTGTTTGTATCGTTGTATTAACTTCCGTTTCATTTTTCGCCAGCTCAACATCAGTCGCGCAAACAGACTCTGCCGAACACCTCGCGCCCACGGCCGAACAG
Source organism: uncultured Pirellulaceae bacterium (assembly GCA_938036435.1). Lineage (GTDB taxonomy): Bacteria > Planctomycetota > Planctomycetia > Pirellulales > Pirellulaceae > Mariniblastus. The sequence continues at coordinate 85,881 of CALHPU010000060.1, read as the reverse complement.
ATCGACCATCTTGGCATCACGACCCCGGACAAATTAAGCGCCGCTTCAAAACGCGCTCTCAAGTGGCCGAAGATTGGAAATGAATGGTTTGTCCAATTCCGCACGCAAGATCTCAAAGGCGATTTTGCTTACGAGGAAGGTGTCGTTCGTCGCGATCCCAGTGCGATGATCAAGGAGAATGGCAAGTACTACACTTGGTACTCGCGCAGCGTCGGGCCAAGTCAAGGTTTCGGTGGCGACGTTGAAAAGGACAAGGTGTTTCCTTGGGATCGTTGCGACATTTGGTACGCAACTTCCGTTGATGGATTGACTTGGAAGGAAGAAGGTCCGGCAGTCCTGCGCGGCGAAAAAGGAGCCTACGATGACCGCTCGGTTTTCACGACCGAAATCATGAAGCATGATGGCATGTACTACCTGTGCTATCAAACCGTTAAGTCGCCTTACAGCGTGCGCGTGAAGAATCAAGTTGGTCTCGCATGGGCGTCTTCTCCCGATGGTCCTTGGACCAAGAGTAAAGAACCCATTCTTAGTCCCGCAGATAATGGAATTTGGAAAGGTACCGCGCAAGACCGTTTCGCCGTCGAGAAAAAAGGCGACTTCGATAGTCACAAAGTCCACGACCCGTGCATCGTCCCGTTCAAAGGTAAGTTCTACCTTTACTACAAGGGCGAACAGATGGGAGAAGAGATCACTTTTGGCGGACGCCAAATCCGTCATGGCGTCGCTATCGCGGACAACCCCAAAGGACCGTACGTCAAATCGCCCTACAACCCAATCTCCAATAGCGGCCACGAGGTTTGCGTCTGGCCCTACAACGGAGGAGTCGCGTCGTTGATTACAACCGACGGACCTGAGAAGAACACCATTCAATGGGCGGCAGACGGAATTAACTTCGAAATCATGTCTGTCATCAAGGATGCTCCTCACGCGATTGGGCTAAACCGTGACGCTGACAACGAAAAAGAGCCGACTGAAATCTTGCGATGGGGACTGACTCACCAATACAAAACGGGTGACTATCAGGTGATTCGCCGATTTACCTCTTACCGGGTAAGGCAACACAAAGCCAAAGGCGTTAAATAGACTATCAAGAGATCGTCCCGCCGGTAAAATCGCTGAAAAAGAGGAAATTGTCTACAATTTAAGCAGCCCGGAGAGCGTTGGTGCAGTTTAACTGTCAATACGTTACCACGGGCTCTGCTCCTTCAAATCACTTTGATTCGCCACCGACCGTTACGATGAATTTTCGCTCTAGCTTAACGTTGGTTACTCTTTCGGTTGCAGTATGCCTCTCGACAGATGTATGGGGCCGCACGATAGAGACCGCCACGCCGGACAAAGCGGCAACGGAAGCCGCAGGCGGCAACTCTGAGCGCGAACTTTCCTTCAACAAAGACATACGTCCCATCATTTCGGACAAGTGCTTTCACTGTCACGGTCCGGATGCTGACAACCAAGAGTCCGATTTCCGTTTGGACACCGAGGAGCATGCGCTCGAGGGCATCGTGCGCGGTAACGCGGACGCCAGTCTCATTATCGAGCGCATCCACGATACTAACGATCCGATGCCGCCAACCGAAGCCGCGCGTCAGTTAACCGATCAAGACAAAACCACTCTCAAACAGTGGATCAATCAAGGCGCCAAATTTGAAGCGCACTGGGCGTTCGAATCGGTACCCAAAAAAATCGCTGTCCCCGAATCAGGCTCTCCGTGGGTTGCCAACCCAATCGACGAATTCATTTTGCAAACAGCCAAAAACAATGGTGCTTCGGATATCTTTCCCAACACTACAGTCGAACCCGAAAAGTGGCTTAGACGAATCACCTTTGACCTTACAGGTCTCCCGCCGACGATTGAAGAACTAGACCGGTTTCTCGACGACCCATCTCTTGAAAACCGGACGAAAGTTGTTGACGAATTGTTGGCCAGCGACGCTTGCGCCGAACGCTTGACCAGCGAATGGCTGGACGTTGCCCGATACGCTGATTCATACGGTTACCAGCGCGATGATCCGCGCGAAGTGTGGCCGTATCGTGACTGGGTGATCAATGCGTTTAAGGAAAACAAACCCTACGACCAATTCGTCATTGAGCAACTTGCCGGAGACCTGCTGGAGAATCCGACGCGCCAACAGATTTTGGCAACCGCATTCAATCGCCTGCACTCTCACAAGAAAGAAGGCGGCGTAGCCATCGAAGAATTTCGTGTCGAAAACGTTGCCGATCGCGTTCACACTTTTTCTGCGGCGTTTATGGGCCTGACGATGGAGTGTGCGCGTTGCCATGACCATAAATACGACCCCATCAAGACCAAAGAGTATTACCAACTGACGGCATTTTTTGGCAACATCGATGAAAATGGATTAATCTCTTACTTCACCGACGCGACCCCGACTCCCGCGATGCCGTTGCCTTCGCCCGAGCAGGAAAAAAGTCTAAACGACGCTCAATCAAAAATCGATGCAGCCGTTGAACAACTTGAGCAGACGATCGCCGATCAGGAATCTGAGTTCAAACATTGGCTTGACCAGCGTCAGCCTGTCGAGCAAATCGACGGCCTCGTTGCCAAGCTTTCTTTCGAAGAGATCAATGAACTTGGTGAAGGTGATCCGGGACTAGATGAGCGCATGGATGAAAAAGGCAAGAAACTGCCTCCCGAGCAGGCCAAGAAAGTTCGCCACATGGTCAACTTAGTGCCTCAATCGGAGAAAGTCATCACCAGCAGCGCTAACACGTTGGTCGAAGGATACCAAGGGAAAGGGCTCAAGCTTTCGGGCGACGACGGGGTCGTCATTCCGGGCGTCGCTCACTTTACACGCAGCGATCCGTTTACTTTTTCGATTTGGATCAATCCAGCCGAAACTGACGAACGCGGCGTCATCTATCGACGTAGTCGCGGCTGGGACGATGCAGGAAGCATTGGCTACGAATTGACAAAACTCAACGGTCGCTTAAGCGCGAAGCTGGTGCACTTCTGGCCGGGCAACGCGATCTGTGTCGAGACTGATGAGGTCCTTAAGTCGGGCAGGTGGCATCACGTCGCGGTCACCTACGATGGATCGAGTAAAGCTGCTGGATTGAAAATTTACGTGGACGGAAAACAGGCGGGCAATCAAATCCTTCACGACTCGCTGACTCGTGAGATCGATACTTGGCGTGATGGTCACGACCATCTGGCCATCGGCTCCCGTTTCCGAGATCGCGGATTCAAGGATGGAACAGTCGATGAATTCACAGCCTTCGACCGTCAGCTTTCGGAGCTGGAAATTGATCAACTACGTGATGGCCAACGGCTGGACTCATTGCTTGAAAAACCAACCAGTGATCTGACCGAATCAGAACAGGATGATTTAAGAGAGTACTATTTCTTGGCCATCAACGCAGACGCGAGTGAAAAGCGATCGGCCCTTCAAGCGGCGCGCGTGGTTTGGAATGACCTCATGGACGCGACGCCATCAATCACGATTATGCGCGAATTGGCCAAACCGCGCGACACGTTTTTGCTCACGCGCGGTGGCTATGACGATCGTGGTGAGCAGGTTTTTCCTGAGACACCGGCCTTCTTGCCGCCATACTTGGAAGGCCAACCGCGCAATCGATTGGGACTGGCGAAGTGGCTGCTTTCTGACAAACACCCGCTTACATCGCGCGTGGTGGTCAATCGCTACTGGCAATTGCTGTTCGGCTACGGGCTAGTGCGCACGCCTGAAGATTTTGGATTGCAGGGGCAGACGCCAACTCATCCCGAACTACTGGATTGGCTGGCGCGAGACTTAATGAACAACCACTGGGACATCCGCCGACTAATAAAACAGATTGCTCTTTCTTCGACCTACTTGCAAAACAGCGTCGTGGATTTGAAAACACGCAACAGAGACCCTGAGAATCGCCTTTACACGCGTGGGCCCAGTCAACGTTTATCCGCCGAAATGGTACGTGACAACGTGTTGGCCGTCAGCGAGTTGTTGGTCAGCAAGATCGGTGGAAAGCCCGTCAAACCTTATGACATTGCTTTGGCATACACGCCGCTGGATCCTGACAAAGGCGAAGGTCTCTACCGGAGAAGTTTGTACACGTTCTGGAAACGCACCTCGCCAGCGCCAGTAATGATCACGATGAACGCCAACAAGCGCGAGGTATGTCGACTACGACGCGAGATCACTCCATCGCCGCTTCAGGCTTTGGTGCTGCTTAACGGTCCTCAGTTCATTGAAGCTGCAAAAATCTTGGCTGGGAAACTGATTAACAAGCACGGCGATTCACTCGACGCGATCTCAACGGAGTCATTTCGGCTACTAACCAGTCGTCATCCCGCAGCCGAAGAACTGGAAATCTTGAACGAGCTCTACCTACAACAGCTTGAGCACTATCAAGCTAACGAGGACGACGCCAAGGAGTTTCTTAAAACGGGTGACACCCCCGCGGACGACTCTCTTCCGCCGTCTCGACTTGCCGCCGCGACGGTTCTGATTAACGCGATCATGAATTTAGATGAATCGGTGAGGAATAGATAATGAGCAACCAGCCTCGATGTACCGGAAACGACATCAACCCGTTCCGTAGCCGTCGTAAATTCCTTAGCCAATTCGGGCAAGGTTTGGGCGCGATTGCGCTAGGAAGTATGCTCAACCCGTCAAATGCTCATGCCACCACGCCCAGTGACGGCGTGATAGAAAAATTGGACTTTGCTCCCAAAGCCAAACGCGTCATCTATTTGTTTCAATCCGGCGGCCCATCTCAGATGGACCTCTACGACTACAAGCCGCTTCTCAATGAATTGCATGGTCAGGAACTTCCCAAAGAGGTGCGCGGCAAGCAACGATTGACTAATATGAGCGGTTTCCAGTCTAGTCTGCCACTTGTCGGGTCACCGTTTAAGTTTGAGCAGCATGGAGAGAGCGGTACTTGGATCAGCGAACTGTTGCCGCACACGGCCTCAATCGCCGACGATTTGTGCATTATCAAAACGGCCAATACCGAAGCCATCAACCACGGCCCCGGTGTCACGATGATGCAAACGGGCTCTCAGTTTCCCGGGCGGCCCAGCATGGGATCTTGGTTGCACTACGGTTTGGGCAGTGAGAATGATGACCTACCTTCTTTCGTCGTCATGGTATCCAACGAGCGCGGCGGGCAACCACTCACCTCAGCACTTTGGGGTAGTGGTTTCCTACCGGGCAAATACGACGGCGTTGAACTTCGCGCGGCCAAAGATGCGGTTCTGTATCTCAACAGCCCCAAAGGAGTCGACCGCAGCAGTCGTCGCAAAGCGCTGGACCATTTACAGAAACTTCACCATATGGAACTGGAGACAACCAGCGATCCGGCTCTCGAGACGCGCATTGCCCAATATGAACTGGCCTTCCGGATGCAAATGTCCATTCCCGAGGTAACGGACGTTTCCGACGAACCCGAATCGACCTACGAATTGTACGGCGAAGATGCGCGAAAGCCCGGCACCTACGCGGCTAACTGTTTGCGTGCTCGACGGCTGGCGGAAAAAGGGGTCCGATTCATCCAGCTGTACCAACCGGGTTGGGACCATCATGCTGGAATCGTTGGCTCGATCAAAAACTCAACCAAAAAAACAGATAAAGCTTCAGCGGCGTTGATTAAGGATCTGAAGAACCGCGGGATGCTTGACGAAACGTTGGTGATTTGGGGCGGCGAATTTGGCCGCACCAGTTATTGCCAAGGCAAACTCGATCCCAAATCCTACGGACGCGACCATCATCCTCGTTGTTTTTCCATGTGGATGGCCGGCGGTGGCGTCAATGCGGGTCATACTCATGGTGAGACTGACGATTTCAGCTACAACGTGATCAACGACAGCGGCGTGCATGTTCATGATCTACACGCCACAATCCTTCACCAAATGGGAATTGATCACGAAAAACTGACGTTCAAATATCAGGGGCGCCACTTCCGCTTGACTGATGTACATGGCAGTGTAATCAAAGAGCTGATTGGCTAGTTTGAATTCTGTTTCATCCAGATTTCACCGTCGGCTTGGCCATTGAGGTATGCGAAGTCGCAGGACATTGGATCGCCCAAGAGCAAACTTTCTGATCTTTTGCGAGATCGGCGACAAAGAAGCGATCCAAAGGTAAGTGTTGAAATTCCCTTAGGCGTTTAGGTACCGACTTGTTATGCTGGCAATACTACGACTCTCTCAAGTTTGCAAACGTTTAAGCAACCGCACTTCCGCTAATGCCTTCAAAGATTCCGCGTAACGAAATTGGTATCGTCATCAGGCTGTTTTTCTATTGCCTGATGACGGGGGCATCCTACACGTTAAGCAAGACTGCTGCCGACAGTCTTTTTCTATCGCGTATTGGATCTGACAGTCTTCCAGCAGCATTTTTATTTGCGGGCGTTACTACAGCGATTCTTGCGACACTTTGGCTTACCCTTTTCAAACGTTTCAAGATCGAGAAGTTTCTGGGCACGACTTGTCTTGTGACCAGCGCCTTATTTCTGACAGCTTGGTGGATGTTGCCAAGCTTCCATCATTCTTTCAAATTCCTTTCCATCGTCTATATCATGGCCGAGGTGAAAGGCTGCCTCTATGCCATCAGCGTCGTTTCTGCAATGAACGAAATGATGGGCAGCAACTCCAGCCGCAAGTCATGGGCGATCGTACTGCTCGGCTTTCCAATCTCCAGCATTCTGATTGGAGTATTGGTCGGCATCGAATCTGTCGCATGGGGAGCAAGCACGTGGTTGTTGGTCGCTGGCATCATCGATTTCCTAGCAGGCATTTCAACGATTGGAATTTCGAAACACGCTCTGCCATCGACCAGCACGCGACAAGACTTCTCCGAACAGATCGCCCAAGCAACACTTCCGTTGGCGAATTACGCGATCAAGACAAATTTTGCCAACTGGTTCTCGATTTTGGTCGCGGCCAAAGTCATTGTGCTGACCATTATTGCATTCAAGTGGCGGGTGTCGGTCAGCGCTTTCTTCGAGGCCAATGAAGGCAACATGGCGACATTCTTTGGGTACTTCTATGCTGTCTCAGGCATCGCGACACTGTTTATCCAATACAGCGTCACGGGACGTCTGCTATCCAAGAAACGTGTCACCGCAACGATCCTCGTTTTGCCTTCCGCACTGCTATTCTTGAATTTGCTGTTTATTGTGAGCATGGGAGTCACGTTTCTTTTTGTTGTTTCGACCATCTCAAAATCAATGGATATCTGGCGACGCAGCACAGACAGTACCGCGGTCCATCTGTTGTACACCAACATCGAAAGAAAACGCCGACGGGGATTGATCGGCCGCAATCACGCTTTAGTAAAACCAATCGCCGAAATTGCAGCCAGCATCGTATTGCTACCGGCCATGCTCGCGCTGGAAAACGGCATTCTGATTCTCGCCACGCTGATATGGTTGTATGCCACGCTGAAGTTGATCGGCGTCGTCGTGATCATTCGCAAAAAGAAGAACAAGTTGCATCAGACAGCATAAAGAGGCCCACGTAGGTTTGTTGTGGCCCAAGGTTGGCTAAGCCGTTTCGATTTACAAACTGTGTATTGGAATTCGCTAAATTTGATAGACAGTAAGTCTCCGAATATCATGATATCGGTGCGATCTCTGCGGGACCGCTCTCTGCGAGAAAGCCGCGTGCTGGAAAATATGAGAAGCTGTTCTCATCGCGTTAACGGTCATGCAGCGGCAATGCCTCTCCCTTACCCAGCTATTTAGCGCTAATGACTTGGCGCTACTGCCCCATTCGGGGAATTTTTAACTCAACCCCCGCAGGTACCGTCGCGGGGTTGGCCAACACATTACGGTTGGCGAGGTACAAATCAAAATAGTATTCCGGCGTTCCGAAAAACGATTCGGAAATCGTCTGCAGCGTATCACCGCCCTCAGTGATATAAGTCTTGAAATCCCCATAGCGGATAACCTCTGGACCCGCGTCATTCGCTAATGGCACTGTTGCAGCAACACGCTGTTGAGGCAGCGATCGCGATACGTTTTGACGTGTTTGCACTTCTCGCCGACCAGCCACGCGATCAGGCACCCGAGCCTCATCTTCTAATGGCATATTGTACAAAGACCTCACTCGAGAGTTCTCTGGAATAACACTCACGTCGGAGGGGCGTAGCCCCGTCGCAGATTGATTCTGAGCAGAATAATCGTCGGCAACGTCCTGTGCAGAAAATTCGGTTTGCGATGTTAGCGCGCGGTCTCCGAAAACCTTCCAGCGTTCTTGGCGTTGAGCAAACGATTCTGGCTCGACAGAGCGGGGGGACGGCTCAAAACGCTGATCTCGGTCGCGGCCAGTGAATTGGTTATCCGTCGGCAACTGGTTGGCAGGCACGAATGCCAGAGGTCTGCGTTTAAGGAATTCCTGTCGTAGGGCTTCCTGTCGCGCGAGTTCCTGTCGTTCGTACTCCTCTAGCGAAGTTTCAAGTTGCTGTGCTTCGCGCCGGTCGGCTTCGTCAACTGCCGCACGATCGGTGGGAACAAACCGCGCTCCTGTGGTCATTGTTGCCACTGGAATTGTAGAATCAATAGAACGCAAAGGCTCAAAATCTTCTGCCACCGGGTGAGCATTGCGAAACTGCTTTAATTTTTCCTCGACTGACATCACCCCCTGTCTCACCGCGTTCCAGTCTCGATTGGGCTGCTGGAAAGAGCCGCCAAAAGACGCATTTGAAAATTCATCCAGCTTCGGGACCGGAAGCAGTGAACCGGACTGTTTGTTGGCGGGCTGGGTTGATGTGAGTTGATTACTGCGTCGGAATTGCTGCGCTTGCTGGCGTTTGTAATCCTCGGCCAAAGTGGAAAAATCGGGAACGATCTCCAACCGTTGCTGATCGCGTGGTTGAGTGAAAGTGATTTCCAGCGGCTGCTGTTCAATCTGAGTATCGGACACAGCTTGCGCGCTGAGATTATTTGCCGTGAAAGACGGATCAACTTTGAATTCGGGCGTCGGCGGACCGACGAAATCTGAGACTACTTCAGTTGTGGAATCGATCAACTGATTGGCGGATCGTTGTCCTTGGGCAACCACGTTACGGGCTGGAGACATTGATCGAGATTTTAAGTCTTCCAACGTGACGGAGCGTTGTTTTGCCGAAGGGTCAAGAAACGATGAAAGCAGGCCGCTTTGAGGTTGCTTCGCCTGTGGAGATGCCGCCTGAAACTGACTGTTACCCGTACCCAACGAAGCACTGCTGATGCCTTCTAGGGTTTGCTGCGGGTTGGTGGGTTGATCGTTGATGTACGAGCCAAACCAAAATGCGGCGACGAGGCAGATGCCTCCCATTACAACTTGCTGAAAAGAGCCCATTAAATCTCCATGAATAAACGCTAGTCTTGATCGCAATCGCGATCTGGTCATCTCGGACATCCCAAGACGCGCCAATCCATGGCAGTCAGTGATCGTGTAAATATTGCACGCACAACAGCGGTAGTACGAAAAATCGGTCAGAACGGGTCGCAGCCGAACCAAAATATTTCCTGATATTACGCCTCGGTAAAGTTGAACGCTTGCACCGATGAAGCATGCGTGGGTTTGGGGTGGGCTTTCGATGGTGGAGGAATCGATTCTTGCAGTTGGGTGCTGTGCTAACCCGACGCGTAAGTTTTGATGTTGCACATTTGAGAGCAAATTTCACATTCTATTCGACACAACGCACGTCAATTTGGAATCGCGAGGCGTTTTAATACGAGCCGGACGCGCAAGCGAGGGATGCCGTAATCGTCGGAAATATCCGCTCGCTCGCGCTTCGGGCTTGTAGTTGTGCAACTTCAAAATGCGTGAGCGAGGCTGGTGGTTGTGTCAATCGATGGCCGCAAAGAAGCACAAAAAACGCAAAGAAGTGCGCTGGAATATTCTTGCGGTTCTTTTCGTTTCTTGCGGCTGATCTCATTTCTGTGGTGTTTGGCCCTCCCCGTCGGTGAGCCTCCGACCCGCCCAGAGCGAGGCTGAGAGGTGCTTACTAGGACGCAGCTAACAACCACGCTTACCCGTTGACCAAATCCTCGCTTACACGTCGGGTTAGCGAAATTGCTCCTTTTACTTGCCAACACCTTGGGCTATACTCACCACCAATAGGGATTTGTTAGCCGCTTGCAGCCTTTATCTGCTAAAAAGCTACCTTCACGTTTAAGCGTGAATTTTCCGGACGCGGAGTGTTTTCTCCTTCCGGACTCTGGCATCGCTGGCCAACACTTCCCTGAGTTAAAAGAATTCAAGGAGTCCCCGATGCAAGCTACACCTTCTGATGTGAGTGAACCTTCCCAGCAGTCCACTCGTCCAACCGCACCCACCGAACAAGGTATTTCCACGACCTCGGTTCACGCGGGCGAAGCGCGTCAGAAATCGATCAACTCGATCACCGATCCCGTTGTCTTGGCCTCGACGTTCACGTTCGAGAACACTCAAGCGTTGATCGATTTTGTGGAAAACAGAGAGGACCGCAGCGAGTACGGGCGGTATGGCGCGCCCGGCGAACAAGTGGTCGAACGAAAACTGGCCGCCCTCGAAGGCGCTGAAGACGCCGTCCTCTACGCCAGCGGCATGGCAGCCTTGGCCGGCGTGCTGAACTCAATGCTCGCCAGCGGTGACGAGATTGTTTTCTTTGATGAATGTTACCATCGGTCGCGCGAGTATTGCCGCACGTACCTTTCAAAATTCGGTGTCGTGACCAAAGAAGTCAAAACGGGTGACTACGACGCGATGGAAGCGGCTATCACGCCCAATACCAAATTGCTGGTCAGCGAATCGCCAACCAATCCGCAGATGAGCGTGATTGATTTGGATCGTTTTGCGGCGATCGGAAAACAACACGGCGTCACGACCATCATCGATGCGACGCTGGCGACGCCGTTTAACATTTCTCCGATCGCCCACGGCATTGATTTGGTCATGCATTCGGCAACCAAGTACATGGGCGGGCACAATGATTTACTGGCCGGTGTCGTATTGGGATCTAAAGAATTACTTGACCCAATTCGCAAACTGCGTGGCGTGATGGGACCAGTCACGACGCCACACAACTGCTACTTGCTGCAGCGCGGGCTGAAGACGTTTGGCCTGCGGATGAAGCAGCACAACGAAAACGGCATGGCGGTTGCTCGTTATTTGGAGGATCATCCACGTGTGGAGAGGGTCTGGTATCCGGGATTGGAATCGCATCCTTATCACGAGATCGCCAAGGAAACGATGCGTGGCTATGGTGGGCTGATCACGTTTTCGGTCAAGGACGCGGACTGGAAGCAGACGGCAGCCGTCGTCGATCGGGCGAAGCTGGCGCGGATTGCTCCGTCGCTCGGTGGAGTGGAGACACTGATCGAGCAACCTTTGGTGATGAGTTATTTTGAGTTCACGCCTGAGCAGCGCGTTGAGTTTGGAATTGAGGACAACATGATCCGACTGGCCTGCGGCATCGAAGACAGCGCCGACATCATCGCAGATCTTGAACAGTGCTTGGCCGAGTAATCGGACATCCCGCTACCTCCATCGCTGCCACCCTCCCGCCGGGGGTTCTTCCCAGAACTTAGTGGCACGAAGTTCTTGTTGAATTAGCCATTTCAAATGGATGTAGTGGGATTCGCCAGAATTCCTTTAAGAAGAGCCGGTTGGAATTCTGGCGAATCCCACTACGATTTCCAAGGCAGCCATTAAAATCCTGGAAGAGCCTTTTTGTATAAACGGATCTTGAAGTCAGGGCCTATGACAGATCGGCAACGACTCACCCAAAAACCAAAACAGAAAGTTGCGGCGATCTAGTGGATTCATCTCGGCCCAAGCCTTGGTTAGTGGCTGCCGTCTATCTTGGATTGGCACTGTCGACGTTGGCCATCTATTGGCAAGTCGGCCAGTTTGATTTCGTAAACTGGGACGACAACGTCTTCGTTCACCAGAATCAGCATGTCGCCAGCGGTTTGAGCGGGGAGAATTTTCAATGGTCTTTTGGCATTCACGGCCCAGGGCAATGGCATCCATTGTCTTGGTGGGTTCACCAGTTGAACTGCCAATTGTTTGGGTTGGAACCCGGTGCTCATCACTTGGTCAACGCGGCCCTGCATGTGATTGTGAGCCTGCTAATGTTGACGGTGCTATGGCGAATCTCCGGTTCGTTCTGGCCCAGTGCGCTCGTCGCGGCACTTCACGCACTGCATCCGCTTTCGGTAGAGTCGGTCGCGTGGATATCGCATCTGCGTGAACCGTTGAGCTTACTGTTTTGGCTGCTGGTCATATGGGCCTATTGTGCATACGCCCGGCAAGGGGGAACAGCCAGATATCTCTTAGTGGTGCTGCTGTTTGTGTTGGGGCTGATGGCCAAGCCTACGTTGATCACGCTACCTTGTGTTTTGCTTCTGCTGGACTGGTGGCCACTAAATCGATTCAGCTTTGGCCCAACAACACCCACGCATCAAGACCACGCCGTAACAACGCGTCGTTCAGTTAGCCTGCTGGTGCTAGAAAAAATCCCCCTGCTGGTTCTGTCGTTCGTCTCGGTTTACTTGGCCTACTTGTGTCAGAAATCAATGGACGCGGTGGTTTCACTGGAAAGCCATTCTTGGGGTGCCCGTTTAGCGAATGCCGCTCAAAGCTACGTGCTGTACTTGCGTAACATGGTCTGGCCAACGAACCTTGCAACTCTCTATCCGCTACCAGAAGAATTTTCGGCCATCTATGTCGGCGGTTCGGCAATAATTCTATTGGGCATCACGGTCACAGCGTTGATCCTGTATCGCAAGGCACCGTATTTGATCGTTGGCTGGCTGTGGTATCTGGGTACGCTTGTACCGGTCATCGGAATCCTAAAGATGGGCGAGATGACTGCGATGACCGACCACTATATGTACGTCTCATTGCTAGGAGTCTACATCGCGATAGCTTGGCAATTGACAAGTTGGGTTGAAGCAAACCCCAATCTCAAAAACATCGTCGCCAGTTCGGTTGCTGCTGTTTTGGTGGCATTAACGTTGCTCAGTTCTCGACAGATCGCCGTTTGGCAAAACAGCGAGACCCTTTGGAAACACACTTTGTCAGTCGTCGACGACAGCAGTATCGCTCACAACAGCTTGGGCGATGCGCTCATGCAATCCGGTCAAATCAGCGACGCCCTTGAACACTTTCAGGAGGCCGTTCGGTTAGAGCCAGATTACGTCGAAGCAATCAACAACACTGGCAACGCTCATTTAGTTCTCGGTCGGCCTGACGAGGCGATAGCTTCGTACCGCATGGCTTTGGCGATCGCGCCAGATAATGCGGAAGTCCATTACAATTGCGGTACAGTACTCCAGCAACAAAAAAGATGGGACGAGGCAATCCACCATTATCAATCGGCGTTGAAAATCAAACCGAACTTCGCTCCAGCACACAACAATTGCGGTTTGGCTCTGCGTGCATCGGGACGTAAAGAGGAGGCAATAGAGCATTTTGAACAAGCAGTCCAAATCGATCCAAACCTGATGGCCGCATATGTTAACCTTGGCCTGACGCTGCGTTCTTTGGGCAACAACAACGCAGCAATCAAACAGTTTGAAAAAGCGCTGCTGCTTGATCCTGAAAACTTTACGGCAAACTATAACGATGGCATCGCGCTTCAAACGGTTGGTCGTAGAGCAGGAGCACTTAAGCGATTTGAGATGGCAGTGAAGCTCAGACCAAGTGCTGTTGGAGCACATTATGGCCTTGCTTGGATCATGGCAACGGCCCCGGAGGAGGAACTGCGCGACGGGCAACGCGCCCTCGAACATGCGCGTCGCGCGGTCCAGCTGAGCAAGGACAGCCCGTTCATGGCAGACGCTCTGGCTGCCGCACATGCCGAAGTCGGCGAGTTTGCCGAGGCCGTTAAGTGGCAGGAGAAAGCTGTTGAAATGGCCGCAGACGGCACTGAGGCTGCGTTCAAAAACCGTTTGCAACGCTACAAACAAAAACTCCCGTTTCGACAATCGAAGTGAGCCGCGCGGTACCGTTTCAGCATGAAGATTCAACTACTTAAAACAATTCGAGAGGTCATTCAAGCCGACAGTGACCCAGTGCGGCAAGCGCTATTCGACCACCTCCGACGTAGTAACCGGATCGTTAGATTCGTTTACGGCACTCACCGCATTCTCGGTGGCAGTTTTTTGTCTGCTGCACTTGTGTTTCTTTTCGGCGTTAAATCTTATGCTACCGCAGATACTTCATTGGACGAGCCACACCTTCCTTTGATCATCGCCATTCACAAAAACGCTCGACAACAAACCAGAAAGATCGCGTCTTGGTTGGAGCCAAATCAAGTCGCCTGTCTTCAGCTTGACCTCGCCGGCGTATTGAGGCGGAGCACGCTGCTGCGGTTGGCGAAGGGTTGCTTTCGCATCGGCGATTGGAGGCGAGTTTATCGTTTGGTGGATCGATTGAATCGACGTTATGATTTTCTGGTCAGTTGCAGAACTGCCAGCGCGATTTTTTGTTATGTTCGCGCTATTGAAATCCTGAAACAACATGAATCAAGCGGTGTCATCGTTTCCAGTGATTCGAACCCTGAGCCATTGGCCTTCACCCGAGCTGCCGAAGCGATTGAAATCCCCACGATATTCATGTCGCACGCCTACCCCACGCCGGTCTCTCCGCCGTTACGATTCACGCTTTCGATTCTCGAAGGACAAGCGGCACTCCAACAGTATCAATTAAAAGGCCCCGTCCAAGGGGACGTCATATTCTGCGGTGCCGAAGGTGCGTCAAAAACAATGGAGGCTCACAGACTACTCAATAAACGCCCCGTCATTGGTATTTTTGCCTCCAAGGTTGTCTGCTGGCCGCAGTTCATTCGCCTTGTCGAGGACTGTCGCAATCATTTCAATCCTTCGAAAATTCTGATTCGTTGGCATCCGAATATGCTGGGCAGATCAGAGTTGTCCTCAAAACTAAGCGACACAAACAATGTTGTCGAAACCGCATCATCGCTGTCACTGCAGGACGTCACCAGAGAATGTGATTGGGTAATCACCGATGAAAACAGCAATGTTAATTTGGGCGTTTTGAAAACTGGTGTCCCAGTCTTGCCAATGAAAGAATTTTCCGTGCTGCCGGAATCGCGCGCCGATCTTTATGGATTTGTAAAAAGTTCGATTCTCCCCAAACCTGTGAAAAATGTCCGAGTGGTCTCCCTCGAGCAGCTCGCAGAGTTCTACTCCGATGACTGGACTCAGCGGTTCGGAAGTTACGACGCCAGTTATTTTCAACCTGCAGAGGAACTATCAATCCAAGCACGCGATGCGATCGGACGAGTCTTGTGGTCAAGCGAAGCGAGAACCTCAAAATGAACAAAGGCTCCATCCAACATCTATGGCTAAAGATTCGCGCTAAAACGGCATCTAAGTTGATCAGCGTGATAGTGAGCGTGGCGATTCTGTGCTTGCTTTATCGCAAGATGGATCTTGCCGCTATCTGGGAAGTGCTTTCCACATCCAGTCCAGTTTGGCTGCTGATTTCGATGGGAATGATCATTCCCATCACATTGGCCAATGCGTTGCGGTTTCGGTGGGTGTCGTCAAATGACCACAAGACTTCTTACATCGATGCACTTGCGATGACGGTGATTTCGATCGCCATGAATCTGTTCCTGCCAGCGAAATTAGGGGACCTTTCCAAGAGTCACTTCTTGTGCGAATCGCAGAAGGCACCGCTGGGTGTTGCCGTTTCGGTGATCGTATTCGAACGACTGTGCGATGCCTTCGCCATTTCAAGTTGGTGCTTACTGGCGTGGTTTTCGGGGTTTGGCGGAGAAAAACTTGCACCGGCGGTTGTGCCTGCTGTCGGAATTTGGTGCCTCAGCGCCGGATTTTTATTTTCTGGAGGCATCGTAAGTAAATTGCTGACGAAACTGCAGACCTTCAAACTTTTTCGCCGCCGCGTAAGACTTCAATCGCTTGCGGAGGGCTGGCCGGAGTTGCATCGTCGTTTGGCAGCGCGCGGTAAGTGGATCGTTTTGTTCTCCGTCGGATTGTGGCTGCTTCACTTGACGCAAATCTGGATGTTCACCATTGCCGTTGGAGCCCGCGTTCCGTTCGCCACAGGGTTAGCGCTTTCGCCAGTGGTGCTACTTTGTGGCTTGGTCCCGTTTACTCTGGGAGGAATCGGACCGCGTGATGCAGCCATGATCTACCTGTTCGCTGTGTACATGGAGCCAGAATCTGCAGCGGCGGTTGGATTGCTGATGATTTCACGATCCATTCTTCCTTCACTTGCCGCAATCCCGCTGGTGCGACGTTACTTGGATGTGATACTTGCCGCGCCATCTAATCAAGAGGCAAGTCATTGACGCGTCTTAAGCGCGATCGGGAAACCGACTCGCTGTCGTAGACTTTCTTGACGCCGTCGCCAAGGCCACGATCGATGACTCGAATGTCTTTGACTAACCTCCGCAAGCCCACCGGCTCAACCGATGCCGATTGATCGCTTCCCCACATCGCCCGGTCCAGCGTGATGTGACGTTCGACAAACGTTGCTCCTAAAGCAACAGATGCTACCGTTGGCATCAGCCCTGTCTCGTGGCCGGAATAACCAATCGGACAGTCGAACTCTTGAGCCAGCGTTTGCACCATACGCAGGTTGAGCTCCTCGACGGGGCAGGGGTAGGTACTAGTCGCATGCGCCAACAACAGCCTGTCAGAACCTAGCAACTTCACCGCAGAGCGAATCTCTTGGATTGTGGACATGCCGGTGGACAACATAATGGGGCAGTCAAGTAACAGGGTTTTCTCCAAGAGACTCCGATGCGTCAGCGCAGCCGATGGAACTTTGACACAGGGAGTATCGAACTGCGCCATAAAATCGACCGAAAATTCATCCCAGCACGACGCGAACCACAGCATACCTTTCTCTCGGCAATACTTGTCGATGGCTTGAAAATCCTCAAGCCCGAACTCGATATGCCGTCGGTATTCCAGATACGTGATGTAACCCCATGGCGTCTCGCGCATTTTGTCACGCATCTCTGGAGGCACGCACGATTCAGGATCCCGCTTCTGAAACTTAACCGCATCGCAACCAGTTTCCACCGCAACATCGATCAACTGACGCGCAAGGTCAACGCTTCCGTTGTGATTGATGCCGATCTCAGCGATGATAAATGTCGGTTGACCGTTGCCAATTTGTTTGTCAGCAAATTTGATGGTTCGGCTCATGATTTCATGTTATCCAAAAGGATGTCACATACTTCTCTAACTGCACCGCGACCGCCAGCGCGCCCGACAACTAGGCCCGCTTCTTTTAGCACCTCTGGATGAGCATCCGCTGGAGCGAAAGAAAACCCGACATACCGCATGCAGGGAAGGTCGCCAACATCGTTGCCAACGTAAATTGTCTTTTGCGCGTCGACTTTACGTTCAGCCAAAATCTTCTTCATTAACGTGAGCTTATCATCGACCCCTTGCCAACAATCAATGCCAAGTTTTTCACAGCGTCGCGACACCACCGGATTTTTCTCTTTGGAGATCACAACAATCTCCACTCCAGCGATCGCCAGCAGCTCCAGTCCCTGACCGTCTCGTCGGCTACAGACGACCGATTCTCGTCCATCCTGGTCAACCCAAACACGGTCGTCGGTTAATGTCCCGTCAAAATCGAGAACCGCAAGACGAATCTGCCCCGGAATGGCTTTCGCAGCGGCCCGCCCACTTGGAAATTTCGGCAGATCTAGATCCAAGTTGTCTTTGCTGAGCATGTACTCCGCATATTGCAGATCTTCCAGACGATCAATGTCGACCACAAAAGCCGAATCAACCAACACTGACTTGATGCACTCTCCGGTCAGACTGTTCTTCTCTAAAATCGTTTCTCGTCGGATCACATCTACATGCCCGGTCTGCCAAAAAACCTGAGGCAACAACTGTCGCGGCATGTTATAGGGCTCGGCGTGTTCGCTATCTAGCAACGGGTGAAGATAATCCTTCTCGTCACACGTCCACATCTTAAACGGCGTCTGGCTGGGGCGAGCAACGGCTCTTACCGAATCGGCCCGCGCGTCGGACTGCAACAGCGTGACCGACTGGTCCAATAATCCATGAGGCCGAAAAGGAGTCGTGGGACGGACCTGCACTACAATCGAAGGCCTATAACCCTCCTCGCGCTCTAGCCACTGCAATGCATGGATGAATAACGGCAAATCAGGAGCCATGTCCGTCGCCAGTTCGGCCGGGCGCAGGAAAGGAGCCTCTGCTCCGTATGCACAAGCAACATCAGCAATCTCTTGATTGTCGGTGGATACAATAATGCGATCGATAGTGTGGGCCGCCAAACAGCTTGCCACGCTGTAGGCGATCAACGGATGACGACCAAGCAAGCGGATGTTCTTGCCGGGCAGCCCTTTTGATCCGCCACGCGCGGGAATGATCGCAAGCACGGGCCCTTTGGAATTCACCATGCTGTCCAGCCTCCATCGACCACCAGATTTGCTCCGTTGACGTACGATGCAGCATCAGAAGCCAAAAACAAAAGTGGTCCGGTGATTTCCTCCGGCCGCGCCATTCGCCCCAATGGACTGCGCTCGGCAAAGCGGCGGAGAAACTGTTCATCTTGCGAATCGAAAACTCCGTGAGGCGTCAACGAGTTGACTCTCACACCAGTATTGGCCCAGTAAGCAGCAAGATACCGAGTCAGATGCAGAACGCCTGCTTTGGTGACCGGATAGGCAGCCGGTTTGAACAGCGTCTGTTCGGTTTCCTCGTCGCGCTGATACAGACGCTGGTCTGGCGCTACAACGCCATACGTCGAAGCAATATTGATGATCGTGCCCGCTGCACTTTCGACCATGGTTTTCCCAACAGTCTGACAGCAAAGAAATGTTCCTGTTAGGTTTACGTCCAGCGATTGCTTCCACAGTTCAAGTGGCTGATCTTCAAAAGTGTGGCATTGTTGCCGGGCAACGTCGGCATCAAACTTAGGATCGATCGCAGCACTATTTACCAACACGTCGATCTTTCCGCCCCATTTTTGCAGTAACTGCTGAGTAAAGTCCTCGACGGCTTTGGGATCTGTGACGTCCGCCTCAATCGCCAGCGTATTTTTTTCCGTCCCATGTGCGTCAACAATCGCAGCTTCAGCCAAAGCAACATTGTGATCGATGACGGCCACCCGCGCACCGGCATCTATAAAGGCTCGCACAAAGTCTCTACCTAGAAAACCTCCGCCGCCGGTAATGCATACAACCCGGTCAGTCAGATCAAATAAAGGCGGTGTTTCGTTGGACATTAACTTACACTCTCCTCGGCCTCTTCGATTGCATTGTGCCTTGCCCTCGCCACGATGCGTAAGGATTCCAGTCCCTCCTCCAAATCAAGCTCGGTTGACTTTCGCCCTACGACGCGATCAATGAAATGTTTCATTTCGGAGACGAACATATCGTTTCGGGCAAATCCTGTATCAACAGTAATTTTTTTCGTCTGTTGGCTATCGACCATCCAGACCAATTCGCCAGCCTGAAAATCCAAGGCGGCAGAACCTCGACTGCCTTCTACCATCAGCCGATGCACGGCCGGGCGCTGAATGTAGTCCAATTCGACTTTCGCAATAACGCCCTGTTTAAAGTGCAATTTCAGCTTTGCCCAATCGTCTGGCACCCGGGTTTGAAGAACATCAAATTTTCCATATTCGGCCTGCACTTCATCCGCTGCGCCAAACAACCAATAAAGATAATCGACGGGGTGGATCAAGGTCAGCATCACACCACCGCCCAAATCTTCTCGCGCGGCATATCCCTCACGGTGGTCCTCCCACGGGTGCCAATCAGGAAGATACTCCCCCCACTGCACATGCGCCTTTCGCGGCGTTCCGATCCGGCCTTCTTGCAGGCCCTCTCGAAGTGCGACAAGAAGCGGATGAAATCGAAACTGATAACCGACCATCGTGACAAGATTCCTTTCTTGCGCGATCTCGATTAACTGCTGGCAACGATCGATATCACGATCGGAAGCAACTGGTTTTTCGATAAAGAGATGACATCCATGTTTCGCCAACGGCAACGCCACATCAAGGTGCATAGCGCTGGGTGTTGCGATGACAGCGGCAACAATGTCGTGCGTTAGAGCTTCGGCTAGCTGATGAACCTGCTGGCCGGGAGGCGGCACTTGATCGATAACGCTTGGCCGACCGCTTCGAAGAAAGATCAGGTCATCACAACCCATCTGCCGAAGATTTTCAGTATGTCGTCGGCCAACCGAACCGTAGCCAACAATCAGTATTTTGCCTACCGACATGAAGCCTCTCTGCCTTCGTTGCGAGCCTCACCCAAGCCACGATGCAAGAGTTGATTTGGCCACACGAATGTTGGTCTCTACTGTAATCTGCCGCCACTAAAAGTCAACCAATAACCGGCTCAACCAACGCAAGCCAATGGAGCTAACCGTGTTGCTTATTCAATGGTCGCAAGACAAATCGGGCAACTATCCACCTTACCGCCCAGATCATTTTTAAACCTTAACGCAACCTCCGTTTCTTTTTTGAGTTAGAATTTGAAGATACACTTTCGCGTTAGCAAAGGTTTTCGAAATGAGCAATCGTCGCGTTTTTCTACAACAGTCAGCCGCACTTTCTATTCCACTGATCGTCAGCCCACGAGTCTTTGGAGCCGACGCACCGAGCCGCCGTATCAACGTAGGATTCATAGGAACGGGCAACCAAGGAATGGGCTTGCTAAAAAGATTCATCGCCCGTGATCTAGGAAACGTGCTGGCCGTTTGTGATGTCAATGAAGGTAGCTTCGGCTATAAGAAGCCTGATCATTTTTACGGACGCGAACCGGCAATGAAAATGGTTAACGCTGCCGCCGCCAAAAAAACCAAAGGCGGCACTTCGAACCTATGCAAATCCTACTCCGATTTTCGCGATGTTCTTAAACGCGATGACATCGATGCATTAATCATCGTCGTGCCAGATCACTGGCACCGAATTATTTCCGTTATGGCGTTGGAAGCTAGCAAAGACGTTTACTGTGAGAAGCCGCTAACTTTTTCTGTTTCCGACGGGCGCAAAATGATTGAGGCCGTTCGCAAGAATAACCGAGTCTTCCAAACCGGCAGTCAGGAGCGATCCAATCCGGTCAGCCAGTTCGTTTGCGAAGCGGTCAAGGCGGGGAAGATTGGCCAAGTAAAGAAAATCGTGACCAAGGTTGGCTTCAACAATAAAGTCAGCCCCAAACCCGGCTGGAAACCGATGCCTGCGCCGCAGACTTTCGACTACCGCACGTGGCTGGGCCCCGCACCGGATTCACCCTACCACAAAGACCGCTGTCTGTATCGGTTCCGCTTCCACTACGATTATTCCGGCGGCCAGATCACCAATTTCGGCGCTCATTGCAACGACATGGCGCACTGGGGCATGGCCATGGATCACGGCGGCCCGACGGAAATAGAATGCGAGGGGGCCGGTTTCTTGCCAGAGGGAAGTCTATTTAATACGGCGACAGAAACACGATTTAGGTGCAAATACGAAAACGGTGTTGAACTGTTCTGCGAAAGCGGATCTGAAATGGTGCAAACGCGCTTCGAGGGAACTGACGGCTGGATGGTGACGGGCTACCGCGGAACGTATGCCTCGAATCGGGAACTGCTTGACGGATGCCCAACGAAGCCAACGGGCGTCGACGATCCGCACAGCGCCCACATGGCTAACTTCATTGATTGCGTGAAGTCCCGCGAAGAGACTCGTGCTCCAGTGGAAACGGGACACGCTTCTGCCGTCCTTTGTCACATCGCCAACGCTATGATCCGCCTTTATCCAGAAACCGGCCCCGGCCACGTCGCCAAATGGGATGCACTGGCCGAAACATTTATCAACAACGATGCGGCAAACAAAATGCTTGTTCGTGAAGAGCGCGACCCGTGGAGTTAGGTTTTGTCCGGTTTGCCACGAACAAAAATTGAAGAATATAAACATGAATATCCTGATCCACACCGCGATTGTGGCAATCTGTTTGCTTAGGCTACTAAATCAAACGCACGCGCAAAATACTTTTGAGGTTAAATCGGGGGACGACATTGAGGCTCTGCTCGAGTCTGGAAAATTGGCTGCGGGAGATACGATCCTTTGGACTAAAGGTAACTACAGCAGTATGGAAGTCGATATCATCGGGGTCGACGGAACCAAGGACATGCCAATCACATTAAAGGCCGCCGAGTCCGGCGCGGTCGTCTTTTCTGGCGAAACACAATTTACCGTCGGCGCGATGCATTGGGTGATTTCCGGTTTTCATTTCACCAATACCGAGGGGAAGCCAAACGCCTACAACACATTCAAATTTCGCAGCAACAGCGGCCAGGGGGCACAGCATGTTCGACTTACGAATTGTGCGTTTACAAATCTGAGGGCCGAGGACAACACCTCGAAGTGGGTGCTGATCTATGGACAGTCCAATACTATCGACCACTGTCACTTCAGTGGAAAAAACAAAAAAGGGGCTCTGATCACGGTCGAACTGGCTTACTTGGGCGACGAGCAAAAGGCCGGGCATAAGATCTCTCGCAACTACTTCGCCGATGTTGCGTTTCAAAAAGGAAGCGACAACGAAACGATTCGAATTGGAAGTAGCAAAGACCAAAACAAGCCAGCCTGTTGCATCGTCAGGGAAAACTACTTCGTTCGTTGTAACGGAGAGAACGAAATCATCAGCAGCAAATCGAGCTACAACGTTTTTGAAAGAAACACTTTCCGCCAGTGCAATGGAGCACTTGTGCTGCGTCACGGCCACCACGCCACGGTCCGAGGGAATTTCTTTTTTGGAGACGGGGCCAAAAATGCTGGAGGCATACGCGTGGTCGACAGTCACCACGTTATCAAAAACAACTACCTCCAAGATCTAACGGGGATGACTTGGAATGCGGCAGTATCCATTCTCGGCGGAAGCCAACCTTCAGGGGGTTCCACCAATGGCTATCAGGCTGTGGACGATATATCGATCATCCACAATTCGATCCTAAATTGTCGGCGCAGCATTTTCTTAAATAAAGCCAAGGGGAAACGCGCTCCAACGGGCGTGATTGCGAAAAACCTGATCTCTAGCGTGGGCGCTCCTTTAGTTACAGCCGATTTGTCTCCCGAAAAACTCAAATGGACTGGCAACCTAATGCACGGAGCGACAATCGGTGTGGACCTAGATGCGCTCACGACTGATCCGATGCTAAAAGAGTCCGCGGGAATACAACGCCCCGGAGTTACTGGCCCGGCGGCGGGTGAGAAAGATGTTTTGGGGGCAAGCGGCAACGTCACTTCGATCCCGCTCTCTCCCGCGGAAGTTGGCGTGAGTTTTCTGCGCGGCACAGGCCCCGAGAAAAATTAATTACGCGTCGCATAAAAGCAATTGGCAACTTTACGAACATCACACAAACCTTGGACAAAAAAACCATGACAATTGATCGCCGCAGATTCTTAAAATCGGTTTCTACTGGAGCGATCGGCGTGGGAGCTTTTTCTTCTGCATTACGATCGGGTAGTGCGATTGCCGCCACCCCCACTCCGGTCTTTCAACAGGATCTGCGCAACGCGCAAAATTCGAATTTCAAATTGGGATTGGCCGCTTATTCCTTCAAGCCACATTTCGAATTCTACAAAGGGAAGAAAGCGAAACTGCCGCCGCTCGATGGTAAGAAGATCGACATGTTTGGTTTCATCGACTATTGCGCCGATCAAAACTGCGGCGCTGAGCTTACCAGTTACTTTTTCCCACCAGACGCGGACGACGCCTACTTTAAAAAGATAAAGCGCTACGCGTTTCTCAATGGTGTTCCCATTGTTGGAACAGCGATTGGAAACAATTTCACAATTCCCCGCAGCGAGAAATTGGACCAACAGATTATCGACGCAAAACGGTGGATTGACCGCGCCAGTTTAATGGGCGCTCCCCACATTCGTTTCTTTGCCGGCAAACGCAAAGAGCTTGAAGGCTCTCCCGAAACCATGAACGTTGCGATCGAAGCTTTACAGCAATGCGCTGACTACGCCGGGAAGGCAGGCGTTTTTGTCGGCGTTGAGAATCATGGCGACTTGAGCGCTGATCACATCATCGAAATCATTAGCGGCATCAAAAGTGACTGGTTTGGTGTCAACCTGGACACAGGCAACTTTGTTTCAGACAATCCTTACGCTGAAATAAAGCAGTGCGCTCCTTACGCGGTCAACGTTCAGATAAAAGTCAAAATGAAGGCTCCGCACAATGGCGACAAATTCGATGCTGATCTCGAACGCATCAGTAAGATTCTTAGAGAGGCAAGTTATCGCGGCAACGTTGTGATGGAATACGAAGAGGAGAATCCATTTGAAAACGTTCCAGCAGCAATGGACCAGTTGCGAAAATACTTCAGTAGCTAGTGCACTATGTCAAAACACGTGGAGATCAAATTGAACAAACCACTTTTAAGTCGACGTACTTTTGTAGCCGGCATGACCGCAGCGATCGGTGCTGGTGTGCTGCCGGCGATCGCGACAGCCGAAAGCACTGCTCAAAACAAACCGTATGAGTTTTGCACGTTCATTAAGTTCTTACAAGATTTATCCTACGAGGAATTGGCACAAACGCTCAAGGCAATCGGATTTGATGGTGCGGAAGTAACGGTTCGAAAGAAGGGCTACATCGCGCCGGAGTCGGCGGCCGATGAACTGCCCAAACTTGCTGAAGTATTTAAGCAACACGATCTCAAAATCAAGATGATAACGACGGATATCGTCGGAGTACAATCGCCGAATGCTGAATCGATCTTAGAAACTGCTGGGGCACTTGGGATTCAGCACTATCGAATGGGATACTGTCGCTACCACAAGAAAGCTTCCGTGAAATCACAGCTCGAATCGCTCAAGCCGCAATTCAAAGAGCTGGCCGCGCTCAATCGAAAGACAGGAGTGACTGCCGGCTATCACAACCACTCCGGTGGCAGATACGTGGGAGGTAGCTTCTGGGATCTTCAGCAACTGATCAGTGATATCCCACGTGAAGAGATTGGCAGCATGTTTGACGTTCGCCACGCTGTTGCTGAAGGCAGCGGTGCGTGGCCAATCTACTACGACATTATCAAGCCTCACATTACAGCGCTGGTTGTCAAAGACTTTCGCTGGGAGCTGAAGAAAGAAGGTGACAAACGGCTCTCACCATTGCACTGCCCATTGGGAGAGGGACAAGTCGACTATTCGAAGTTCTTTAAGCAGTTCAAAACAGACTTTCCCACTGCTTTGGTAAGTCTGCACGTTGAATATTTGCGTGACGCTGGCACCGAAGCCAACATTGCGGCGATCAAGAAAGACTTCGGCAAATTGCGTGAACTAATTTCTGCAGAAACCGAATAATTACGAGTCTCGTAGTCACGTCCTTGCGTTAAATTTAATAGCAATCAAATACGTCATCGCCTCGCCTTTTAACGAATTGCAAAGCTGACGAATTGGAAACCAACAAAAGCACCAAATTGAGGAGTGGTATTGATGAATTGGCTTAAGACAACTGTGGTTTGCCTCTTCGGATTTTCGTTAGCAACATACGGCGATTTGGGGGCCGCTCTCGGCCAATCGACCTCCGGCGTTACTGCCAAAGAAATGACCACGCAAGGTGAGCCGCCCACGATTCTGATCGACGGAGCGCGACTGGCGAAAATCAAATCGCGAATTGCAAAAGGCGATCCACAATTCAAGCCTGCATTGGATGCACTGATCTCCAAAGCTGATGCGGCGCTTGATGATGGTCCATACACAGTGACGGACAAAGAGAAAGTCGCCCCCAGTGGTGACGAACACGACTATGCCAGCTACAGCCGGTACTGGTGGCCTGATCCGGGGAAAGCCGATGGACTGCCCTACATCCGGCGCGATGGCGAAACAAACCCGGCCAGCCAAAGCCTCAAAGAATCGGACCGGCAACGGATTGAAAAAGTAGGCATTCACACCGAAGCGCTAGGCCTAGCCTATTATCTGACCGGTGAGGAAAAATACGCCCGAAAAGCGGCCGAGATATTGCGAGTTTGGTTTCTCGATCCAGCGACGCGTATGAACCCCAATATGAATCATGCCCAGTGCAGACTTGGCCACAACACGGGCACGAAATCTGGCGTTTTGGATGGCCGCATGATGACGCGCGGGCTCGAAGGTTCTCTTCTGATCACCGGTTCATCAGCGCTCAGCGACACCGAACGCGAAGAACTGAAGGCTTGGGTCGGCGAATACCTCCAATGGCTTAAGACAGGAAAGCTCGCTCTCGAGGAAGCCGCAGCGACGAATAATCATGGATGTTTCTTCGATGCCCAAACCATGTATTTTGCGCTTTACTCGGGAAACAAAGAAGACGCACAAAAGCTTGCTCAACAGGCGATTCAAAAACGAATCCTTGCCCAAATCAGACCCGATGGCTCGCAGCCCGAAGAACTCGCCCGCACAAGGCCGAACTTCTACAGCAATTATAACCTGCATGCCATGTTCGTCATCGCAAACCTTGCCGAAAAGGTCGGCGTGGATGTTTGGAATGCTGGCGATGGCCGCTTGCGAGCCGCTTTGGACTACTTGGCTCCGTATGCCGATCCGAGCAAACCATGGCCGCACAAATCGATCAAAGAAAACGACCGGATGAATCTGTTTCCCATCTTGATGATGGCCAACCAAGCTTATCCTGAAGGTAACTACCAAGAGATGCTGGAGAAGCTACCCCTGTCAGACCGTGAGAGGCGGATCGAAAACTTGGCCTTCCCACTGATGCGTTGATCGCGCAGTCGACTAAGTTTCGTCACACACCATTTCACAATAGAGGAAGCTGTAGATGCACGTTTTCCAACAAGTCACGTCGCTTGGTCTGATGATTCTTGTCACACTTTGGCCACAGGCGGCGGTAAACGCTCAATCCATAGAAAAGAAGCAAGCCGATCCGAGCATGCACACTTTCGAGAAATCCCAAGAGAAACGGTTTCCCCAAGTCGAGATTATTAACTCCTTCGCTCCGCCGAGCGAATCCAACGTTCGATCATCGTTTAAGTTGTCCGACGGCATGGCATTGATTGGTACCGAAGAAACGGGTGACGTATTCAAGACGACCGACGGCGGGAAGACATGGAACAAGAAGGTTGATGGAGGCGACAAGTGGAGCATCCAAGACATCCGCAATTTCATTCGCACAGACAATGGGCGATTGTATGCCACCACCTCCGAACCAGCGTTGGTGTTGCGTTCGGATGACGAAGGAGAATCGTGGGACATCGCGGCTCGCACGAAGTCATCCCGCACCGTCGCATTGGAGCAACTTAACACCGGCGAGATTCTCGTCGGCATGCGTCGCAGCGAAAATAACAAGATTAGTATCGTTCGCAGCGCCGATCACTTCGAGACCTTTGAAACGATCGTGCTGGACGACAAACTGCCTCGGCAAAATACAACCTGCCTCTTGGGACTAGGTGATGGAGTCGTCGTCTGTGGCGTAGGCTACGAAGCGTCAGGAAAGATTTTTCGATCCGAAGACGCCGGAATAACGTGGACGCAAACTGCCGAATTCCCTGAAGCGCGAGACGTGATGAACTTCTTTCGTGCTGGCAACAAAGTCTTTGTTCTCACGTCGGGCATTGCCACCATCTTCGCAAGTAGCGACAACGGAAAAACGTGGGCCAAACACACTCAAGTCTGGGAGAAGGGATTTCTTGGTCAACACAGCGTGCTGGAGCACGATGCAAAGACATACCACCTGTTGGCCGCCACCGATCAAAGAGAAAAGTTGAAACGACACGTCTTATTGATCTCCGATGACAACGCAGAAACGTGGCATCAATGGATCGAATTGCAGACCGATGTCTCAGGTGGCGCCAGTAATCTGGCAGTGATCGGAGACGGCACGATCATTGTCGGGACAGGTAACCACAGCGTTCAAGGGTTCGTGCACACGCTGAAGATTAAGTGAACAAGGCGAAGACCTTCGAACAACGGCGTCTAATTCGCCTGCAAAACTGTAGAGTCTGTGTGCGAGTGAAATGGCACTCACTTAAAGATTAAGAGCATAGCCCCGTATAAACCCAACTCCCCCTCTCCTCGTGAATTCGGCCAACGTTTGATGCGAAGGCGTCGATGCGAGGTCCGAATTCACGAGGAGAGGGGAGCCAAGAATTTAGTTGGTCCGCACCAATTTATTGTAAGTGAGCACCATTAAACGCAAGCCCTAGGGTTTCAAAGAGCTTTGCTCAAGTAGAATCGGCGAGCTTGCGCTTCACCGCTAAAATGTGAAGACCTTCGAGCGTTCTTAAA
Source organism: uncultured Pirellulaceae bacterium (assembly GCA_938036435.1). GTDB lineage: Bacteria > Planctomycetota > Planctomycetia > Pirellulales > Pirellulaceae > Mariniblastus. Next base: position 57,674 of record CALHPU010000060.1, on the reverse strand, counting down.
AACTCTCTTCAGGCAGTTTCACGACGCCAACGGTCAACAGAAGATTTGCGAAGCGGCGTTGTTCGCCGGTGGCGATGGCCAGCGTCGTGTCGGTTGATTTGATTTTGTCGTAAAACGCCCAACGCTCCATTTCCGTCCACTGGACGCTCTCACCGAGTGTCGCCTTATACGCGTCGTGAATGTCGGGATGGAAGTCAACCGGCGGAGTCATCGTGGTGGCCTCTTGTACCGGCGTTGCCGACAGAATCGCCTCGAGTACTTCGAGCGCTCCGACTGTACCGGGAGCAAGGTTTAGAAACACCCGTTTGGTTGCAGGATTGGTTCCCGACAGAAGCGGATAATTACCGTCGGCGATCAGCACCTGTGAGAAATGACCAGACCCGGCGAGCGCGTGAAGAATTTCCGGATGGATCAATTTAGATTTGAGCATGTCGATTGTTCAGGTAAAGATTGAAACCGCAGAATAGATCAGGGCTCAATTGCAAGTTACTTGTGTAAGACGGGACTCCCAGCCAGAAGTTCTCAGGGACTCTAGCGCGGTGTCGAGATCGTCAAGATAAGGATGCCACTTGCGTTCCCATTCGAGACTAACGACGCCCTTGAAATTATTAGCCAGCAACACGCTGAACACGTCGTCTGCAGGGAATTCCCCCTCGCCTAGCAAACAATAGGAATAAGGGTGGCGAGCAGAGGGGACAGAGACGCTGTCCTTGACATGGATATGGCAGACCATCGAACCCATCCGGTTCCAAGTCTCCAAAGCACTTTCATTTCCTAGTTTCCAAGTGTGATGTGTGTCCCAGATGATATCGATTGGACTTCCAAAAGCCTCTTGAAGCTGCAGACAACGCTCACTGCTGCTGAACCCGGTGTGGGTTTCTAAAGCGATGTGTGTCTTCCATTGGTGCTGATCACTTTGACTTTGCCACCACTGCAAATTCCCAACGGCCTCGGCTAGGTCGCTTTCAGTTAACGGCTGACTCATGCTACCTCCGCCAAAAATGCGTATGTACGGGATGTCCAGCACCTCGGCCCATCGCGCAAACCCCAGCAACTCTTCACGGGCTGCTTCATCTGCTCCGATTAAATTAAAGCCACTATTGAGCGCGACCACCGACTGGCCGTGCTGCTCAAGGATTTTCTTTACGGCATCGGGATCGTTTGGATAATTAGTATCCAAGTACTCCGGCAAGTTCAGACAATCGTCCAAACTTCGGATCTCAAGATGATGGATCCCGTTTCTTTGAGCGAGCTGGCAGATGGAGGGCAGGTCGAGTTCATGGCACCCGAGGGTGGAGATGCCCCATTTAATATCAGGTTGCGCGGTCATAGATTCCCAAGTCGATAAGGTTGATCAGAGGTTTGTCGTGCAAATAATTTTCAAGGTTTTCCAAACAAAGCTCGCCACAGTCACGGCGGCGATCAGGAGTTGGACCACCGAGGTGTGGCAGCAACGTAATGTTGTCCAAGCCACGCAGCGGTGAGTCAACTGGAAGCGGTTCGTCTTGATAAACATCAAGTCCAATGTGAAGTCCGCGTTGCTGACTAACGCGCGCTAAAGCCGCTTCGTCGACGACCATGCCGCGGCCAAGATTTACGAAAACGGCTTGCTCGGGGAGGAGCTTGAGTAGATCTTCGCCGACCAAGTGATGGTTGGCTGGTTTGCCGGGTGCTAATTCCACTAACACGTCGGCGGTTGAAAATAGGTCTTCCAAACTTTCGCAACGACGAATGTTGAGCTCTTGAAACGTTTCATCTGGTACGCTCGGCGAATAAGCCGATAGCTGTACGTTGAACGGCTTGAGTAACTTGACCAATTCGCGGCTGATCGAGCCAAGCCCGTGAAGAGCCACGCGGCGGCCAAAGAGGCTGAGCGTATCGGGATGGCGTCCTGATTTCCATTTACCGTCGCGACGCATAGCGACACTCCAGTTGCCAACTCGTCGCAGTGCGCAGAGTATCAGCAGAAGCGAACACTCGGCCACAGTGTTGCTGACAATCGCGCCCCAATTGGTGACCTTTAATCCGCCCTCAACCAATTCTCGCGGCACAAGCTTGCGAACGGATCCGCAAAGAAAACAACAGAATTTCAAATATTCGCCGGCCGATAGGGGCAGGGGAGGCGTCTCCCAAGCGCACAGAAGGATCTCCGGCCGCTTCTGGTCAAGTAATTTGTGCCATTGGTCTTCTTCCAGCGGAGCCTCTACCCAAGTAAGATCGGCAAACATACCTCTTAGACGAGCCTCAAGATCTGGCGGCATGAATTCCACCTTTTCTTGCTCGGTCATGACGACCAAAATAGCGGGTAAGGATGTAGGCTTCTGGGTCATATTTATGAATGTTGTTCGCTTCGTTGGCATTTAGTGAGATTCGAGTGTAACCTATCCACCTGAATTTATAATGACGATTATGAACTAATGGCGTAATACGGGGCAATAGGGAGTTAGACTGGGATGGCAAAAAGGATCTCTCAGAGTCAGATTGCTAGGGAGCTGGGGGTTTCTCAGTCGCTGGTGTCTTTGGTGCTTAATGGCCGCAGAGACGGCATTTCCGACAAATCCTATAAAGAAATCTGGCAGGTGGCGGTTGCCAACGGTTACGTGCCCCGTGGGATGCAACCAATCCATGCTCCGGGTTCCCGCAGCAACTACGTCGGAATCGTGCAGCGCGGCGGCCTTAAAATCGACCAGCCCAGTAACACATTCAGCCATGTTCAGCAGGGCCTGTTCAAGGTGTTGCAACAATCTCGTATCAGCACCACCTTTCTAGGCGGTGAGCGCGATCTTAACGAGGAAAAACTATTTGAGCTATTGGGCCAACGCGACCCTTTGCAGGGCATCGTCATCTTAGGCGAAGTCAGCGAGTCATTCATGAGAGCCCTCGGCGAACTGAGAGTGACGTTGCTGAATGTTTACGCCAGCGCACCTGGATTGTGTCACTCGGTGGGCCCCAATGAGAAGCAATCCGTGGATCAAATCGTCGACCACCTCGTCGAACTGGGCCACGAGCGATTTGCTTGGCTGGGTGGAAACTGTAAGCTCGGGCGGCACCAGATGCGGCTTAACGCGCTTCGTGAATGTTTAGCGGTCCGCGACATTAAGCTGGATGATAAGTTCGTCGTTAGCGTTGAAAAGGGAGATCGCCAAGAAGGTTTCGACTGCGCTGACGAGTTAATGAAACGCGTTGGCGACGATCACTCCCAAGCGCCGACTGCATGGGTTAGTTACAACGGACTGATGGCCCGTGGAGCTCACCAGTTTGCCTTGCTGCGGGGTATTCGAATTCCAGAGGAGATCAGTCTGGCGGCGGTGGATCGAACTCGTGTCTGCACCGAAATCCACCCCAATCTAACCAGCGCCAGCAGTAATCCTGAATTGGTTGGCATGGAAGCAGCGAAGCTCCTGTGTAAGTCCGATGATGAGTCCGACAAAAACCGAATCTTGGTCGATCTCGTGATCGCGTCTGAGTTCTCTGAAGGTGAAACAAGCGGGCCTGTGGCCGGATAACATTTTCTATTTGAAGTTATCCGTTTTAAAGATTTTGCCGCTTGACGACCTAATAACTATGAAACGAGAATTTTTCTCGACCGGCAACGCCTGCCGCACTTAGTTCATTAAGAGAGTGGAATCAGATGGCAAAAATCACAAATGTCGCATTAATCGTATTGGCTGGAGTTCTTTCGGCCGCGGAATTAGCGGCTCAGTCGCAGTCCACCACAACGACAACCGCAGACGCCACAGTGATAACAGCCGGCTCAGGGAAAAAAATGTCAGGCGGTGACAACGGTACCGTTTTCTTGCACGAAACTTTCGAAAATTTTGACGTCGACAGCGTGCCCACTGCCTCGCAGCTACAGCGTTCCAACCTCGTGAAAGTCGTTGACGGAGGTGGCAAAGTGGGATCTGCAAAGGTCGCTCACTACAACGATGATGACACTGAAACCGGCGGAGCCATGGAGTACACCGTTGGCGACTCCGCGATCACTAACCTTTACATTGAATTCGATGCTCTCAACAACGCCCCGGATTTGGGTGACAAGAATTCGCAAGTCATTTTCGGTGTCGGTCCTTGGGAGGAAGGCAAAAGCCTAACGCTCAACTCAAAGTCCAAACGGGCCTTCGGGTTTGAAATGTACCAGCAAAAATCGCTTCGACTGCGTGTCGGCGACGAATCGATCTCTCGGGTGGACTACGATTCTACCGCTGCGTTCAACGTAAAAATTTGGGCGAACGATCACGATGGAAACACTTTCTCATACAAACGTCCTGACAATGGCGAAACCGCCGAACTTGGACCTGACTCTGTTGTGGTTTGGTTAAACGACGCACTAATGGGTGACCTAAAAGCAACTGGCACTCCAATGCATAAAGACATCACCGAAGGCAACGCTGTGATCGGTCGCGTGGGGTTGAGTTCGGCCTCGACCAAGGTAGCCAACTTCCTGTTCGACAATCTCCACTTCCAAGGTCAGGTAGCTAAGTCAGAAAAATCGACGACAGATCAACCGTCGGAGGCTGCGGCTCCAAGCACTGAAGATTCTTCTTCAATCGAGCAAACACCTTCGACGCTGCCGGGGGCCGAAACCATAATTTATCGCCGAGGCGAGAACGAAATGAACCTGTTTGTTTTCAAGCCAGAAGGTTGGCAGGCCAGCGACGAACGCTCTTCATTTGTTTTCTTTTTCGGCGGAGGCTGGTCAAAAGGGACTCCTTCAAAGTCAGCTGCTACCGCGAAATGGGCAGCCGCCAACGGTATGGTCGGCATTGCACCGGACTATCGCACCAAGAATCGGTTTGATACGACGCCATTGGCTTCGGTGGCCGACGGGCGAGCAGCCTTTGCTTGGGTGGTCGAACACGCTGATGAACTTGGCATCGATCCGGCGCGTATCGCCGTCGGTGGTAGCTCGGCCGGCGGGCATGTGGCGTTGTGGACGGCTATCGAAAAAGCACCTCCCGGCTCCGATGCAGCGACGTCTCCTAGGTCAAAACCCGCGGCGGTCGTTCTCAAATCGGCTGTCACCGACACATCGCCTGAGACTGGATACACTCCCAAACGATTCGGCGATGACGCTTTGGCGCTTTCGCCCGTTCACCAGCTGGATGCGAAAATGCCGCCAACGTTGATTCTGCACGCCGCCATGGACGAACTGGTTCACTACGGCACCGCGGTCGCGCTGTATAACAAACTGGCGTCGACCGGCAATGCTTGTGAACTGGTCACCATTCCATTGGGCGGCCACGGCTTTACCAGCGAGTACAAACAGTGGAAACCGAAGGTGAACGCAAAGATGGTAGAGCTGTTCAAACGCGAGGGATTGCTTCCAGCGGTGCGGTAAAAGCTCTTGATCAGGGGCGAGGCCTAGAGCCGGTTCATCGTGAGTCCGCCGTCGACGTACACCACCTGACCGGACGCATACGGCAGGTCTCCGCGCGCCATCGCGGCAGCCAGTTTTGCGATGTCTTCTGGCACGCCCCAGCGTTTCTCGACCAGCAACTCCGTGTTGAAGATCAGGTTGTCATATTTCTCGGTCACACCGGATGTCATGTCTGTTTTGATGATGCCCGGACGAATCTCGAAGACCGGAATCGAAAATTCGCCAAGCCGAGCTGCGAACAGCGAGTTCATCATTCCCATGCCCGCTTTTGAAATGCAATAGTCACCGCGGTTGGGCGAAACGACCGTCGCAGAAATTGAACCGACATTAATGATGCAGCCTTCAAAGGACTCGTCGGCTTTCTTCTGCTCGGCCATCCAATTGGCACAAGCCTGCGTGAGAAAATACGGTCCTTGAAGATTGATCTTCATGATCCATTCGAAACTCTCCTCGGTGGCTTCGAGGATGTCAGCGCGTTCTTTGGGGGCAACGCCAGCGTTGTTGACCAACACGTCCAAACGCCCAAAGCGCTCTTTGACTTCCACCAACATCGCCGCGCGGTCTTCCGCCGACGATACGTCGCCCGAGCAATAAAGAACTTCAGCGCCCATGCCTTCGAGTTTCGCCACTGCGTCGGCAACCTTCGTCGCGTCGGAGCGGCCGCTAAGTACAAGGTTAAAGCCGTCGGCTGCTAGTTTTTCGCAAATGCCAAAACCTATGCCGCGGCCGCCGCCGGTTACCAATGCTACTTTCTTACTCATCGCACCCGTCTCTTGAAAAAGTAATGTATGAAGTGTTTTGTCTGATCTAAACCTAAAGCTCGTTTTGACGATTAACCGTGTGGGGCTAGAAAATCTTGTTAGCCGTTGTAACGCTAGTCATGGTTCGGTGGTACAGTGACCGTGGCTGGCGCGAAAACGGCTAACGAAATTTACGGCATGCCAAAGCTCGACAGCATGCCAAAGATCAATAGCTCGCCAAAGGTTTCAGCTAATTCTTAAAGGTAGAACTTGTAGTACGGTTCGTCGTTAGCCAATCTTTGAATGTAGAGAGCCGTTTCACGCGCGTGATAATCACCCCACATGCAGGATTCGCCACACGGCACTGTTTGACCATCTGGAATATGATCCCAGCCGTTAGGACGATGATAAACGGAGTGCAAAATGAGACCTTGGTGAGACTCATCGAGGCTCAAATACTTATCGCTCATCAGCGTTTGCATCACGGTCAGTCCAGCTTGCGTGTACTTGGGATCATCCAAGTAGCGTCCTAGACGAAGCAGCCCCTGTGCACCGATCGCGGCAGCCGATGAGTCAACTGGTTCTGCATCGTTGAACGGTTCAGACGGTCGATCGTAAACGTCGTCGCCCAGTTTATGTGAGTTGAGGGCTCCGGTGTCCCAATAAGGGATGCCGTCAGTCGGCGTGTTTTCGATGAAGAAATCGCAGGTTGCTTTGGCCATTTTCAACAGGAATGCTTCGATCGACTCGCGTCCGCCGAGAGGTTCCAGTTCTTCATCATCAACCGTTTTTAGAAACTCCAATTGCTCCGGAGCACCGACCATGATCCAGGCCAAGCCGCGCGTCCAAGTCGTGAACGGTGAAAATCCCTGCTGTGAGTTTGGACAGCGATAGGCTCCATCGTTCAAGTTAAAAATACTCTCGTGAGCCGTACGCCCCCACTGATCGTAGTGGTCACGGCCCTCCCCGTAGTAAACCGCAAAATCAGCGGTTGCCTTGGCGTGTTTGACAAGTCGCTCCAGCAGGCTGGTTCTCTTATCATTTTCTCCCATGACGCAATGGCCCAACTGGTGACCAACGGCCAGTGCTCGCAAAGACCGAATCGTGTCGGCAAACAATGAGTGCGGACCGTTAAAGGAATAGATGTATCCACCAGAAGGAATCTCCGTCCAGCGTTTGGCTTGCACGGCGCTCGACGCCTGAAGCGCCATAACGTAGAAGTTGCGTTCCCATTCGTTTTCGGCAATGCGTCCCTCATTCATCAGACGAAGCAGATTACCGTAGGTGCTGACGTTGTTAAAGCCGTGGTCATGGACCCCGAAGTGAGTAATGTGCGGCGCCATTTTTTCAACCGTGTTTCGTTTTCCCATTTCGAGAAACGTTCCATCGCCGGTCGCATCAAACTGTAGGATTTCAGATCCGTACTGAAAGCCTTGTGTCCATTCGGTCCAACCACGGGTAGAATATTTTCCGGCCACTGTGAAAACTGGTGATCCTTGCGAGTCGTCGTATTCGGTGTTGATCAGCTGGATCTTCTGCCCAGAAACTTTCCAGAATCGGTCTAAGCTTTGTTTGAGATCGTTGGGCGAGAGGGTTTGATTGGTTTTCATTTGATTTGTCTCGTAATGAGAGGGCAGTTTACGGCTAGAATTCTTTAGATTTAAACAGATTCGTTTGGGAAAAACAGGACGGCTGGCTGGCACCGGACCGCTTAGTTTTCAAGAAATGTCGGCGAAATCTACTTGCAAACTCCAGTCTGTAGTATGATGATCTAATAATTATTAACCGTCTAGCCTTTATACGCCAATTTGTTGCCGAAGGTCAGATGGAGTGCGTAGATTTGTAGCCATCAGTGAAATCGTAAGATGACAGTCAAGACAGAACAGGGGACTTATGATCGGTGCCTCTCAGTGGCAGAGAGGCTACTGGCACCGCTGGTTAAGGGCATGCATCGGGGTGCTGCGACGATCCCGCTTAAAGGGCTGGCCAGCGACCATAGCGCGGCCGCCGATATTCTCGAAGCGTTTGCTCGGCCATGCTTGTTAGCCGCGCATTGGCTTGCCGCAACCGGCGGCGAGACGATGGGCTTCACGCGCGAAGAAATTGCCAAGTGGTTTCGTGAAGGACTTGTCGCTGGTACTAACCCAAAGGCGGATACCTATTGGGGGCCGGTCACCAACTATCATCAGCACGCCGTCGAAATGGGCGTGCTGATTTTGGCGTTGGAGATCGCAAACGATCACCTGTGGAATCCGCTCTCTGAAGGAGAGAAGCAACAGGTGATGGCTTGGATGCGTACCACGCGCGGCTGTGGCTTTCATCGCAATAACCACATGTTCTTCGGCATCCTGCCGCTATCGTTTTTAGTCAATCAGGGTGCCGACCAGCCCGGCGATAAGGAACTTGCGCTGCGTCTGTTAGATATCGTCGAAAGCATGTACCTAAAGGACGGTTGGTTTATTGATGGCATGAACGAGACCGTCGACTACTACAACGCGTTTGCTTGGCACTTCTATGGTTTATGGTGGGGCAAGTTATACGGACACATGGATCCAGCTCGCGCTCAGCGCTGGAAAGACTTTGCCGTTCCGTTCCTCAAAGACTACGTGCACTTTTTCGCTGCATCGGGTGAACACGTTCCCTTTGGACGTTCAATGCCGTATCGCTTTAACGCGGTCGCCCCGTTTGGGCTTTCGCACTACTGCGGCATCGATACGATTGATCCCGGTCTCAGCCGCAATATCTTCATGAAGAACTTGAATTTCTTCATGGACAAATTGCCGGAAGACGAACCTTTGAGCCTCGGTTGGACCGACGAATTTCCACTGATGGCCGAAACCTATTCATGTGCAGGTTCGCCTTATTGGGCAGCCAAAGCTTTATCCCCGCTGCTGATCGATCCTAATGCACCATTCTGGCAAGCCCCCGTTCAACCGCTGCCGTCGGAACTTAGTGACTTCGTGCATCCGATTCCAGCGGCCGGTTTGGTCGTTCGATCGATCGATGGCGACGTCGAATTGCATAATTCCGAAACCGGCATCAATCCGGGCAACACGAGATTCGGAACTTTTAAGTGGGGCAAGACCAGCTACCGAACGGGGGTTGGATTGGAAGTCGCCTCTGCCTCTGGCGAATTCCCGCGAGACAGCGCTCTGACCGCCGAAGCCGAAGATGGCACCATTTATGGTCGGCACAGCACGCATATGTTGAAGTGCAACGACCAGCAAAGTGCGATGGTTTATGTGCTAGGCCACAAGGTTTCTCACTTCGCGGTGCAGGTGCAAACGCACGTCTGGTGGAACGGCGGCTGGCAACTACAGCTGCACAAGATCAACGCACACCAACGGTCAAAGATGACTGTTGGCGGTTATAGCTTGCCGGTCGATTCCCCATACACTTCCAAGCTGATTCCGATTGCTGGTTTCGATGGATCGGGAACCATCAGCCACGACGCGCACGATCGAACCCACACAACGTCCGAGTCCAGCGCGTACCCAACGTTGACCTGCAATGCCGATGGAGAGGCGACTTTGATTTGCCTTTGCTACTGTGGAAAGCAATCCCCGGCAAACTGGCAGACGCAATCGCTCGACGAATCTGGGATCGTTTTAAAATCTGACGAAGGAACGCAGTGGAAGGTATCTTTTGAATAATTCACCACTTAAATTACCCCCGAACTATTCATGGCGAAGCTACCAGGGCGGTACTCACCTCCGCAAATTTCGCAATGACGCTGTCGGTGAAGACGATCATTTCCCGGAAGACTGGCTGGCGTCTACGTCAATCGCGCGGAACGGCGACAACCAACAGCGCCCCGATGAAGGCGTTTCGCATTTGAATGTCGACGGTAAAGATGTCTCTCTTACCGATTTGATCGTGGCGGAACCGAACTGGTTTTGGGGCAGGCAAGTCCCGCCGGTTACTGAACCGGGCCAGATTGGCGTACTAATAAAATTGTTGGACGCTGGCGTTCGCCTGCATTTGCAAGCCCACCCCGATGCGGAATTCGTCCAACGCATTTTTGGAAAAGAGGCTGGCAACGCCGGCAAGACCGAGTGTTGGTACATTCTTTCGGTGCGCGGGAGCGATCCATATGTCTACCTTGGTTTTCAGCATCCGCCGACGCCAGAAAAGTGGGCGCAGATGGTGCGTGACCAAGACCTCGAAGGCATGCGCGGCTGCTTCGAAAAGATTCCGGTAAAGACCGGCGACTGCTTGATGGTGCCCTCGGGCACACCGCATGCGATCGGTGACGGGATATTTATGATTGAGCTGCAAGAACCCACCGATTGGGTCGTGCGGTGCGAATTTAGCGCCGGCGGACACGTCCTTGAACACAGCGCCCGATTCATGGGTCTGGAGTTAGACGACGTCGTTTCGATGTTCGACTACTCAGAGCATCCGGTGGATTCGCTCGAGGAATCGTTTCTGCAAGTGCCGACCGTTTTGAGGAAGACCGACACGTTCGTCGAAGAACGGATCATCGATGCCAAGCATGATCAGTTCTTCCGTCTTCGCCGGATCACTGGAAACGGTGCGGCTGATTTTGCCGGCGGTGAGCCCATGGTGTTGATCATGCTCAAAGGCGCGGGAGAGTTGAATGGCGTATCTATTGCCGCCGGTGACACGTGGTTGCTACCCGGCGCAGCCGAAGGATGGAACTGGACTCCAACTGGTGGAGGTTCGACTCAAGAAGAATTTTCGTTTTTGCTTGCTCAGCCCCCAGTTGTTGCATTTTGAAGTTGCACAAATACAAGCCCGGAGCGCAAGTTTTGAAGTTGCACAAATACAAGCCCGAAGCGCAAGCGAGCGGGTATTCCCAAGGGTTTCGACATCCCTCGCTTGCGCGTCGGGCTCGTATTGAAACGCTTTGCGATTTGGGAATAACGCGCGTTTTGCAAAGTAGAGTGGGAAATTCTCTTTCAAATGTGCAACTTCAAAAGTTGTTGCATCCGGTTAAGCGGAAGTAACCAAAAGTTTAGACCACCTGAGAACGAAGGCCTTTTCGTTCTAGCGAAACCATAGTGTCCAGCGAATTGAAACATTCGCATTAGGAAACAAGCATGCTAACAATTTACGATTACATTTCGATCGCGTTCTTCTTTCTGTTCATGCTTGCGTTGGGGCCGATCTTCAAACGCTTCAGTGAAGACGACAGTGACTTTTTTCGCGGCGGCGGTCAAATGCTGTGGTGGATGGTCGGTGGATCGGCGTTCATGTGCCAGTTCAGCGCTTGGACGTTCACCGGTGCTGCCAGTAAGGCATACCAAGACGGGACTTTGGTTGCCCTGTTATTCTTCGCCAATGCCGCCGGATTTTTCATTAACTTTCTGTGGTTCGCCCCGCGCTTTCGCCGAATGCGGATCGTCTCTCCGATCGAAGGCGTGCGAGAACGTTTCGGTGCAGTCAACGAACAGATTTTTACTTGGCTACAGATTCCTTTAAGTTTAGTCTATGCAGCGATTTGGTTGAGCGGGTTGGCCGTATTCGCAACCGCAGTATTCGGATTTGACGTTATATCAACCGTTTGGGTCGTCGGTATCGTGGTGATTGTTCTATCGGTCGCTGGCGGATCTTGGGCGATCTGTGCGGGCGACTTTGTGCAGCTGCTGATCTTGATGGCGGTATCTATTGCAACAGCCTTCATGGTGTTGATGCATCCTGACATTGGGGGCGTATCGGGTCTGGCCGAAAAAGTGCCCAGCCATCATTTCAATTGGAGCGAGGTGGCTCATTGGGAAATCATCATGTTCTGGATAATCGCGACTTTTGTGCACAAGTTCGTTGGTCTTAACAACATGCAGGACTCTTATCGCTATCTGAACGTGAAGGATGAAAACCAATCTCGTAAGGCCGCGTTGCTGGCTTCTGTGCTGATGCTGATTGGGCCTGTCATTTGGTTCATCCCGCCAATGGCCGCACGTGTGTTTGCACCGGATCTGGCAACGGAATTCCCAGAAGTCAAAAACCCCAACGACACCGCTTATATCTTTGCCGCGATGCAGGTGTTGCCCTCTGGAATGATGGGGCTGCTGGTCTGTGGTCTGTTTGCCGCAACCATTTCATCGATGGACAGTGGCCTTAATCGTAATGCGGGTATTTTTGTGCGTTGTTTCTACAAACACGTGGTCAAAGATCCTTCGCCACGCCATTTGCTTAGAGTGGGCCAAGTTGCTTCGGCAGTTTTCGGGATACTAATCATCCTGATTGCCATTTTCATCAACGAGTTAAAGGGCTTGGATCTGTTTGACGCCATGATGTTATTTGGGGGGATGATTGCGACGCCGTATGCCATTCCGCTGCTGTGGGGAATCATCGTGAGAAAAACTCCGCCATGGTCCGGCTGGAGCACGGTCTTGCTTGGATTTGTCATCTCGTTCTTGTTGACTTACAGCTGGGAAACTGACGGCGTCAAGCAATACTTTGTTGATCCAGCTTGGTTCAGTACCTTGTTTGGAATAGAAGGCGAACTGAGCACGCGCGAGACCAAAGACTATCTGTACTTTACGCCGGTGTTTGCCAACGTTGTCATCTGCTCCATTTGGTTCTTGTTCACTACATTGTTCTATGGAAGCTCAAGCGAGGCACACAAAGAGCGCGTGGAAAATTTCTTTACCGCAATGCGCACGCCGATCGACTTCGAGAAAGAAGTCGGCGCGGGTAAGGACTCTGTCCAATCCAAGACACTGGGCATCCTGTGCCTCATCTACGGCGGCTTCGTTCTGCTGATGGTACTGGTTCCCAACCCGATCTCCGGACGGCTGGCCTTCCTGTTTTGCGGTGGCCTGATCGCTGGCATCGGCTGGCTGCTTTACAGATCATCTAAGAAGGTAAAAACGGCGGTAGAAGTTGAACCACAAGGCATCGACACCAGTGCCGCCCCACCACAGAACATCGATAACCGCGACGACGACAACCCCTACCAACCAACCAATAAAAAATAACCTGAATCATCAGAAATAGAGAGAAGAATCATGAGTACAAAACTAAACGGAAAACGTGCATTGGTAACCGCGGGAGCTCAGGGAATCGGGTTGGCCATCAGTCGCGCTCTAATGGATGAGGGATGTCGCGTCGCCGTTCACTATTTTTCATCCGCCGATACGGCCAACGAACTCAAGGCCGAATTTGGCGATCGCGTCGAAGTCTTACAAGCTGATTTGACGGACCCTGCTCAGACCAAAGCGATGGTCGAAAAAGCCGTCGCCGCTTTGGGCGGGTTGGACGTGCTGATCAACAATGCCGGTTCGCTGATCGGACGTAGAAAATTGGACGAAATCGAGCCAGATTTTTGGCAGACCGTCATCGATGTGAACATGACTTCGATGATCAACGTCACAAAGTTCGCTGCTCCGGCGTTGCGTGAAGCAAAAGGTGCTAGTGTCGTGAATCTTGCTTCGTTGGCCGGCCGCAAAGGTGGTCATGCAGGTTCACTGGCGTACTCGACAGCCAAGGGCGCGGTCCTAACAATGACTAGGGCGATGTCAAACGAACTTGGCCCTGACTTGATCCGAGTCAACGCTCTTGCTCCCGGTTTGATTCTAGAAACAAGTTTCCACAACACACACACGACCAAAGAATCAGCCGCACAAACGATTGCCGGTATTCCAATCAAACGCGCAGGTAACCCGCAAGACGTCGCCCACGCGACAGTTTTTTTGGCTGAGCAATTCGACGGTTTCGTCACCGGAGCGACATTGGATATCAATGGGGGAGTTTACAGCGCATGAGCACTTTAAAAACATTATTCATAGCCGCGTTGATATTTGCGGCATCTAACGCTTACGGACAACAGAAGTCATCTCCGAACTATGAATCCTATAGCGGGTTCACCTGCGATCCGGTACCGAAGCTTCCGGCGAACGAAACGCATCCATCGCTTTGGTTTACTGCCGACCAAGCGGCAGCTATGAGAGCCAAAAAGGATCAAGACAAACAGGCAGCCAAACTTTGGAAACAGGTCTCCGAGAGCCAGTTTCTGACGATGGATTTGCTGCCGGAGCCATCAGCAAGTGATGACAAGAAAGTAATTCATCAATACTACGGCTATATGGCTCAGGCAGCCAAGTACTCGGGGTTCATGATTTGGATGACCGAAGACGACGATAAAAAACAAAAATTGATCGACCGCACGACCGCCTTACTCGAACGCGCCTACGACGGCCCGGTTTATGAACTTGACCCGAAACAAAAAAGCGGGCCGACTGACGAAATTTACCTTGGCTCTTGGCTCCAAAACTATGGAGCGGCCTATGACTTCGTTCAGCCATTCTTGGCCGAAGAAAAAGATAAAGCGATCCGTGCACGGTTGGTAAAACAATGTGATTATCTGGCCAAAAACATCTACAAATGGACCAGCCGTCCGCACAATCACCTTTCCAAACCTGCTTGGGGACTGGGAAGTTGTGCGCTGGCGTTATCCGAGGAGAAAGACGCGATCAGTTGGCTGGGCGTTGCATTGACCGCCGCCAACGAGAACACCAAATACTTCTTCAGCGGCGACGGCATCTACCGCGAGGGCTCACATTACTTGGGCTTCAGCTGGACCAATTTTCTACCGTTCATGGTCAACTACAAAAACGTCTCCGGCGTGAACCAGTTTGAAGATTACAAGCCTGTCATGGAGTGGGGCGTTGCCGTACGCAACAGCAAGGGCTGGCTGCCAAATATTGAAGACTCTTTCATTCGGCCGTTCCCCGGTCACATGGCGGCGTACATGTACAAGGACACCAAAACGTCCTTGCACAGTTCTGCGCCTTTGTCAGAGGTACTGATGTGGGCATGGAACACAACCGAAATGAAGCCGTTCGAAGAGTATACCGAGCGCACCACGTATAACTGGACTGGCGCGACTTGGGATTACACGTTGCCACTGGACGAGTACCTGACCTACGATCCGTCTATCAAATCTACGATACCCGATTCGTCGCCAACGGTTTTTCTTGACGGTGGCCAGAGCATGTTTCGCAACACTTGGAAATCAGGTGACGCCTCGGGACGCTACCTATTGTTTCAAGGTGTAGCCGAGGCCGACAACCATGAGCATTACGAGCATCTGAGTTTTATCATTTCGGCCGAGAACCAGATGATGGCATCCGACGGAGGCTACACACGCAAGGGCTACGGCGAGAAATTCCGCACCGAGTGGTATAAGCAGGCGATCGCGCACAACGTTGTGACCTTCAACGGTGAAGCGCCCGTGGATCCTGCCGAAAACGTCACGCCTGTTTCGCGATATCGCATTGACACTGACTTCTTTGACTTTGAAGAGAAAGAGGCACCTTATCCCGGTGGTGGCAAACTGCGCCGGGCGATTGCGTTTCCTGGAGAAACCTACTTCGTTGTTGCCGACATTGTCAGCGCCCCAAATTCAGGCCAAGCCGTTGCGATACTGCATGGTGGACGCGCGCCAATGTCGGGCGAGGGCAACTATCGAGTTTGGAACTACGAGGATGACACTTACGGCGCTGCGGCTCACTTACACGCGTGGACATTTGGTTCGGCGGCTGATTTCAAAATCGAAAATGCTCAAGGCGAGGTGACCTATCTCAAAGGTGACTATGCAGTCTTCCCCTACACTAAGGCCATCGGCAATGGCGATGAACAGGTGATCCTCCAAGTGCTTGTTCCATGCGGGGCAGGGAAGGGTGGTCCGAGAGTTTCGTCGGTGAAAAACGGGAATCAGATTGTCGTTACCGTTGAGGACCAGAACATCACCGATACCTTTGTGTTGCAACCATCGAATGTCACGGCAAAGTCTGACTTAGTTGAAACCGACGCATCATTCGCGTGGATTCGACAAGAGGTTGGAAAAGTGTCAAAATATTTTGTGCGTGAGGCGACTATGCTCAAAGCCAATGGGACGGTCCTGATGCAATCCGACAAACCGAAGACAGAGGCGAAAGAGCGGTAGCACGGCCGAGGTGACAAGATAACCAAAACAACAGTTCTTATTCAGGGAAATTTGAACCAGCAGGTCGTGGTACAGTGACTATTCAGCGTTGAACTTAATTGCTGTAGAGTGAGTCTTTCGCCGTGAACATCTACCATTGGGAGGAGTCTATGGCACTGAATCGCCCGAAAATTGCGGCCATTAAGCTTGCATTCGGGCCCCGCAAGGGTATGGTTGCCTACGAAAGTAATAATTATTAGCTCAGTTGATTGAGATTCATCTCCGCTTGCTACGCGAACGCCAATCCCACCTTTACTGCTTAGAAAGTTCGTTGTGAAAAACCTTTTCCAAGATTTACACTGCGGTCCTATGTTCGATCGCAAAATGAGCATGGCGACAGCCATGCTGGCCGCCAGTCTTGTGTTCGCCAGTGCCATCCCAGTCACAGCCACGGACTTCAATGTGTCCAGCGCATCGGATATCTCAAACGCCATGAACTCCGCCCGACCCGGCGACAATCTGATCATGGCCGACGGAGTGTGGAACAACCAAGACATCGATTTTGCTGGTGACGCAACGGCGGCCAATCCAATCACACTGCGTCCGGCAACTCAAGGTGGAGTCCAACTTACGGGTACTTCGCAACTCTCAATCTCCGGCAGCCACTTGGTCGTCGACGGACTACGTTTCGAGAACGGCGGCAGCAATTCGATGAGTTACCTGATCGAGTTCCGTGGCTCTGAGGGTCTCGCGAACAACTGCCGGCTGACCAATACTCAAATCATTGACTACAACGCTCCAGATCGAAGCCATCAATATCACTGGGTTGAAATTTTCGGCCAAGACAATCGAGTCGACCATTGTCTCTTTCAAGGCCAAAATCACGAGGGAGTCACACTCGTCGTGCGACTCAATGATAACGGACAAGAAGCTCGTCACTTGATCGACTACAACGCTTTTTTGGACCGCCCCGTCGGTCAAGACAGCAATGGTCACGAAGCGATCCGTGTCGGCACCAGTGCGCGGCATACCATCTCGGCGAAAGTCGTCGTTGAAAACAACTTGTTTGAAAACTGTGACGGCGAGATTGAAATCATCTCAAACAAGTCGGGCGACAACGTCTACCGATACAATACCTTCCGCAGCTGCGCAGGTACGCTGACGCTCCGCCACGGAAGCGGTGCAACGGTCGCCGGCAACTTCTTCTTGGGCGAAAACAAAAATCGCTCAGGTGGTATCCGTGTGATCGACTCAGACCACGTCATCGTCAACAACTACATTGCCAACGTCGACGACCGCGCTAACGCCGCAATCTCTCTCGCCGCGGGTATCGACGGTGGACCAGCCAACGGCTACCAGATCGTCGACAACGTAGTAATCCACAATAATACGATTATTGATGTCGGCGGTGCCGCTGTGCTTTTTGACTGGGAATTCGGCGATACGCAGGACGGTTTTCTCAAAGATCAAATACCTAGCAATATTTCATTTGTGAATAACTTGATTCGATCATCAAGGACACTTTTTGAGGGTCAAGAAGGTTCGGGGTATCAGTGGATCGACAACATTGCTTTTGGTGCCGGGCTTGGCATACCATCACGCTCAGGCTTGCAAACGATTAACCCACAGATATCGATTGCTGCAGACGGTTTGTGGCGACCTAATTCTAACAGCCCCGCAATCGATGGTGGTTCAACCTTGGCTGCCATCACGATCGACATGGACGGTCAGTCCCGTAATGGAGCATTTGACATCGGAGCTGACGAAGTTTCCACGGACACAATCACTATCTTTCCGCTAACCATCGACGATGTTGGCCCTTACTCAGAACCGACCGATCCGACAGACCCAACCGATCCGACGGACCCGACTGATCCGAATCCGACCAGCGGCACGATCGTCGATGACAGTTTCGCTGACGGAGACCGATCAATCACCGGTAATTCTGGCAGCGACACCGAAGCGGCCTTTTACTCGACCTCAAACAATTCGGCGATCGAAGACAATGTCGATGATGGCATTGGAACTGGCCAAATCGGTTTGGTGTCAGGTACCTCGGGCCGTCAGATCCACGCTGTTTTCCCAAGCCAAACTTTAGCCACGGCCGGTGACACTATTACGGCTCGCGTAACGTTCGTAACACCCCAAGTTGTCGCCAGCAACCTGACGCAAGCTCAGTTTGATGCACTTTCCTCTGCCGTCCAAGACGGGTCCAGCTTGAGTGCGATCCCGACGGACAGTGACGATCTCCGAATTGGACTGTTCTCAACCAGCACCACTGGCGGAGGACTTGATCAAGACATCACAAACAATTCAACCAACCCCAATTCAGCACTAAATATTAATGGATACGCCATAGAGCTTGACGTGGAATCGGCATCCAGTGGAAATACCACAGATCTTCAACTCCGCGAGTACTTAGCCGCCAACGCCAGCGGTCGCCTGTTGGGCACGAACACTGGATCTAATGCAGTTGCCACTGATGGCAGCACTGGCCAGTACGTTTTTCAGCCCAACACCCAGTACGAGGTCCATCAAACCTATACGCTTAACCCTGCAGGCGAACTTGATATCTCAGTCGAGTTCATTGAAAATGGAACGTCTCTTGGAACTCTGAATTTCACCGATACCTCGCCCGCTACGCTTGAGTTCGGCACCTTGGCACTTGGTGCCTCTTCGGAAGCCTTTGGGCTGAGCAACGATCCGGGCGACCCGTCAAATGGAATCGATATTTCCAATGTCCTGATCACTTTTGCTACCGCGTCTACGCCCCCCCCCCTCAAGGGCGACGTCGATCTCAGCGGAGCTGTCGACTTCTTGGACATCGCACCGTTTATTGCCATATTGCAAACCGGTACTTACCAAGCAGAAGCTGATTGCGATTGCAACGACGTTGTTGACTTCTTGGATATCGCGCCGTTCATTGCGATCCTACAAGGAATGTAGAGCCAACATCGGGCGATATCGATTCAGTCGAACGCCGTGAGAATTTCTTGGTACCCTGTGCACATGCAAAACCCAAACTTCCTTGGTACCGAAGTCAACAAGCAAGCTGACCGCTGCCAATATCTATGACTTTATCTCGATGCCACGCATTGTTCCGGTGGCACTGGCGAAAGCATCAATTTCCAGCCCCATACGCTGCAGCATCGAGGTGTAAAGATTAGGCAGGGGGTAGTTATTTTTGGTGTCGAAACCTAGGTGCTGGCCGTGCTTGAATCCACCACCGGCAAAGATCACCGGCATATTCTTGGTACTGTGAGCAGAAGCGTTGCCAAGGTTCGATGTCAGCAACATCATGGTACGTTCAAGCAAATTAGTGCCTCCTTCAGACGTCTCCGCTAACTTGCGAACCAGCCTTCCCCAAGCTGCCACTTGAGCTTCTTCAACGATGGCCAGTTGAGAAAGTTTCTCTTCATCGAGTCCATGGTGGCTGAGAGAATGATAGCCCTCGTCGACTCCGGGCAATGGTACCCTTTGCCCCGTTCCCGAGGTGTGCATGGTGATGAAACGGGTACTGTCGGTTTGAATAGCAAGAAACATCACATCGTACATTGCCGACTGTAGTGCAATCGTATCGGCACTGTTGGCAACACGCTCTGGTGCCTTCTGGTCCACTTTGGGCTTGGGCCGATCGGTCCAAGCTTGATTGACAACCAATCGGCGCTCCAAATCTCGCACGCTGGCGAAGTAAGCATCTAATTTTTCACGATCTCCCGCACCGACGCGTTTTTGCACCGCCCGTGCCTCGGCACCGACGATGTCCATAATGCTTCGACCCTCGCGAATTCGAGCTCCCATCTCCGCTTTGGCTTGAGGACTCTCATCGACAAACAACTTGGCGTAAAGATCCTGCGCCGAACTCTCGGGGGGAATCATTGCCCCGTTTTCGGTATACGATGTCCCCGAATCACCACCGGGACTTAGCACCAAAGACGAATGCCGCGTCTCATGCCCCAAGTATTTGGCCATCAACTGATCTAGTGAGACAGAATTCCGAAAATTGGATCCGCTATAGGGCGCCGCCGAAAGAATGCAAGGCTCTGCCCGATGCCCTCCTCCAACATCCGGGTGCGAAACGCCAGAAATAACGGTAAACTCGTCCCGCAAATCGTCGATCGATTTGAGATAGCGCGTCGTTTGGTAATTTTTTCCCGTTTGGCTCGGAAAGAGGTTCGACGCATGAAAGCCAAGTGCATTGCTGACGCCGATAAAACGATGCGGAGACTTTCGTGCGGTCTTGGCCTTCTGCCCAAAAGCGGGTGTCATTGAGTCCAGAAACGGCAATGCCATCGCGACACCGACACCTCGTAATAAAGTTCGGCGCGACAGGCAGTGGTTTTTGGCAAAGTGAACTGTCTTTATTTCGTTACCCATAACAACTTCTACTTGTATTTGAATTGGGGGCTTAAAACAACGTGCTTGATGATGGATCGAACACCCCAGCGTTCAGCCTCTGAAGCTTTGGCAATCTTTGAGATCCCTTTGCGATCGGCAAACGTCGGTTCAGCGCCAGTAGCGTAAGTGACCAAATGAGACGCGAACGCTTTGGCTAGTTGCTCGGGGTTCTTCAGAATCAATTTCTTTAATCCAACAACGTTATCAAACTTTTTTCCACTGGGAAAAACATAGGAGGGATCAACGCGTTTGCCCTCGGACCGCTTAGTCTTTCCATTCTTCGAGACCAACGTTCTGTAGCGAGTTCGATAGCCTCCGATCACATCATAACTCTCCAACGCGAATCCGGGCGGGTCAATCTTCACGTGGCAGGCCTTGCAACTGTCCAGATTCCGATGTTTCGCCAACCGTGTGCGAATCGAGGTTGCTCCTCGAATATCGGGCTCAACCGCCGGCACATTAGATGGCGGTGGTGGCACGTGCAAACCCACCACGCGTTCCAACATCCAAACGCCGCGCAAAATTGGCGACGTGGCCGTTCCGTTGGCAGTCACCTTTAGCACGCTCCCGTGCGTAATGATTCCTCCGCGGCGATGAGATCTTTTTAACCTAACGCGTTTCAAGCCTGTGCCGCCCGGCCAGTCGATATCGTAGTGACGGGCCAAGCGACTGTTGAGAAACGTAAAATTCGAGTCAACCACATTGGTAATCGGGAGGTCTTGGGCAACCAATTCGGCAACAAACGCGTGCGTCTCCTCTAGGAGGCTGTGATGCAACACATCGTCGTACTCTGGATAGAGTTTGGCGTCCGGGTTGGTTTCATTGATCTCGTAAAGCTTCAACCACTGCTCGGTAAACTCTTTGACGAACACCGATGACTGATCGTCTTCTAGCAAGCGCTCAACCTGACCTGAGAGGACTTTCGAATCTCCAATGGTGCCCTCTGCCGCCAATTTCAACAATTCTGTATCAGGACCTTTGCCCCAGAGAAAATGGCTCAATCGGTTCGCCAATGCGTAATCATCAAGCTTGCCAGGCGTCTCTTCAAAGTACAGAAAACGTGGCGAGCAAAGAATTGCTCGGTAGCCGGCTCTCAACCCGGCTTGGAACGACTTTGCCTCTCTGAATCTCAAAATCGCAAAATCGGAGTAGATCTTTGACTCTTCTTTTGAGATCGGGCGACGAAAAGCGCGCTGAGCGAAATCATGCGTTAGCTTTTGCAGATCAGTCTCCGGCTTTTTCGAGACAACCTCTCGCCGTTTGGTGAGTGATACCTTTGATGCGTTCCCCCGGACCGATTTTGCGCTTGCTGACACCGGCCTGACATTTAGTTTACCGATCAACGCGTGACGACTTTGAGCATCGACAACGTTATCCAGACGCTCCATTTCTATCCATTTGATCGCCACACCCGGAATGTCTTTTAATTCGGGGCTACCCAGTTGCCCGATAACATTACCACCCTCGGTTTTAGCCCTTCTCAGCGCACTATCTCGAGGCGAGACGCTCAATTTGTGCCCCTCTTTAATCCACGCCACGAACTCGAACTCGGCCGGGTTCTCGGTCGCCTCAAACCCACCAATCCAATGCAGTGTTGATTCTTTGTTGTTCCCAAAACCTGATTCCACACCACACCAAACCGCACCGCCACTTTTGGTTGGAGGATTGACGGCCTGAACACGTAATCGAATCCGATAACGTCCGGCCTCCTTTACTGTCGTGTTTCGCATGCGTCCATGAAACGCGGCCCTGGTAGACCACGAAACGACATCTTTGTGTTTAGGTCTTCCCACAGGCTCGCGGTCATACCGCTGTTCGTTGCGGCGCAGCTTAGTCCAATCGAGGCGTACATTGTGCTTGGGGGAGGTCTCGACAATTCGACCGAAGGCCGTATCGAGCGCAACATCGGCCGCATTCAAATAAGCCTGCAACGAGTGATCGGATATCTGCTGACTGCTCGAGACCGTATCAAAACCGTCATCGAGCGATTCGGCGGGAAGATACTCTTGTAGAGGCACATCGATTTGCAACAACTGACAGACGTTGCGTTCATACTGAGCCCGAGTCAGGCGTCGGGCAGCAACGCGTCCAAGTTGCTTGGTGTGTTCCGCATCGGCAACGACAAGCGACTTGCCTAAAGCTGACACAAACGCATTCTTCTCGGATTGGTCCAGCTCTTCATCTGGAGGCATCTCTCCAGTTCTGACTCGATCGTAGACACGCTCCCAATGATGAAAGTTATCGGGATCTTCGAGATCCATCGCCAATGCCTCCAGATCAAGGTCTCCCTCAGCCGTCCCCGAATCATGGCAAGCGATGCAGTTTTGCTCAATGAAATCAGCAACGCCGATAGGTGGCTCTTCTCCTATCGCGAACGATCCAATGAACAGGTTCTCGGAGTACCCGAGCGTGGTCAGTACAGCCCAAACGGCAAGAAGCAATAAGGGCCGCCGGATCTTCGGTAGACAAAGAGCTTCAAGTCGATTTTTTCTGGGTCGCTTCATCATCTTCTAGTTCAGAATTTTACTGGCGAAAAAAATTGACGGGCTGGGACGTAGTGGTTCAGGATGCTTGCAACGAGACTTTCATCGGCGTTTTAACCGCCTTTTCTCGAAAAAGTTACGCTTCTTGGTGTAACAAACCGTCGCCAGCGGCAACCAAATATGACGATATGCAGAATAAACGTGCAATTCCCCTAAGTTATGGCGCTCTAAGGCTTCCTCGTTGGACCAAAAAGAAAAGCAATCAATCTTCGACGACCTGTTGCTCCGCAGTCGGGGTCGTCTGGCTGCAGTGGCCGGTGCGTACGCCCGCGCCGATGCCGACGACTTGCTTCAAGAGATTCTGTTGCAGATTTGGAGAAGCCTGTCCACCTTCAAAGGCGACAGCAGCATTGATACATGGAGCTACCGTGTGGCACTCAATACCGCATTCACTTGGCGTCGCACCGAATCTCGACGCAAGCAAAACATTCCTCCCGAAGTGTCAAATCTTAACGAGTTGCCCTCAGCGATAGACGGACACGATTCCGTGAAGCTGTTAGATCAGTTTTTGCAAACTCTATCGAAAAGTGATCGCGCTTTAGTCGTACTTTATCTCGACGACCTGACCGGCAAAGAAATGGCAGAGGTCATGGGCCTGAGTGAGGGAGCCATACGCGTACGCATCCATCGCATCAAGCAAAAGCTTGCTCAATGGAAGGCAGGTGACCAATGAACTTAGACAACTTCAAATCACATTGGCAGCAACGGCAACGCGATCTTGATCAACGTGTGGACCATGTCGTCCATGCGGTTCGATCACGCATGTCAAGTTTCGATAGAACCATTTGGCTTCGCGATATGCAAGAAGCCGGTGCGGCAGTTTTGCTGTTTGTTTGGTATGGCTACTCGCTACTTACACCTAGTAACTGGCTGGCAACATGCGGCACTTTAATTGGCATGCTGGCCTGCGTCTTCATCGTTACTATGATGCACTTGGCCCGCAAGAAAGATCGACGTGATGCTAGGCCCAGCCTCGCGCTAGAAGATTATTGTAAGGCCGAACTGAAACGGGTCGACCGGCAAATTTGGTTGCTGCGAAACGTACACTGGTGGTACCTTGGTCCACTGTTTATCGGCATGGTCGTTCAGTACATTTCCTTAGGCCCAACATTTGGCAAAATGCTCTCGTTTTTGATCTCATCCGGCGCACTGTTCGGATTGATCTACCGGTTAAATCAACGGGCTGTGAAAAATCGATTGATGCCGCTTCGACAGGATCTGATCGATGCCACCAATGTTGAGGTCGACGGTTTGGAGAATAAAGATGACTCGGCCGCGGAAGATAAATTCAATCTCAGACGTTCTACGCTTACGATTGGCGTTCTCCTAGCCGGCGCAATCGCGATTGCCTATTTCTCCCAGCACGTAGACGTTGTCGGTTGGGATCCGGAAGAATTGCCTGCCGAAACAGTCGCAGGACTGGCTATCGATGATAAACTTCGCGCTCGGCTAGTAGGAAGATACCAACTCACCCCCGACTTTATATTTGATGTTGAGGAGCGCGACGGGCGTCTGATGGTAGGTATTACTGATCAGTCAACGCAAGAAGTATTTCCCGATTCACCAACTCATTGGTCGTACCGCAGTGTCGAAGCTACTCTCGAGTTCAAACTGCCGTCTTCAGGCCCCGCAAAACGATTAATTCTCCATCAAAACGGGTTCCGTCAGTCAGCAATCCGCATTGATGAATAGACCTGACTTCTTATTAAAATTCTTATCGTTTCTTTCTGTAACATGTTGGCATGGTCGGCAACCAATATGATGAGAACCAATCTTTAGGCCCAGTTCGAAAGGTATTTGAGATGATACGACTCGCGCTAACTATGACTATCTGTTTGACGGCCCAGTTGCCGCTCGCAAATCGGCACCTATCCGCCCAAACTTTATCAGCTGAAACAGTTGCTGCTGCCGCAGCTCCCTTGATAGAGAACAAAATAGTCGACGAAATTTCAATCGGTTTTATTCAAAACGAAAAACGGGGCACTGTCCATCTGGGTCACACGGCAAATGGCCGATCAAAAGCCGATGACAATACGCTCTACGAAATAGCTTCGATCAGCAAGGTTTTCACCAGCCTGCTTTTGGCGGACGCGGTGGTGCGTGGAGAGATCCGGTTGGAGGACGCCGCGACTTTGGACAACAATGCCGACATTGAGTTTCCAGCGTACCAAGGCCGTTCGATCAGCTGGCTGGATCTAAGTACCCATCGATCCGGGCTGCCGCGCCTACCCGGCAACATGAAGGTAACTTCAATCAAAAATCCCTATCGACGCTATGATTCGAAGAAAGCGGCCGCAGCACTGGCTGAATTGAAGCTGACTCGACCGCCGGGAGAATCCCAAGAGTATTCGAATTTTGCTGTCTCTGTTTTGGGATACATGGTTGGACAGAGCGCGGGCAAAAGTTATCAAGAACTCTTGAGGCAACGGATTGCCAAGCCACTGGGAATGATGGATTGCACAGTGGCAATGTCTGAGGCTCAAAAGAAAAGGCTGGCGACGCCACACGTTTCAGTCGGCTCGCCGACACCCGACTGGACTTGGGCGGACCTACCGGGCGCAGGTGGCGTACGCGCTTCGATGGCAGACATGATGCGGTTTGCAGAAGCTCAACTCAATCCGCCAAAGAGCAAATTGGGCGAGGCGATTGAACTGGCATGGCAACAGCACACCGCAGCCGATGACTCGGGACCAGCGATGGGATTAGGTTGGTTGATCATCGACGACGAGACACGTTGGCATAACGGCCAGACCGGAGGCTCACATTCGATGTTAATGGTCAATCGCGAGAAGCAGACTGCCATTGTCCTTCTGAGCAACACTGCCGCGGACATTGACCAATTAGCATTTGAATTGATGTCTCCGAATGAGAAGTCGATCGGAAAACCGCCGGCAACGCGCCCGTGATTAGTGCCGAACATCGAGCCCGATTGGTGGGCAAATACAAACTAAGGCCCGATTTCATATTTGATGTGCAGGAGCAAGACGGACGCTTGATGGTCGGCATTACCAATCAACAAACTCAGGAAGTTTTCCCCGATTCGGCCACGCATTGGTCGTACAGAAGTGTCAAAGCGACGCTCGAATGCAAACTGCGAAACAAAGGGCCTGCGAAGAGCCTCGTCCTACATCAAAACGGCAAAAAACAAACCGCCAAACGAATGAAGAAATAATCTGCCGCCTCTACATCTGAGTAGAACACAGCTCGATTAGATGGCCGTCTGGATCGCGAATGTAGACCTGAGCGGCACCGTCGGGACGTTTCTTAGGACCGGCAGCGATGGCAATTCCGTGTTGTTTAATCAGGTCAACGGTCTGATTGAAATCGCTGACACCAAAAGCAAGGTGATTTCCACGGGTCACGCTTTTCACGCTACGTTCGCCCGGTCCGGGAAGACCTGAATCATCGTTCGCCAAGATCACATGAATCAGCGTATTTTCGATCTCGTACCAATTACCTTTAAAATCGAACCCGGGGCGAGTCGTCTTTTCCAGCCCCAACACGTTGACGTAAAAGTGTTCGGTTTTTTCCAAATCGCTAACGACAATTGTCGCGTGATCGAAACTACGCACGCTAATTGGAGGAACTGACATGGCAACGAGGGGATGGAGAAAACGGAATATATGGAACTAACGCACCCGACATACCAAGAGAAGGCGTTAGGATCTTCAGGAACTAATTCTCGTTCGAACCATCGTTTTTTTCAATCCCCACCGGAAGCTCGCGAAAGGTACTTTCCAACTCAAACACCGCGAAGGTCGTCCGTTCCGCTGAGTCTTGAGGGTAAACCTGCCGAAAATTTGTTGGTTCGGAAAGCATTTCTGCCGACTGCTGAAGCGTCAACAAATGGGTTGCTCCGAATCGATCTGCCATCTCCAAAATCTGCTCATCCGAGTAAACAAACAGCCCCAGATCTGACTCACGTTGTGGCTCGACAAGTAACCGAATCCTCTTACGCCACTTGGCCATGGTGTCCGGATCTTGAGGCACGTCCTTCCAGCTACAAACTTCAGCCCTCCCCGCATACCACTTGAAAGTCTGTTGCTGGTCTGGCGTGATGAACACCGCATCGTGATCTGTATTTTTTGAAATCCAATCGCACACCTTTCTCCAGTTACGATAGATCTGGCCGGTTCGCTCTACGTCAAACGGATCCGAGAGCAAGGTGCGAACGTCGGCGTTGGGCCGCCCATCGGCGTGATTCTCT
Organism: uncultured Pirellulaceae bacterium; assembly: GCA_938036435.1. Classification (GTDB taxonomy): domain Bacteria; phylum Planctomycetota; class Planctomycetia; order Pirellulales; family Pirellulaceae; genus Mariniblastus. Next base: position 30,517 of record CALHPU010000060.1, on the reverse strand, counting down.
TGCACCAATGTTGCTCCGGCGACCAAAATGCATCCAATGAAAATGCTGCTGCAAACCTGATGGGGAAAATCGCCACGATCCGCGATCCAGCGTGACAAAATACAACCCGTCACCAATGCCAACGATGCAGGCACTGCAAAATCAGCGAGGCGAAACAAATAGAATCGCAGGAAACGGTTAGCAATTTCGGCGGAATCACCACCTTGTTCCGCCAAACCGCTAAATAGTAGCCCCGCAAATGAAAAAACCAACGTCATCAACGCGAACACCTCAAGCATCTTTACGCGGTAAAACAGAGTCGGGTCTAAGTATCCTGATTTAAAAAACCAACGGCTAAAGACTCGCCACAGCAAAATCAATATCGCAAACCGCCCTACGAACATTGTTGGAAATTTGGCAAAGTTAACGTGGTGGGCGACACGCTCGTTAACATATACCGCGTTGGCGGCGACCTTGTGAGGGCTAGATGACTCGGCCAACAAAGGTGGTAAGATGCCGACTAGAGCGATCAACAAACCAATCAACAGCGGTGCGGCTTGAATTTTGACGATCCGCCCAAACCCCAACCCGCCAACGGGCTCGCGCACTGAAGCAACCGCCATGCTGTAAAGTAAGCATGCAGCGGCGGCAATGGTCGCCCAACCTCCAACCAAGACATGAAACGCCGATGCACATCCCAGCAAAGGCCAAACCCATTGCCAATTCCGCTTCAGCAGCGACGCGATGGCGAACAGAACGAAGCCGTACGCAATCCCCTTGGCCTCGAATCCCCCCACGACCCACTCGCCTGCCAAATGCAGACGCTCGTTAAGGATCACAAAGAAGACACCGGTCACGACGGACACTAACGGCACTGAAAACAGCCGCTGACAGATCGCACGCCAACCGGCGGCCAGAAAAATCCATGTAAGAATCCTTCCGATCCAAGCGTAAGTGGATAACGAAACCAGTTTTGTCAGCCAACCTGTCGAAACATAGAACGCAAAATGTGAAAATGATGACGATAGAAAAATGTCATTGGGACAGTAACTCTGGTCCCAAAAGTGTTTGGCTTTGCACAGATAATGGGACTCATTAACGTCCGGGACGCGTTGCCCCGCAACCAGCCCAAAGAACACCGCCAACAGCAAGATCTCGGCCACAGATTGCCAGTTCTCCAATAACTGTTTCCCAAGTGACCACTTGCGCCACCTGAACAACCTCGCCGACATTCCATTTTGAGGTGTCGCCTGCGGATTTTTGTCGTTAACTTGAGGGCTTGGCATAGGTGGATGAACGACGACAATAAAAAGACGACGTATGCGATACTGGCCAACAGCAGTGCCATTGGCATTCTTCGACGATCTTACGGAAAACCATGCTGACCAACAAAGCTAAGAACACGATCGTACTTTTAGGTGTCGGCCACACCAATGCACACATTGTCAAAATGTGGAAAATGCATCCGATTCCTGACGCTCAACTGATCTGCGTATCAAATTTCCCGGTCGCAACGTATTCTGGAATGCTGCCGGGCGTGCTATCGGGACAATATCCCCCGGAGAAAATGGAGATCGATCTGGTGCGTTTGTGCGCTTCGGCTGGCGTAAGGCTGATTATTGGTGACGTGACTTCCGTCGATCACTCACAGCAAAAGATCCTATTTCGCGACCGTCCTGCGCTCAGTTGGGATTTTCTCTCTATCGGGATCGGCTCGCGCCCTTCGATAAAAGGAGTCGAAGTCTCCGGTGATTCTCTGATTGCCGCCAAACCGATGCAAACGTTGCTACAACGCTTGGACCGTCGCATTAAGGAAGTCGTCACCCAAAACAATAACGCCCACAACGACCAAACCGTTTCTTCGGTGGATGTGGCGGTGGTTGGTGGCGGCATCGGCAGCATCGAGATCGCGTTTTGCCTTCAACGCCGAATGGATCAACGTGACAACGAAGAAGTTAATTGTCAAATCAGATTGGTTAGCGGGCGATCGGGAGTCGGTGCGGGACTGCTTCCGACGACGAGAGAAAAAGTTTCCCAACTATTGCGGGACAAAGGAATTTCGGCATCATCAGGACATCGCGTAACCAAAGTCACCGAGAAACATCTGGTTCTAGATAACGGCGACAAGATCGACGCCGATGTTGTCATTTGGGCAACCGATGCGATGCCACCGGAGCTACTTTCTCAAGTTGATGTTGCGAAGGACGCCAAAGGTTTTTTGCTGACGAAGCCAACACTTCAAACCGTATCCAGCGATCGCATTTTCGCCGTCGGCGACACCGGGACGATGGCCGCTTCGCCCACTGATAAAGCGGGCGTATTTGCCGTACGGCAAGGCCCCGTGTTATGGGAGAACCTCAAACGGGCTGTCAAACAAACGGCGCTCAAGGAGTATGTCCCGCAGAGCGGCTATCTGAAATTGATCAACACGGCCGATGGAAAATCGATCGCCGAGTATCTGGGGCGCACGTTTTACGGTTCATGGTGCTGGTTCTTGAAAGACCGCATCGACACAAAATTCATGGCGATGTACACGGCCTATGATCCGCCGATGATGAAGATGCCGGATCCTAAAGATACCGAATCCGCAATGCGTTGCTTGGGGTGCGGAGGCAAAATCGGCAGCCAAATCCTGTCTTCGGTCCTCGAAGAACTCGACATCCCCGAACATCCAGCAGTCGTCGTTGGACTGGCCAATCCAGATGATGCTGCGATTGTCAAAACGGTGCACAACCAAGTCACCGTCACAACCGATTTTTTTGCCAGCCCGTTTGATGACCCATATCTGGTGGGCAGGATCGCGCTACTAAATTCGGCCAGTGATTGTTTTGTGATGGGCGCTCAACCGACCGGCGTATTGGCGATGGTTCAATTGCCGCTGGTCCACTCTAAAACGCAACTGCAAATCATGCGTGAGCTGATGGCTGGTAGCGTAGAAGAGATCAATCGAATGGGTGGATCGATCGTTGGCGGTCACTCAATCGAGGGACCGCGGCTGACGATCGGATTTACCGTTCTCGGGGATCAGATCGTCGACACACGCACCAAGGGCATGTTGAATGAGGGCGACCAGCTGATCCTGACCAAACCGTTGGGCTCGGGCGTGTTGTTGGCGGCGCTGATGCAGGCGCGACTGTCAGGATCCAGCTATCAAAGCCTAGTAAAAACAATGCTGGCCAGCAATCAGATCGCTCTGGATCTAATTGTTCGGCATGGCGTCTCTGGCGTGACCGACGTGACCGGGTTTGGTCTGGCCGGCCATCTACAAGAGATGCTCTCCGCCAGCGGTTTTTCTGCAAAACTGGCGATGGAAGATATCCCCGTGATGCCGGGATGCCAAGGGCTGATCGAATCGGGCATCGAAAGCACTTTGGTGGACGACAACCGGCTGATCGCCCAAAAGGTGAACCTCCAAGGCGCACGTTGGCAACAAAATGATGCCGCCGTTATGTTCGATCCACAAACCAGCGGCGGTATCCTGTGCGGTGTCAAACCGTCCGAAGTCACCGGCGTGCTGAAATTCTTGACCGCTGCCGGATATGAGGAATCGGCTGTGATTGGCGAGGTCCTGAAGAAGTCCGGTGAGCTACCAACGATCGAATTGGTTTAGGCTGCCAATAGTCGTTGACCGCTCCGCGGTCATTGCGCAATCATCCCAATCGTTGACCGCTCCGCGGTCATTGCGAAATTGTCTCCAAATACCACATATCGATTTGCTGACGCGTAACGTCGCGCAACGATAAGATCGCGGAGCGATCAACGACAAACAAAAAGCGTCCACTGCAGTTTGCAGAAGACGCTTTTTCTTTTGACCGGATGAGTTCGTACAGCGTCTTAACGCTTAGAGAACTGAGTACCACGACGGGCACCATGAAGACCTGGCTTCTTACGTTCTTTCATACGTGAGTCACGTGTCAAGAATCCACCTTCGCGAAGCGAGGCAAAGTGCTCAGGATCAAAATTGACCAACGCACGGGCGATGCCCATCTTGCAAGCTCCTGACTGGCCTGTCTGGCCGCCACCGGAGACGGTAATGCGAATGTCAACGCTGTCGGTTGTGCCGGTGGCCTGCAGCGTATCTGCGATTGCACGCTGATTTTGAGTGGTCGGAAAGTAATCTTCGACTTTCTTGCCGTTGATCACCACTTGCCCAGTTCCCGATTTAACACGCACGCGTGCAACGGAAGATTTACGACGGCCGGTACCGAGAGCTTCACCTGATTTTTTGTCTGTTTTTGCCATAACGCGCGTTTGTTTTTGTTATCGAGATTACTGTGATTTCGTGTTCTTATTTGTCGCCGTGACGAACGTAAGGTAAAGGCTGTGGATCCTGTGCTTGGTGCGGGTGCTCGGCGCCTTCGTAGATCTTCAGCTTCGAAAGCATTTGGCGTCCGATCTTGTTTTTAGGCAGCATTCGGCGAACAGCGTCGCGAATGATTCGCTCAGGCTTGCGCTCAAGTCGTTTGCCAGCGGTCTCTTTCTTGAGGCCGGTGTAGCCGGTGTACCATGTGTAAGTCTTTTGGTCCAACTTGCTGCCTGAGAACTTAACCTTCTCGCAGTTAGTGACGATGACAAAATCGCCAGTGTCAACATGCGGAGTGTAGTTTGGTTGGTGCTTACCCATCAGAACCATGGCAATGTCTGAAGCGATTCGTCCGACAATTTTGTCTTCCAAATCGACGAGATACCAGTTCTTTTCCAGTACGTCGTTTTGAGCGTTATATGATTTTGTGCCGGGCACAACATTTCTCCGAGAATTTCTGGGAAGGACCTTCAGATGTATTGCGTTTTTCTTCGGACAATGACCCCAGGCCGATTAGCGGTTTTTGGGCAAATTTTGACATCCAAAGAATCCAATAAGATACTGACCGTTAAAAAATGCCACAAGGGCCAAGTCACAGTATTTTATGACTATTTTGGACTTGGGCAGCCTCTGGGATCTGGTCGTAACGCCGCGAAATGGCTTAAGACTTTAAGAGCTGAGAGCCGAAGACACTGACTTGACACTTTGGGGCCGCGATCTCTATCATACGCGACTTCAAAAGAGCTCTGCCCCGGAAGATCCGGGTTTTTCTGCGGACGTGGCGGAATTGGCAGACGCGCTAGCTTGAGGGGCTAGTGGGGGCAACCCCGTGGAGGTTCAAATCCTCTCGTCCGCACTCGTGCGTTTCGCACGTCAAAATACGGAGATTCAGTCGCACTGATGACCTGCCGACGTTCGGCAGAGATGCCCGATTTTCGTTACCGCCCAAACGGTTCGTATCAGCTCTGCTCGAAGCGGTAAGAGCTCCATCCAAGGTCTGCAAGACGCTGAAGGCAGATCGTACCGCTCATAGTTGACGTACATGCCCGCCTAGCCGGATGCATCTAAAACGGTTATTCGCAGGTTCTACGTGTTCACGGGGCTCTATCCCCAATCCAGTAAGGCGAATCCACATTTACCTACGTGTTGACCGGTGATGTTTGCTATACTTTAAGTACTTCGCACGACCTGAAGTCCGCATGTCCCAAGAACTGCCAGGCGAGCCGCTGTCGAATTCTGGCAATTTGGGTTTGGAAAAGCAACAGTCACTTTATGGGCTAACGCGGGAAGGCGACTGAACGAGTTTGGAAAAACTTCTTTAGTTTTTAGCCGGGTTCTTTGAGTCTTGTGACGCTCTACTACGTAGTATTTTTGTTTGAGGCATCAGATGTTCAATAGCTTTTTGGGTCGACTGAGTCCATCATTCACAGTTTACATCGCCTTCATGTGTTTGCTTGCAAATGCAAAGAGCGTGTTTTCTCAAGACCTCCTTCGCACGGTCACGTTAGAACAGTCCTTTGATCAGCTTGGAGATGAGGCTAATTCGGGGTTTAGTTTCTGGAGTCCATTACTTAACAACAATGGGAATACTTTATTTCGGAAGAGCTTTAGTGTTAGAGAATTCGTCGAAGAAGAGGGCGTCAATATAGAAACGGGCGAAGTGTTTACCGTGATCGTTTTAAGAAATTCGACGATCAGCCGTGCCATCCAAAAAGATCGTGTTGATGACGGTTTGACGACGATTGCTCAAAGACAGGGGGAGTCTATCCTTATCTCCTATCGAGATTTGAGTTTAGACTCAGGCGACCGGGCAATGTTTTCTTCGACGGTGCCGGGAGATAGGGGTGTTTTCAGAGAGGACGTTAGCGGAATCCAGCAACTTATCGCTGGTCGGTCGTCTTTCATGCCAAATGCGAGTAGTGGTTTTTACCATTCCCATTATACCTTCGCTACAAACGATAATGGCCAACTTGCTTTTCTGTGGGATGATGGAAGCGGAGCCAGCGACGGCATCTACTTTGAGGCTTCGCCGGGGAACATTATAGAGGTCGCACGACAGGGTTCAGCTTTGTCCCCCGGTTCAGCTTTGACCATCACTAGCGCACTGAGCGACCCAGAAATCAATAACTCGGGGCAGGTAGTCTTCTCAACGGTTGTCAGAGATCAAAACACGGGTAGGCGTCACGATGCGCTAATATCCCGACCAGCCAATGGCATTTCGGAAGCAGTAATCTTATCTGGCACTGAAGTTTCTGTTGACGGTAGTGACGCGACGCTGCTTTGGCGATTCGACGACTTAGCAATTAGTGACAACGGCAGGATCTTGTTCACCAATGCCTACAGAACCGTTGGAGAAACTTCGGTCCACAATGCGCTTCTGACCACGACAGAAAGTGGCTTGCATGTGATTGCCAACGAAGGTGATCAGGCGCCCGGAATGCCGGACGGGATTCGCTATGGGACAATTAATAGAACGCAAATCAATGGGACAGGGAAAGTAATATTTTTCTCATTTTTCACCATAGCAGAATTTCCGAATCAGTCAAACGGATTCGGGATTTATAGCGTTGAACCAGATGGGTTACCGAAATTGATCGCACATACGGCGGGAGACATAGCACCGGGGACAGATGGAGCCGAGTATCAACGTCTAGGTGACCCCCAATTGAACGATAGAGGGCAAGTAGCTTTCTCCGCCAGTTTTTCAGTGGGCGGCAATGGTATCTTTGGGGAAGACGCATCCGGGATACTTCAGCCAGTAGCGGTAACGGGGCAAGTGATTGACGTCAGCAACGACCCAAATCTTACTGATTTTCGCACGATTCGAGGCGTGGGTTTCAGCAGTCGTGGACTCAATGATTCCGGCCAGATCGCATTTTCCGCCTCATTCACAGATGGAACCAGTGGCATTTTTGTGTCCGACATGCTGGTCGCCGCCCCTGGAACTGAGTTGAGGTTAGGTGACTTGAATGGGGATGATGTGGTGAATTTTGCTGATATTCCACCATTCATCTCCCTGCTTGCCACCGGGGGATTTCAAAATGAAGCAGATATCGATCGCAACGGTTTCGTAAACTTCTCAGATATTGGACCATTCGTTCAGTTGCTCAGCAGCGGTTAACAGCGCCGTTGATGTCGCTGTTCCTCACGACCGATCCATATTGGCGATCAACAAGCTTTCAATTGCTTGTTGATGCATGTCAAACTGACTGTTCGAATTGGAAGACATCTCGAAGCTAGCGATTGCAATCCGCGACGACTGATCGAATTCCAGATCATTTAAGCAAGCTTTCTCTATGTCGAATTGATGCTCACCCAGATACTCGGCCAGTAGCTGAACTGAACTGCAGGTGTTGTCGAGCGCCGTGACTAGGCGACTCTTTTCTACGTGATTCGAACTACTCCTTGAATCGAATTTGTGGGCAAGCTGTTGCCTCAAAATCGCCATGAACACAGGTTTTCCATGTCCAATTCGGCGTACAATGAAGGTTACAAATGTCATGCTTTTCCGCAGGAAGTGACCCTCTCTCCTTGGTGACTTGACTCACTGTCGGAACTTCTGAACCTCCCTCCTTTTTTGGTTGATCCTATGAAGGCGAATTTCATTGTTGCCTTAGCACTGAGCCTGTGCATTTGCGCAATCAGACCGGCACATCTACAAGCACAACAGCCTAACGTTATCGTTATCGTCTGTGACGACGCGGGCTACGCTGACTTTGGATTTATGAACGGACTCAGTGGAGCGACGTCAGAGATTCCAACTCCAAATCTTGATGCCCTAGCACGACGAGGCGTAACTTTTTCCCGCGCTTACGTGGGCGAGGCCTGCCAGCCGACACGTGCGGCCTTGGTAACCGGCGGATACCAAAACCGAATCGGTAACGAAGTGGTCGGCAACAATCTGACTTCAAACACCGGCGTGTTCGAAGGGGTGCCAGTGGAGTCAATTACGATTTGGGAACGAATGAAATCGTTAGGCTACTCGACCGGTGCGATTGGGAAATGGCATCTTGGACAGATCGCCGATACATCTCCCACACAACCGGGCAACCGGCCTCAGAACCAAGGCATCGACGAGTTCTTTGGGATTTGGCACGGCTCTAGAACTTACGCCGTGGGCAATACGGGTTTAACCCAAACCCAGTTACTTCGCAAAGCAACCAACGTCAACGGCAACATCACCGATACGGTTGTCGAAGGTTCCTACAGCGGACAGTACATCACCAACACATTTGGTGACTACGCCGTCGATTTCATTGCAGATCACTACGATGACGGGAACCCGTTTTTTCTCTACCAGTCGTTTACTGCTCCGCATACACCATTGCAGAATTCTCCCGACTTCAATGATCCGAGTCTGGCCGGTTTGTCTGGCATTCGAAAAACTTACGGATCGATGATGCTAACGATGGATAAAGAAATCGGGCGCATGGTTGATCGACTCGACGATCCAAACGGGGACGGAAACACTTCGGACAGCATCACTGACAACACGATGATTATTTTCGTCAACGACAATGGTGGCGCTGACGCGAATTCATCATCTCCCAACGGAGCGGATAACGGAATCTTGCGACGTGGCAAAGGTTCTCCTTGGGAAGGCGGAATCCGAGTACCGATGCTTATCGCTGGAGCAGGAGTCGATGCGTCCGCAATAGACACAGTTTACGACAGGCCCGTACATGGCGTCGATATTTTAGCCACAGCCTTTGAAGCCGGTGGTGGTATGTTCGGACCGGCCGACACCGGAGTGGATGGGGTTAATTTGTTGCCCTTCATCAACGGCAACGTGGCTGCCGACCCTCACGAAGTCCTCGTCAACAGGCACCGAGCTCACTTTTCAGTCATTAAAGGCGATTGGAAGCTCACTTGGTCCGGCGGAAGCCCCGGGCTCAACCCACAACTTTACAATCTTGCAAACGATATAAGTGAGACATCGAATGTCGCAGGTGCAAACCCCGCCATTGTTGAAGATTTGAAGCGCGAGTTAACCGATCAGGAAACTGAGTTTGACAAACAGAGGTACGCAATTCTCGGTCGCACTCAGGATTCGATTAACCTCTTCGACCAATTCACGTTCAATGCGACGGGTTCAACAACGCGTAACTGGTTGGACAGTAATGCTTGGCTTGCGGGCGGGACGTCTATGGCGGAAACGATGTTCTACAGCGATTCGTTCGCCAGTACCGTTTTGGAATTCCCAACATCCAATTCGTTCAACTACACATCGAACAACAACATGGTTCGGCTGACCGGGCTTCCCTATATGCTGAACCGAATTTTGCTGAGCGGTAATTTCAGCAGCTCTCAAAACCGAACTGCCACCATTTCAGGAAATGACCTCCTGCTCACCAGTTCGCTGTTAGGCGTCGAACCCGAACTCGTTGTTGACGCGAGCAATTTTTCCACTGGCCAGTTCTTATACCAAATTGGAACAGATCTGATCTTGTACGACGATCTGCTGATATCGGGTGATGGCGATGCAGACGTTTCGATAAGCGGCCAAATCAGCGATTACTTTTCGCCCAGTAACCTTACGAAAACTGGCACAAGTACCGTTGCCCTAATAGCCGACAATACGTTTACCGGCGAGACAGTAATCGCTGGTGGCACGCTGGCACTCAGTGGTGCCGGTACTTTGGGAGGCTCGTCTTACATCGATGTTCATGCTGGCAGTACTTTAGATGTATCATCGGCAAACGCCGGCCTAGAGGTTGGTGCGGACCAAACGCTCGCTGGCGATGGACAGATCATTGGCGATGTGACATTGAAAAATGGTTCGACTGTCGTCCCGGCTGGAAATAGCATTGGGCAACTTGACATCGCCGGTGACTATACCCATCAGCCTGGCGCGAGTCTTGAAGTGCAATTGGGTGCAAGTGACAATGATTTGCTCAATGTAAGCGGCGCGTTCAATGCCGCAGGTGGTCAGCTGGTCGTGACACTCGACGCCGGCTTTACTCCTGCCGATGGTCAGTCTTTCGATATCCTCGGTTTTGCTAGTTTCTCTGGCGATTTTGATTCGTTGCAGCTGCCTCCACTTGGTGCCGGTCTCGGCTGGGACACTTCAGAGCTTGCCAACACTGGCACAATTACTGTTGGAGATCCGATTGTGATTACGACGGTAACGACGCCGCCTACGACTACGGTCATTCTAGGTGGTGTCGCTGGCAATGCAGACTTCGAAGCGACCGAACCTGCCTCTGGCGCACAGCCCTACGACTCGACGCCTAACTGGTTCAATGCTGGCGGAGCGGAAACCATCAATTTCACGAACGACTCTCAGACAAACGGAAGCTCGCAAGCTGGCTCAAGAGCAGGAATGCCGTTTAAAGATCGTGTGCAAATCAACGACAGTGGATATGTCGTTCAAACTGCCGGAGAGGTGTTCAGACTGACCTACGATTTTGGTGCCGGTGGAGGCCTCGCAGGATGGAACGGCGACGAGACAATGCGGACATTCTTATTCACCTCTTCGTCGGGAGCAAACGGATCTACCTCGGTAGCCGACATCACAGAGTTAGACAGCGATGACTACGTGATTGACAGGGCCAGCGATGGGCAATGGACATCACATTCTGCGGCGAATCTGTACACCACCGTCGCAAGTGACATCGGAAAGACAGTTTACTTTGGCATGGAATTTAAAAACGTAACTGGTAACACGCTGTTTCCAAGAATTGACGTCATTGATCTTCAGGTTGATACTCCGGGCATTACAATTTTGCTGGGCGATTGCGACTTGAACGGCGTCGTGAATTTTGCAGACATCCCGGCGTTCATTTCAATTCTCGCCTCTGGCAACTTTCTCGATCAAGCCGATTGCAACCAAGACGGCGTTGTGAGCTTTGCAGACATTCCAGCGTTTATTGCAATTCTGACGCAAAGCTAACTCCTCAGCATCGAGTTCTGGCGACACAGCATCAACCGTCAGCCTCTGGGCATAAACGCTGGAGCAAGCCTGGCTGAGAAACCCTCAATGTTTGAAAGAGCTTTTTCAGTCACCGATACTGGCGATCAACAGGGCTTCAATGGCCTGTTGATGAGCGTCGAACTGACCGTCTAATTTCGAGGTCATCTCAAAACTGGCGATCGCAATCCGCGACGACTGCTCGAATTTGAGATCATTCAGGTAGGCTTTTTCGATGTCGAACTGATGCTCCCCCAAATATTCCGCCAGCAACTGGACTAGCTGCCGAGTCTTGATTTTGCGGGACGCGACCGTAAGCTTGATGCTGGCTCCGCCGTTGTCGTCCAGAACACGAATCGACGGGCGATCGTTTTTCTGCACCTCGCCAGCCGCAAAGAAATGCTCGGCAATTTCATCCGGGTAATCAAGAATCTGGCTGGTCGGCGAATAGTGGGAAATAAACTCCCGAATAACTTCCGGCGTCTCGCCTGTCGCTGCTGCGACCTTTTTGATTGCCTCTTCCGGCGAAATCGCCTCAACAGGAATCTCAACACCGACCTGCTGATCATCAAGCTCGAACTCAAACAAGTCAAGGATGAAGTCGTGACTGCGCGAGGTGAAGATTTTTGCTCCGGTCAACGTGCGGTCGGTGGGCAAGCGTTTAAGAATGCTGGCCAGTTGCCCACTGTAGTTCTGACGCGCGATCACGGCGGTGTGCACGCCGTCGCTAGAGCGAAACATTAACTCCTCTTGAAGCTTGCAAAAACTGAGGGCCAGCAACGCCTTCAAATGGATTAGTTGATCCTTCCTGCGAACACGCTGAAAATAATCCTCGGGCAACTCGCGCACGATCTCGGTGATCACATCTTCGAGCTCAAAATCGATGTCCGCCCGTAGATCTTCAACAAGGTCGTAAGTTCTTGATTGCGTCGTTTCGCTCATGTCGTCTTTAAAAGAATACTGCCGGAGTAAGCCGCTTTTGCGACCAATTCAACAGAATAACGCTTTCCTTGATTCTTGGCAATTCAAAACAAGTTTGTCTCAGATTTCTAGCGTAAGTGTACCAATGACTGATCAGCAACGATTCAAACTCGCGCCCTTTTTCTCCGACAAGGCCAAAGTTCAAGGGTGACGCGTTTGAGAACCTGAAAGGTGCGAAGGGGCAAATACTAATTTTGACTTCCCTCTGGCGTTACATTAGAATCTGAAGATGGCTCAAGCTCTTTTCAGAGCTCTCATCAACGTTTCTTTGGGAGAAAAATCATGCTTCGATACCGACTAGCTGCGACCAAACCACTGAGACTATTTATCGTCCTTGGATTTACGATCGCCACCACTGTATTGTTCTGTAATATTGCCGCGGCGGAAGACCCAAACGACCCACCGGTGGCCTACAACGGTTTGCTAGGAGACGTAAACCAAGATGGCGTAGTTGACTTTGGCGATATCCCCGCGTTCATCGACTTGTTAATTGCCGGAGAATTTTACCCTGCAGCGGACCTCGACGAAAACTGTGAAGTCAATTTTCTTGACATCCCACTATTTTTAAATCCCGGACTTATCCCGCTTTAAGCAAATTAAGAGTTCGACGAAGTGAGGTGACCGCGGTAAAGATCCTCGAGCGCCTCACATTTTCATGTTGGAGAACATTCATGCATCAACAAAGACCAGCTAGAGCGTTACAACTCTTCACTGTACTCGCATTGGCGATTTCAGGCGCATTGAGTGATTTCGCTTCGGCGCAGACGTTTGTTGATCGCATCTCCAACGACTCTTTTCGCTTAGCCGTTTACAACGTTCACTTTGATGATCTTTTTGTGTTTAGTGGAATAGCTGAGCTCACTCGTTTTGTAAACGCAGTGGACGCTGACGTTTATGCGTTTCAAGAAGCGTTTAACACGTCTGCGACAGCGGCTAGAAACTTGTTCAACCAAATTGCACCACTAGCGACCGGCTCGTGGCAAGTTCACCGAGGACGCAATCAATTGATTATCAGTCGCTATCCTCTATCGCTGGAGGAAACAAACGTTCCCAACGGCACGCGCGGGATTGCGATGGCGCAAGTGGACCTTCCCGACGATCACTTTTACAACGACATGTATATCCTCAACAACCACTTTCCTTGCTGTGAGAGAGAGGAGCAAAGGGTGGAAGAGGCAACCGCTATCGTTCAATGGATGGATGATGCGCTTACTGCCGGCGGCAACATTGATTTGACTCTAGACACTGCTGTCGCCGTCGTTGGTGACCTCAACACGGTTTCCGGTCCAGAGCCGCGTGACATTCTACTGGACGGATTTGACGGTCTGCGCACTGACTGGGACGGCAGCAGCATGACCGATGCAAACCCAACTCACAATGCAATGGGCCTTGAAGATTATACGTGGCGCAACGATACCAGTCCGTTTCCCCCCGGAATTTTGGACTACGTTATGTACACTGACAGTGTCATCTCAATCGAGTACAGCTTTATTCTAAATCCGTCAACGATGTCCGACGGTGAACTGAACGCAACTGGTTTATTTGAGACCGACATGATGCGCACCAAAAATGTCAACTTATTCGACTTCGATCACCTGCCGCTGATTGTTGACTTTGCAGCCAATCTAGTCGTTGATTTGATCGGAGACGTTAATCACGACGGCGTTGTAGATTTCTCAGACATCCCAGCGTTTATCGAAATCCTGACTATGGGAAGCTACGACGCACAAGCTGACTTAAACTTCGACAACGTGGTTGATTTTCTGGACATCCCACCGTTTGTCGCCATCTTGGTCGGCCAATAAATCTGCACCGCTGAACTCGATCCAACTTTTTAAAAAACAGTCCGGCGAGAAAGAACGTAATTCTCCTCTACGATCGGTCAGACGCATCGCGAAGAATTACCGGTGCGATACAATGGGTAAGAGGTGCTGCATACCAACGCCACGCCCCTCCGCCAGAACCAAGCCCCATTAATGAACGCGCGCAAAGACACACAAACGACTGCCAGCTTCCCTCTGGTCCACCGGTTTCCAGCTGACCAGTTAGCACCGACGGTCCAGCAAGCCCTAACGGCATTTGGTCTGCAAAGAGGCCTGCTTCTCTTGCACAGCGGCCAAAACTCCGACGGCAACAAACGGCCGCTTGGGAGATACTCGTTTCTAATGGCTGACCCGTTCGATTGGATTATCGCGGACCAACCCAATACAAATTCCGGTTTCCTTTCTCAAATCAAACAGCACCTGGACAAATGGAAGACGTCCCACGACGCAAACTTGCCGCCAATGCAAGGAGGAATCGCCGGGCTGTTCAGCTACGAATTGAATAGTGCGTTCGAGAGCGTTCCACACGCCAAATACAATCCGTTTCCAGTACCAGCTTTGGTGCTGGGATTGTACGACTGCGTAATCGCTTGGGATCATCAAGAGCAAACCTGCGCGATTGTCTCTCAAGGTTTCCCCGAGACGGAGAACGAAAAACGAAAACAAAGAGCTGAAGAACGAATCGCGTGGTGTTTAGAAACGCTACGTAGAGTCGGGAAAAACGATGGCCCATCACCGCCGGAAGCTCCCGTCCCCCGCAGAGATTCCTCCCACCAACATGCCGTCAGCGGGCCGGATGGACTAACCAGTAATTTTTCCAAAGAGCAATACGTCGCGGCGGTCGAGCGATGCGTTGAGTATGTCTACGCTGGAGACGTATTCCAAATCAATCTGGCTCAGCAACTACGTCTGCCGTCCAATTGCAGTTCACAGGAACTATTTCTCCGACTGAGCGAATGTAATCCGGCTCCTTTCAGTTGCTATTTCGATTTTGAGGCACCCGGGTTTGAGCCTACTCAGATAATCAGTGCCTCCCCCGAACGTCTGGTGTCTGTTCGGAAACGCGTAGTAGAAACTCGTCCTATCAAAGGGACGCGCCCGCGCACCGGACGGCCGATGGTCGATATTCAAGCGCGCGAAGACCTTCTGTCCAGTGTCAAAGACGCCGCCGAAAACACGATGATCGTCGACTTGATGAGAAACGACTTATCGCGTGTCTGCGACGATGACTCGATCGTTGTTGAGCAACTGTGTCAGCTAGAAGAGTACGCCAGCGTCATGCATCTCGTTTCATCAGTGGAAGGCAAACTGCGTAAGGAATGTGATCTTGCCGATTTAATTGCTGCGATTTTCCCCGGGGGTTCAGTCACCGGCGCTCCCAAAGTTCGGGCAATGGAAATCATCGCGGAACTCGAACCAGATGCGCGTGGAGCATATTGCGGTTCGATAGGCTATCTCGGTTTTGATGGAACGGCAGACTTGAATATCCTGATCCGGACTGTAACGGCACAACAAGGCTGGTGGCAGATCCCCGTCGGCGGCGGTGTCGTCAGCCAGTCGTCGCCCGAAGCCGAATACGCAGAGACTTGGACCAAAGCTGCCGGCATCCTTCGCGCAACATCGATGGAGCAACGGGAGAGCGCTTCATCATGAGCGAAATACTGATCATCGACAATTACGACAGCTTCGTTCACAACCTTGCCCGACACTTTCGCCAGCTGGGGCAACGCACGAGAGTGGTGCGAAACGATGCGATTTCTGTTTCAGAGATTAGAGCTCTGTCTCCGGCAGCGATTGTCATTTCGCCAGGCCCACGTACGCCAGATGAAGCGGGAGTATCTATAGCAGTGGTCAAAGAGCTGGCTGAAACATTTCCAATTTTGGGAGTTTGCTTGGGTCATCAATGCATCGTCCAAGGCTACGGCGGACAAGTCATTCGCTCGGGCGGGCCCATGCACGGTCGCTCTAGCGCTGTCGACCACACTGATTCGCCAATGTTTGCCGATATCCCCAGCCCGCTAAATGTTGGACGCTACCATTCACTGATCGCCGAGAAACTAACATTGCCCGAGTGTTTAAAAGTGACGGCGCTGGCCAATGACGGAACCATTATGGCGGTGGAGCATAAAACATCGCCGGTCGTTGGCCTGCAGTTTCATCCGGAATCGATACTGACCGAAAAAGGATATCAGTTGCTGGCTAACTTTTTGAACATCGCGGGTGTTTCTCCTCCTTCCCAAACGTGAGCCGCTATGATCCTTGAAGCAATTGTCACCACGTCCAACGAAGACGGCACAACGAACATTTCGCCGATGGGCCCGACCGTCTCTTCGGGTGGCGGTGGTGTGATTGAAGAGTTTCAGCTGCGTCCGTTCGACACCTCCCGGACGTTCGCGAACCTCAAGCGTACGCGCTGCGGAGTGATGCATGTGACCGATGACGTGATGCTGTTCGCGCTGACGTCGATTGGCCAAAAACCAGAGAACCCTACTCTGATTGATGCCGAATCGATCGAAGGTAAGATCCTTGCCGATGCCTGCCGATTTTATGAGTTCAAGGTAGGGTTCATAGACGAAACAAGCGCTCGGATGAATTTGAATTGCTCAACCGTTCGTCAGGGAAAACTTCGTGATTTTTGGGGCTTTAATCGCGCCAAACACGCGGTCCTAGAAGCGGCCATTTTTGCGACTCGTCTAGATTTCCTGCCCAAACAAGAAATCGAAGATTCGATGAGCCGTTTGAAAGTCATCGTCGAAAAAACGGCAGGAGAACAAGAAGCTGCCGCCATGGATTTGATCCTGCGTTTCATGGCGGAATCGCAACGAGCCTAAGCGACAGCCCTGTCCAATGCGATCCAATAAATAACTCGGACAGCAAATCGAAATCGTCCCCCAGATTGCCAATCAGGCTCCCCCGGAAGTGATTTTTACAAACGCGAAAGAAACGAAATACGCGAAAACCTTTTTAGTGGTTCGTCCAAGCTGAAATGAGTAGTCGCGCGTAGTGGATTTCGCCAGAAATCCTTGGTCGATCAGGAATTCTGGCGAATCCCACTACATGTCAACTCAGCTCTGACAGACTACTAGTCGCAAACTATCCCCAAAACAGTGATCGCAATACGATCTTTACTTTCGTTCATTTCGCATTTTTCGCGGTTGTAATTTTATAGCTCCCTCACGCGCGTTCTGTTCGATAAAGCCACGTAAAGCTGAACTCGCGAAGCGTTTTAATACAAGCCCGACGTACAAGCGAGGAATCAATACAAGCCCGACGCGCAAGCGAGGAATCCGGGAATCCTCGGAAATATCTGCTCGCGCTTCGGGCTCGTATTTGTGCAACTTCAAAAGTACGGCCTAGGGAACTCCAAGGAGGCTGCACGCCAAATCCCGTTCCTCTCAAGTTCATTTTGCCCAAGTAAACCGTCCATCATTTTCTTGAGCGATTTGCTTCATCGTCCCAGCTCCAGCGCCGGTCGAGCCCAAGGTGATGGTGTGCACTGGTACTTTCCTAGCTCCCGTCGCAGAATTCGAAACGTTCAACTCCCGCAACATCTCGACCGTATCATCATCCAGTTCGCCATCGGACAGGAAAAAGATCGAGCTCGGTTTGATCTCCAGCGATCCCCGAATCGCGCGAGCAGGAAGCGTAAAACCGGCCGGCGTTTGAAAATCAATCCATTCCATAACCAGCTTGACATTTCTGTCGGTCGCCCTGATCGGCTTGGTCTTCTTCAGGGGCGTGTCGAGCATGGGATAGATGCCGTCATTGTAAAGCACCACCAGAAACTCTTGATTCGCTTCCATCAACCGCAATGACTGGCCTAATTCGTATTTGGCTCGTTCAAAACGCCGCTCGTAACCCATGCTGCCCGAACAGTCGACGACAAAAACCAGCCGATCCCCGCGGCTCTCAAGGCCAAAGAAGGAAGTCCCTTTTGTACCAGCTTCCTCTTTGGAGTCCCCGGCGATCGCACTGCCCCCCGGATCTACCTCGTCGAACAAACCGTCTCCCAAAGGATTGAGAATTGGAGCTTGCTCCTCCGACCAATCCATCTCCGCATCGACAGTTAACACTTCGGCCAGCGTCTGATCAAATTCTGCGTCGCTCTCTTCGGTCGCCAGCTCGACCGGCAAACTAAAATCCACCTCGGGCGAATCACTTACCTGCATTTCGATTTCGGAAAAATTCAACGTCAGAGGTTGCTGATCGGGCCCCCATGATGCAATGCAGCACCCAAGGTAGACCAAAATCAGAACGTTGAACAATAAACCTACACACCAAGCCATCATCAAGACTCGATAACGCTTGCGCCAGCCTTCCTCCAAGGCTTCGCCTTCTTCAATCGCCAACCGCCTGGCGATTCGGTCCGCTTTTTTTGCCGCAAGAAGTGCCCGTTGCTGCTCACGTCGGCGTCTACGCACAACCGCAGCTGACTCGTTTTTTGCAGGTTGCTTTGTTTCTTCTTCAGGCGACTCTACGTCGGCGGCCCGCATCCGACCAAGACGAGCTGCTGGAAATTCAAGCCGTGGCTTTGGGTCCACACCTTCGTCTACCACTTCGAGCTGCCTTGAATTTGGCTTCGAAGATTGAATCGAGTTTTTAGACGGATTAAGGAAGTTGAGACGAGCATCCAAATCAGGGTCCGAAACCCCAATTGCATCAGCGGAATCGCCCATACAAGACACCCATAATGTTGAAGTAATTTAACGGTTTAAGGTTTCAAAGCGGCTGACCGGCTACCGGAGCGAGCTTCCTGCTGTCGGCATCAGGATCAACATTTGACGCGTCCGGGCTGCGGACGACAGTTTCTTCTCTGAAACGTTCAACCGTTGGTGGCAAATTCTTTTTGATCGTCACTTCATTTCTGGAAATTTTGCCAATTTTTTCAGACGCGAGCAATTAGACGCGACATGAACGCTTTATTATCCCATCCTTTTGGGCAGAAGTAAAGTTTTTATGCGAATTGAGATAGCAGTTCTACACTGCCCATTTCCAGGCCGGTGAATCTGCAACCCTAATTGATTGTGTCGATAAAAACTCTCATTCTGTCTTCAAGATCAGCAATATTCTTGCCGAAATGACGCACGAAGAAAGCAACACGATCCAATTTTGTATGGCTGCGAAAATCTCCCCGAAGTGCATCTCTTTTCAGATAGTTTAGGTACTCGGCCTGACGGGTTTCATTGAGATAAAAACTGATCGCCCAAGACACTGCATAGGCGAGTTCCGGGTCTGTATCAAAAAGCCTGTCACTTTGAAGTAATTCCAGAAGTTTCCCATTGGTTTTTCCGGCAAAGCTCATTTGTCGATACGATTCAAGCCGCAACCGATTAACTCGGTCTGCCCTGTTGGGAAATCTTTTGTAATCGTAGACGCCGCGCGTCTCACAAATCGTCGCCAACCCTTCAGAAGTCCACTTGGGCACAGTACTAAAACGGTTATGCACACCACAATTGTACGCGATCTGATGAGCGACCTCATGGATGATCGTTGACGATTTCTCCAGCCAGCCGGCTGTTTGCCTTGCGCCTGAGGGCGTCAGAAGCGTGCCATTTGGCGCATAAGTTGTGATCCGGTTTGATTTTGTTGAATAGAACCCGTTGACGTTTTTGCTGTATAAACCTTCTTTGTTTAATTGCAGGTCAAATTCCTTACGGCTACGCAACACGATCGCGACCAAAGGAAATTCCGGACTGGACGTTTTTAGACCGTGCGCCCAAAAATAATCGTTCAACCGTTGAAAGTGTCGCTCAAAAGGTTTCGCCCAATATTCAGTTCCACCCTTAGGATGAATAACGACAAAATGCTCGGTCGTCGAAATCGTATAGCGATTTCCAAAATACTTCTTCAACCGTTGCTTTAACTCGGCGGTTGAATAAGGTTTGAATCCGTCGCTGTACTTGGTGACCTTGATCAAGGGATCGTTGATGGGAAACGTCGTCAGCCTGCCATCCCATCGAACAACTGCAATGTTCTTCCCATCGGTGACCAAAGGCTTCCCGTAAAAGGTCTTGCCTTTTTGCTTTACCTTGACCGTCACTGTTTTGGGCTTGGGCTTCTTGGCAACCTCTGAGGGAGCCGGCGCGGCAATGATCAGCGGCCCTTCGGTTACAGGATTGACCAGCACATTATTGGCTGGAACGGAATTGATCGTCTCATTTTCGGGAGGGAGAGGAAACTGCGCCCATGCCACACCACAACACGTGAGCCACAAACAAGCGGCGCAAACAATCGGCCTGAACATAGTGCTCAGGCCAATCGATTTTGAAGGTGGCTTTGATAACAGCATTCAACTGTTTTCCGATTCGGTGACTGATTCATCCTCAGCTTCCGCTTCGCCACTGGCGCTGCCGTTGGAGGCCGAACCGTTAGACGCCGCTTTCTCACTGTACTTTACAATGCGTTTGGCGTTACTCTCCTTACGCTGTTGGTGCAAAGAAGGACCGATCAGGGCTGTGATCTCATGACGATCAAGTTCCTCTTCCTTCAGCAAGCTCTTGGTCAAAGTTTCCAATTGCTCGCGGTATTTATTCAACAACTCAGCCGCATCTTTGGCCGCTTTATCGAGTACCAAGTGGACCTCTTCATCGATCACCTCCATGGTGTGCTCGCTAAATTGGCGACTCTTATGAATCTCCCGCCCAAGAAACGGATCTTCGTCGCTCATCTTGTAACTCACCGGGCCAAGTTTTTCACTCATCCCCCAATGTGTCACCATCCGCCGCGCCATCGAAGTGGCACGTTCGAGATCATTTTCAGCACCAACGGTTAACTCTTTATAGATCAACCATTCCGCCGCTCGACCGGCCATCAACATCACAAGATGTTCATTCAGTTCCTGACGAGACATGCTGACTCGATCTTCGTCGGGCACAATTTGCGTTACTCCCAACGCGCGACCGCGCGGGATGATGGTGACCTTGTGCACCGGCGGTGACAACTCTTGATACCACGCTGCCAACGTATGACCGACCTCGTGATAGGCGGTCCGTTCCTTCTCCTCGATCGTCATCGCTTCTTCACGGGCCGCCCCCATCAAAACTTTGTCGTGAGCGTAATAAAAATCGCTCATCTCGACCTGTGTCTTGTTATGCCGTCCGGCCCACAAAGCAGCCTCGTTCACCAAGTTCTGAATGTCAGCGCCAGTCATTCCAGCGGTCGCCTGAGCCATCACGTCCAAATCAACGTCCGGCCCTAACGGAACATCCCGCACGTGAACTTTGAAGATTTCAAATCGTCCTTTTTTGGTCGGTCGTGAAACGGTCACGTGTCGGTCAAAACGCCCAGGGCGCAGAAGCGCTGGGTCGAGAACATCCGGACGGTTGGTTGCCGCCACCACGATCACAGAATCCGATTTGTCAAATCCATCCATCTCGCCGAGGATTTGGTTCAATGTTTGTTCACGCTCGTCGTGTCCGCCACCCAACCCAGCACCACGTTGGCGACCGACAGCATCGACCTCATCTATGAAGATAATGGCCGGCGATTGACTTTTGGCGGTCGCAAACAAATCCCGCACGCGACTGGCGCCGACACCAACGAACATCTGAATAAATTCACTACCGTTAACGCTGAAGAACGGCACACCGGCTTCGCCGGCAACAGCGCGAGCCAACAACGTCTTGCCTGTGCCGGGAGGCCCATTCAGCAAGACGCCCTTGGGGACTCTACCACCGAGTTTGGCAAACTTCGTTGGGTCTGAAAGGAATTCAACAATCTCCAACAAGTCCGCTTTGACGTTTTCTAGTCCAGCAACGTCCTTAAACGTAATCGGATGTTCGTTCGCTTCGTATTCTTTGGCCGGGCTTTTGGTAAAACTCGACAGGAATCCTCCTCCGCCCATCATTGGGTTTTGCGATCGGCGAAGACTGAACAGCATGAATAACAGGATCCCCAAAAACAGCATCGTGAATAGAGCCGAATAGAGACTCATCCACTCACTGTTGGAGCTGGCACGTGTGTTGATGCCCTTGTCTTCGAGCTTCTTCACCAATTCATTGATGGATTCGCTACTTGGCGGAAGCTGAACAGTAAACTCACGCTCCAGTTTGGTGCCCGGCTTCTGAGGAATCCACTCCCCATTTTCGTCTTTGCGTGGCTCCGCCTCTGGCAACGTGATAAAGGTTCCCTTGGCCTTGTAGCCATCCATGATCTCCACGGATTCAATATTGGTCGGGACGGGATTTTGGTCGGCATCGAAGATTTGTTTGCCGTTGTAGTCTTTCCCGTCGATCAGATTCTTGAAATAGGTGTAGCTAATCTTAGACTGGGCTGTCGAGAACATCAGGAACACCATCAGTCCGATAAAACAGATCAGCATTAAAGGTAGCCACGGATTCCAAGCTCGTTGAGGCCGAGGCTGCTTTTTGTCAGGGCCGTCGTTGAGGTTGGTATTTTTGTCGTCCATTGATTCCCACAAAATATTCTGGCGAGCCCCAAACGAGTGCATTCCTATTTGGGCTCGGTAATTCTTTCATCCTAAATTCACCCGCAGAAGGACATTGTAGACCACTTTCACGGTTTTGATAATGTCGCCTAGCGGAGCTTGCTAATTCAACCAAACACAAGGAAATACCCCAACGTGAACAGTGCTGCGTCAACGATCAGGTGGCTGATCCATGGATGGAGCAAATTTCCTGTATGACGGTAAAGCCACGCCCAAACACACCCGCCAAACGCGACGCCTGCCGAAAATAACCAAGTTAATGGCGAGCCTAAGCCAAAGAAGGTCGCCAGCAGAATCACGTGATGAGCCATAAACCCAAGACTCGACAGGAGCATCGCTTGGCCATCACTTAAATAATCTCTTAGCCTCACAAACACAAACCAACGCCAATAGTATTCCTCTAAAAAGCTGTGAATCAACGAGTAGAACACACCCAACGCGGCAAATCGCAAGGGAGTATTGAGGTTCATCCCCGAAACTTTCTGGCGGACAGTTTCCAAAAACGAAGCCTCAATCCAACCCGTTCGGCTCAGACACCAATAACCGGCGAATATGCTCGCTGCTACGAATAATCCAAACCAAACCGAGACCAACCAACCGGTTCCAGGGATCCTTGAATGGTCCTGATCTGTTGCTTCGGCCAGTTCCGGATGCTGCCTTCCGGGTAAGAGGGCAGGGAGTGTTCCCCGATACCAACGCCAGCCCCAATAGGCGGGAAAACCGAACTGAACCAGTTTCAAAACTGCGTAGGCCGATTGCTGCGCTGAGGCCGCCCAGTCAGCCATCAACACGAAATACACCCACGTCAAAACCGTCGGAAACAACATTGCGAATGCAATAGCGGCGAGGTTTGAAGATTCTTTCTTGGCAGACATTTGTTTCCGGGGCAGGGTAGGAGGGCTCTTCATCCTACCCGATCACGTACCTCTCCGCACGCCCGAGCGCTTCGATCAATCGGTCGATATCGGAGTTGCTTGAGAGCAAAATTGGGTGATGCAACAACATTGTCATCGCGGCGGCGGAACGAGAATGTTTCAAATCGCCCACCTTTCGGCAGCGTCGGGAACTGCGTTTGACGAACCCGCGAAACCCCTCGGCAAGCATAATGCCTTCTTGAGCAACGACGTCTAGGTATGCGGCACGTTCGTAAGGTGCGTTTTGTTTGAGACGAATGGGCAGTTTATAGAACGCTGGAATATTACCCGCCGGAAGGCTGCCCACTTCCAGCGATTGCAGCCACTTTGTCTCCGAGAGTGCTGCTGTAATTCTTTGGACTGCCGACAATCGGCGTTGGTTGAAACTTTCAAGTTGGGACAACTGCGGCAAAAGCAACGCGGCTTGCATCTGAGAAAACGGAAACGCATCGTTGCCTCGATGGGCGAAAATACGTGCGCGCTGCAGCAACGATTCATCATCACACAACACCGCACCACCGCGGCCAGCGGATAAGAGCTTGCTGCCACCGAAACTGAGGGTGACAACATCACCGAACGTGCCAAGCATCCGGCCATTGAGCATTGCACCAGGGGATTGGCAAACATCCTCAATGACTTGAATTTTAGCGTCATGAGCGATGGCAACCAACGATTCGATGTCGGCCGTTTCACCATGGAGATGCGACACGATGACCGCGCGAGTCTTGTCGGACGTCGCCATTTTCAAATGCCGGGCATCAATTGTCCAACGGCCTGGAAGGACATCAATCAGCACCGGTCGCGCTCCAATGGCTTCGATCGCGCGAAAGTTTCCCGGAAAATCATAGGCCGCTAATATCACTTCATCATCGGCTTTGACACCGGCGGCGCGTAAGGCCAGTTCGACGGCAACCGTCCCACTGGAACACAGCAAGCAGTGCGACAGCCCCCACATTTTCTGTAATGCGGAATGAGTTTGTTCAAGCAACTCGCCTTCATACAGTCCCCACTGTCCGCTGATCAGTGCATCGTTAACAGATTTGAAAATGGCATCACCGGCAACTGGCCACGCTGGCGGCCCATCAGGAAATGCAGCACTTCCGCCCTCGATTTTTAGTAGCTGGTTCAAAATACTTGGACTGCAGAAGTGAGAAGGGGAACGAAGAACTGTGACGCATGAAGACGTCGAAGGAAGATTTCGCGAATCGGATCCAATCGCATCGAATCGGATCACTTAGCCACTGGTTCAAACAGTATACTCTCCCATAAATAGACTGACTTTAACTACACCTGACAACCATTTGTGAAAATGAAGAAGATCCGATTCCTTATGATTGGAGGTTTTTTAGGCGCTGGCAAAACGACGACCATCGGGAAACTTGCCTCGCACTACGTCGCCCAAGGCAAAAACGTCGCGCTGGTGACTAACGATCAAGCTTATGATTTGGTCGATACACACACGCTACGCGCTCAAGGTTTTGACGTCGGTGAGGTCCCGGGAGCCTGCTTCTGCTGTAAATTCGATGATCTCGTCGAGACCATCTCAGGTTTGGCACCCAATCCTAATCAGCTTCCAGACATCGTCATCGCCGAACCGGTTGGCAGCTGCACCGATTTGGTGGCCACGGTCGCCGAACCCATGGCAGAAATCTTTGGAGACCGCTTTGAAGTCGGTCCGATGGTCGTGCTGTTAAAACCCGAGCACGGGCGAAAGATCCTTGCAGATACTCCGGGAAAGGGCTTCTCACCCAAAGCCGAATACATCTTCCTCAAACAGCTTGAAGAAGCGGACGCCATCGTCGTCAATAAAGCCGACAAGCTTTCCCAAGAGCAACAGCAAACGTTGCTGGACCAAATTGCCAGACGTTTTCCTACCGTCCCCGCGATCTGCGCCAGTGCAAAAACCGAATTCAATTTTGAGGAGGTCGTTGCAGTCACAGAACAACCACGCCGCCAACGCGATGCCATGATGGATGTGGACTACGACATCTACGCTCAAGGAGAGGCCGAGTTAGGATGGCTGAATTGCCAGATCAAAGCCCGTGCCGCGGAACCGTTCTGGCTGGACGAGCTGGTAGTCCAGCTGGTTACAGGGGTTGGCGAACTTCTTGACCAAGCAGAATGCGAGATCGCTCATTTAAAAGTCCTCGGCCAGACGCTCGACAATGCCGCAGTCGCAAACCGAGTTGCCTCGGATTCACAAACCGACCTGAGCCTTGCCAGCGAGATCCAAGCGCTGTCGGCTGATCTGTTGGTCAACGCGCGGGTTGCCGCCAACCCAGATCAATTGTCCGCCATCGTAAATTCGGTGGCAGATCGAGTCTCGGGCGAGCTAAACATCACTCTGACGGTTGAGAACATTCAGTCTTTCCGCCCCGGGAAACCCGAGCCAACGCATCGCAAAGGGCAATAATTGCCGAGGCTGCGACGTAACACCCCGCTCTAGCTAAATTCGATTTCCTACCGTGTGATTATTGCCACATCTTCTCACGCAGGTACAATTTTGGATCGGTTGTCTCTCCCGAAACATTGAGGAACGACCGTATGATGCAGGTTCTTTATTGCTGCAACACTTTTTTTAAAACGAGCTCATCATGACACGCACTTCGTTGAATCAACCTGCCTTTGTAGCGAAACTATTGATGGTAGCCGCTTTATCAATTTTGGCTTCGACCACTTGTCTAGCAGACACGCTTCACGTTTCGCCTTTGGGAAGCAACGCCAGATCACGTGCACAAGCTCGAAATCGCGCGACGCCATGGAAAACCATCCAGCACGCCATCAATGCATCCGCCCCGGGCGACACCATCATTCTTTTAGCCGGTGTCTACAACGAACGAGTGCGCATTCGCAAAAGCGGTCGGCCCGGCAGAGAAATTGTGTTGCGATCCGAACGTAAAGAGGGCGCCCGATTGTTCGGTGACGTTTTTACGCAGGACCAAAGCTACATTGAGATCAATGGGCTCGACATAACCAACGCTGGACTAACAGGGCAAACCAAGGGAATTAATTTCGCCCGTTGTCATCACGTCACGGTTCGAAATTGCAGAGTACGAGATTGCCGGGGAGGCGGAATCGGATTTGACCAATCTGATTGGATCCTCTGCGAGTGGAACATCGTCCACGGAAACGCATTCTACGATCGCAACCAACACAGCGGAATCTCCGTCTATCAACCCCAGTACCGGGGTTCTGATAGCCGTCGTTTTGGAATCATCATTCGAAACAACACTTCGTTCAACAATCGTAATCTGATTGACAATCCAAGATTTGGTCGCCCCACTGATGGTAACGGAATTGTTGTCGACGACTTCTTCAATCAACAATCCGGCGGCAATGGCAGGCGCTACAATCGCCTGACGGTTATTGAAAACAATCTGTGCTTCAACAATGGCGGACAAGGCATCCACTGCTATCTGAGCCAGAACATTCGTATCCGCAACAATACCTGCCAGAACAATCTTGATAGTTTTGATTTTGGTGGAGAGGTAACTGTGTCGGAGTCTGAACGCGTTTATGTTTACAACAACATTCTGATTTCCTCCCCCGGAAAATTCGCTGCGTTTCAGTTCGACTCAGACCGCGCCTTCTTCTACTTCAATCTGTTTGACGGCCCAACACGTGAAGTAGCGCTTGCAGGCAACATTGTTGGCGACGCCAATTTAATCCCCGGCACGTTCGAACCCGCTTCAGATAGCCGCGCCATTGATTTCGGCCTCGACGCTGGCGATCACTACTTCCTCGATGTCTACGGACGAAATCGAACCAACGGAAGAATTGATATTGGTGCGATCGAAAGCCGGTGATCAGTTATCGCTGCACGTTTCGAGTCAAAACAGCAACGCTAACGGTGCCCTGCACGCCGTTAAGAATCAGCAGTTCTCAACAAGCCTTTTGGTTGCTGGCTGATTCTCATCTAATGGCACCCTAACACCAAATTTGGGCAACCAGGGTAAATTGTTAGCAATATTTTGATTTTCATGACTGTAAACGTTGAATTGCAGACAATTTTGATTCATACTTAGTCTGCAATCATTTCTCGGTTAGGGACTCTCGGCATGTTGTAATATTACCGAGAGTCACTGTCACTTCCAAACACCTTTCGATAGGCGATACAACAATGAAATCTACACTGCATTATTTTGTGGCTGCGGCCTCAATCGCAATCTTATGCTTAGCTACCAGCGCACAAGCCGGGATCGTCAACATTACCGCCCTCGATGTTCGAGGAAACGGTGCATTTGGCAGCACTGATTTCACGCTCGTTTCGGTTGGCGGCAACGCCCCCTCAGGTTCTGCGACGGCGGCAGACCCACTCGACTATATTCTCACAGTCGCCAATCAAGATTTTGACATGGACGGAGCTTTGGACGACACCGTGATGTTCACTCTTAGAGGCACTGGAACAAACGGCGCGACTCCGCGAGCGTTCAACCAAGGTACTGACACTGGGTTTGGTAGCCTCAATGGGATTGAATTTTCAGTACTGAACGTCTCAGGTACAAACTCTGCTGGAGACACCATCGTGTTCGACGGTTTCACAGGAGCAGCCATTGGAGGCGGAGTCGGTGCTGGAACTGATCTCGACAAGAACGCCGACGTCAACGGTACTAATCTCACTCTCTCTGCGCCTGATAATGGAGCATTCCGCTTCCGGGTTGCTGCTACTGATTTTGCTCTTACACCAACAGTCACTTTTGACAACAGCGGCGGTCCAGCAGGAAGTGTTGTGGCACGCCACTTCGACCTGCAGTTCAGCACGGTGCCTTCAGTTGTTCCGGAGCCAAACTCATTGGCATTGCTAGGTTTGGCTGGCTTTGGCTTCATGACTCGCCGACGCCGACGTTAGTCGCACTAAGTCCAAACTTAGAGGATAAGTCAAGCGTCTCGATTTCCCTGAATCGAGACGCTTTTCTTTTGTGCGCCCGCACTAGGTTGAACCACGGCGTATAGATCGATCCCACCGCCAGAGCATTTCGCATCTTGCAAAACTGCTCAAAAACATGCCTGCCAGTAATGACATTGATCCAGGATAATCGTCACAAACCTTAAAAAGTTGTCGTTCAGGTGTCGATCGTATTTCCTTGACTCTTTTATAGAAGAGCGGGGACATTTTCACTCTCTTAAAAGCTACATCTTCTCACTGAAATCTGGCTGCGCCCGAGGAACGCGCGTTGCGTCCCACTGCGCGGTAAATTAACCTCAAGATCGAAGAAGGAATCCGAAAGACGACTAAGCGCCGACGGTGGGCTGCCATTGACGAGCAGCTGCGCCGCGAGCTACTGATATGCTGTTCCAGAAACCACAATTAGATCATTTTTCAACTTCCTTGGTTGAAGAAGACCACCTTCGTGCGAAGCGCGTATGGCTACTGGTCGATGTCATATTCCTGACATGGGCTTTCTTCTGCGTCTATCTCTGGTTGCGCGGGTACCAGGCGGCCGCCACGATCTGCCAGATTCAGGTTCTTTCCTATTTCTGCATTCAATTCTTATTTCGAAAGAAGCAGAAATTCCTAGCCACCATGAATCTGTATTTGCTTTGCAGTGGGGCGGGGCTCTTTTTTGTCTCGGTCTCTCATCCTGATCTTGCAACAACACGATTCTTCTTCACCATTTCGATTCTAGTTGCCTCGTGCCTTTTTGGAATTCGTCAGGCCACCTACTGGTTTTTGGTGACGCTACTCTATTTCTTCGCGTACTTTTACTACTTATACGGCTTTCAAGAAACTATCGGAGGTCACCTCGACGACTTAGTGTTGTCCCTAGGTACAGCATTCTGCACCTACTTCTGTTGCCACCAGGCGGAGACAAGTTATGAAAACCAAACTAAAGGATTGGTCAAATTTAGTAGCAGTCTGCAAAAACGCAGCAACGAGCTGGAGCAACTTGCGACCACTGATTCATTGACGGGACTAACCAACCGGTATCAGTTTCAAATCGAACTGGAAGATTGCGTCAAGCGAGCCACTGAAGAAGAAAAAGTCGCACTGTTTTTGATCGACATGGACCGCTTCAAGGAGGTTAATGACACGCTGGGACACGCGACAGGCGACGAACTGTTAGTGGAGATTGGAAAACGCCTGAGAATTAGCTTTGGCGATCGGGCCAGTGTTGCGAGGTTAGGGGGAGACGAATTTTGCGTAATGTTCGATAACATAATAGACGTGGCCAAAGTTGACTCTATCGGCCACGAGATTGTTGAAACCCTTACTGCACGATACCACTTGAGCGAAATCGAACTCACCCTTGGCACAAGCGTTGGATTCGCGCTTTGCCCAGATCATGCCCAAACAGGAAAACACGTTCTTTCATTTGCTGATACAGCGATGTATCACGCCAAACGCAACAACCAGAACGTTGCTCGCTATCGATCTGAGATGACAGATCGCTTGAGCGCCAACCGGCTGATGAATGACCAGCTGGCCGTTGCTCTGGATCGTGATGAGTTTTACTTGGAGTATCAGCCCCAATTCAATGCGAACTCTGGAAAGATGGTTGGGGCCGAAGCACTGCTTCGATGGCGACACGAGAGCGAAGTCATCTCACCGGCTCGCTTCGTTCCGCTGCTTGAGAACACAGGACGAATTGTAGAAGTCAGCAAGTGGCTCCTCCGAGAAGTCTGTCGCCAGCAGGCTCAGTGGAAAAAGCTTGGGCATGACAAAATCGTTTCGGTGAACATCAGTGCCCTCCAATTTATTGATGACGATTTCGTGGAAAGTGTTGTTCGGCCATTGACCGAATTTGACGTCGCCCCGAATAGAATTGAATTAGAAATTACTGAGAGAATCCTTATCGATAACGTTGACCAAGTCATCGAGAAACTTAAACAGCTAAGCCGGCTTGGCTGTAGAATAAGTATCGATGATTTTGGCACTGGATACTCCTCGTTGGCTTACCTTCACCAATTCCCTTTGGACAAACTTAAAATTGATAGAGAATTTGTTAAAGACATTCCAAATGGCGACGACGGCGTAATCGCCAGCAGCATTATCATGCTGGCGGAAACATTGGGGCTTGAGGTAATTGCCGAAGGCGTCGAGACCTTGGAACAGGTGCAGTTCCTCAAAGACAACGGCTGCGCCGAATTTCAAGGCTTCTACTTCAGTCGTCCCGTTGCCGCTGACGAAATCCCTCTAATGAAATTCTCGAAAAAAGCTGT
>CALHPU010000059.1 GCA_938036435.1 uncultured Pirellulaceae bacterium | reverse complement strand
AGACTTCGGCCAGTTCGTGGCAAACCTTCCGCAGGCTTGAGTCAGGAAATCGCTCTTCAATCCTGCCTTCAAGCGTATTGATGGTTTTGACAATTTGCTCCGGCCGCAGCGTAGAGTGAAAACTCAAATCGTTCTCCTGTTACTTATAGAAAGTGCTTTGCTGGCGACCGGGGCCTGCGTTCATCCGACCGGCAGCAATTTTGACCAAAAGTGAAACTGCTGGCTAGAGTGATCTGTTTCAACTGCAAATGTGGGGCAAGTATCCTGCTTGTCATCATTCAATCGAGCAGAATTCGCAAGCTTGAAGCTTACGCCACTCGAATTCAGTCGTGACGCATGCTTGCTAATTCGCTAGGATGAGGTCGAGGTTGGGAAAAATCGTCCGAAATTTTTGTACCCCAAACATGTCCACCGTCGACCTTCAACTAAATTCGCGCGGCTCACACGAAAGCGACGCCGACCGCCGGATCGGCTTGATTGCCGGTTGGGGCAATTTTCCGGTGCGCGTTGCTCAAACGCTCAAATCTGACGGATACCAAGTTTACTGCATGGGGATCAAGGACCACGCCGATCCGCGGTTGGCAGATATTTGCGATGACTATCGTGAATTTGGCATGGGGCGGATGGGGGCTCAGATTCGCTACTTGAAATCTTCGGGCGTGGTTCACGCGACGTTGGCCGGCAAAGTTTTCAAAACAAAAATTTTCGAGCGATTTAGTCTGATCAGGCATTTCCCAGACCTGACTTTCTGGCGACACTTCTATCCTGTGTTTTTGACCAAATCTGTTGATCGCAAAGACGACACGCTACTGCTGACGGTGACGAGGCTTTACGCTGCCAACGGAATTGAATTCCTGCCCGCTACCGATTACGCTCCGGAGTTACTGGTGAAACAGGGAACGCTGACCAATCGCAAACCAAATGACGCTCAATGGAAAGACATCCGTTTCGGCTGGACGGCAGCCAAAGAAATGGGCCGTCTGGATATTGGGCAAAGCGTGATCGTGAAAGATCAAGCGGTGATCGCGGTGGAGGCCATCGAGGGAACCGACGCATGCATCGCCCGGTCTGGCGAACTTTGTAAGAGCGGCGGCATGACGCTGGTCAAAGTGGCCAAACCTAATCAGGATATGCGGTTTGACGTGCCGACAATCGGCGAGGGAACCGTTGAGACACTTCATAAGGCCGGCGGAAAAGTGATCGCGATCGAGTCAGGCAAAACGATCGTGCTGGACCAAGAAGCCACCATCGCTACGGCGAATAAACTGGGCATCGTGATCGTTGCAACCGCTGCCAATGAGATCGCCGGATAAACGGTTCTCGCTATACGGTTCTTGATCGTCGCTCGCGCTGAAGTTGAAAAGGATCGAAACGTCAGCCCTCGTCGTTAAACAGGCCTTGGATCAACTTTATTCTCTATTAATATATGTTACGAATTACCAATCACCGGTATTGAAAATCACTCAGGCCTTGTCCCAAAATTAGCATAATCGCCTTTGGCTCGGTGAAAGTAGCGTTCCTTCGCGGAGCCAAAGGCGACCCGAGGGACAAATCCTTGTACTGGTGCATTAACTACTAGGACCTTTAACGAATTCTGAAGCCAACGATGCAAATTAAACCCGCCGATTCATGCCAGTTCGATATCCTTTCCCTCGGTGAAGTCATGGTACGACTTGACCCGCGCGAGGGACGCGTCCGCACGGCGCGTTCGTTTGATGTTTGGGAGGGCGGCGGCGAGTACAACGTGGCGCGTGGCTTGCGTCGCTGTTTTGGCATGCGGGGCGCACTGGTTTCTGCTTTCGCGAAAAACGAGGTCGGTCTTCTGCTTGAGAATCTTATTTTGACCGGC
Source organism: uncultured Pirellulaceae bacterium (assembly GCA_938036435.1). GTDB lineage: Bacteria > Planctomycetota > Planctomycetia > Pirellulales > Pirellulaceae > Mariniblastus. The sequence continues at coordinate 66,217 of CALHPU010000059.1, read as the reverse complement.
GGCGTCGATATGAGTTTCTGTAAATGGTTCGACTACGACGGTTGCGGACGTAGCGTGCGAAACGGAATCAACTTCACCGAACGCGGCCACGGTATTCGTGCCGCGTTGGGTACGTCTGATCGCGGCCACACGGCTGCGTCGCAATTGAAGGTTGGCGACATCGATTGGGAGCACATCTTTGGAACGCTTGGTGTGCGTTGGTTCCATACTGGTGGAATCTACGCGGCACTATCGGATACAACGCCTGAGGTTATCAAGGAAGCCCTTGAGTGTGCCAAGAAGCACGGCACCATCACGTCCTATGACCTTAACTTCCGTCCCTCGTTGTGGGCGGCTTACGGCGGAAAAGAAAACTGCCAGAAGGTCAACCGTAGTCTTGCACCTTACGTCGACGTGATGATTGGAAACGAAGAAGATTTCACCGCATGCCTTGGCTTGCACGTCGAGGGATTGGATGAGGAGAATTTGAAAGAACTACCAATCGAGGGATATCGCAAGATGATTGCTCAGGCGATCAGCGACTTCCCAAATTTCCAAGCGATGGCAACGACTTTGCGAACCGTGAAGACTGCCACGATCAATGACTGGGGTGCGTTGTGCTGGGAGAAGAACGACAGCGGCGGCGAGTTGTATCAGGCCACTCATCGTGAGAACTTGGAGATCTTCGATCGAGTTGGGGGTGGAGACAGTTTTGCCTCTGGATTGATCTACGGATTCCTGACCGGCGGCAACGGCCAGAAGGCTGTCGAATACGGTGCGGCTCATGGCGCTCTAGCGATGATGACTGCCGGTGACACGACAATGGCCAGCTTAGACGAAGTCGAATCGTTGATCGCCGGCGGCAGCGCGCGTGTTAAACGATAGGGTGCAATCTCGAATCTGAATACCTGCACGTCGACGCTTTCGGGGTTTTCGGCGTGCTGTTTTTTGCGCCGTTGCGAAAAGCGGTTACGGTGAGAATACTGGCACGTAATTCAGTGGCATCTGCAGAATGATACATCCCATCGCTGCACCGTATGGCAATTCGGCCTCGCTGAACGGCCACGAACCGTCGGCCGATTGCGACCTAGTCAATTCATCGCGAATGGCGGGGTACCAAGAATTCCAATACTCTCCGCCGGCGTGCCACATTGCCTGTACGGCGTAGTAATTGGAATAAAAATAGTGCGAAGAACGCTTCGCTCCATTGGGCTTAAACTTCTTGAGGTATTTCAGGCCGTTCTCAACGCCTTCTCCATCGTAGATTCCAGCACTGTACAGTGATGTCACGCCGGCGGCAGTCATCGCAAAAGTACTATGACCGCCGCGCTGAACGTAGCGAAAGCTGCCGTTCTTGTTCTGGCTCAGCTTTACATAATCGATACACTTTTTCCGCACCTCGTCTGGCACATCAATTCCCGCATCGCGTGCGCCCCGCAGTCCCATGATTTGACACACGGTAATCGATAGATCGGCATCACTCTTTTTAGGCTGATAACGCCAACCGCCTTGGTCATTCTGCGTGCGACAGGTCAGATCGACCGCTTTGCGGAGTTTCGTGCCAATCTCGGCCTTCTGCGTCATGCCATAGGCTTGCGAGAGAAACAGCATACTGAATCCGTGGCCATACATGTTCTCGTTGCCCGCATCGGATTTAGAGATGTAGCCCGTCTCCCGCACGTTCTTCAAAACGAACTCTATACAGAAGTCAATCGCCTTACCAAATTTGCCTTGGCCCGGTGAATGCCCAGCGCACATCATCGCCAATCCTGCAAGCGATGCAGTAGCAACTCCGCCGCTGTAACCGCCGTTTCCAAAAGCGCCTCGATTGCGTCCAGATTTAACTTGATTTCTCAGCAAAAAGTTCAACCCCTTCTTAATAGTCGCCTGAGCTTTAGGGGTTACGAGTTCCGCCGGCGATTTCTCGTTGGGTGAGTTTTCGCGATCGCGCGGCTGAACAGGCTGCCAAAGCGGTTCGGCCAAGGCGGTTGAAGGAGGCAGAAAGCTCAACGCTGTTCCCGTCGCCAGAGCGCTGGCAAGCGATAGGCGACCGAACTGGCGACCGAACTGGCGGCGCGAAACAACTTCAACGGGGCTGGGCAAGCTTTGCTTCGGCGTTTGTTTAGAAGCTGTTAATTTGTTAGTGGTGTTGCGACGGTAAGCCATGCGAGCGCCAGAGGTTAAATTAGCGATGGGAAAGTTGGTCGGCAGTAGATTGTCGTTGAAACGGTTGATTCAAACACAGCCCCATGGAAATCGACCGTTTAATAGTCTATCCTGTCACGATAAATTCGTCAAAAAAGGACTGAATCTAAACAGACGCCAATCGCGCGGACGTCACCTGCGTTTGAGCTTCGAGCTCTACACGGTAACCTCCAGCGACTTTTGCCAAATGATGAAGCTCGGTCTCAGAACGTCTCCGAGCTAAAAATACTGATAAAGGAAAACCGAATTATGTCAACAACCCTCGACACTCAACAAGCTGCCGTCAATACCATCCGCACGCTATCAATGGACGCCGTCCAAGCAGCCAATAGTGGCCACCCGGGCACTCCGATGGCTCTCGCGCCGCTGACGTACCAACTGTGGAACCACCACATGAACTATAATCCGGCTCAACCCAACTGGATGGGCCGCGATCGTTTCATCCTCTCCTGCGGCCACGCATCGATGTTGCTTTACTCGGTGCTGCACCTCGCTGAAGTTGCCAAAACCGACAAAGCTGGCAATCTGACTCAAGGAAAGTCGATTACGATCGACGACATCAAAAATTTTCGCCAAATGCACAGCCCCTGTGCAGGGCATCCTGAATACGGTTACGCCGCCGGCATCGAAACGACGACCGGACCTTTGGGGCAGGGGTTGGGCAACAGCGTCGGTACTGCGATTGCTGCCAAATGGCTGGGGGCGACTTATAATCGGCCGGGCTACGAATTGTTTGACTTCGACACCTATGTCGTCTGCAGCGATGGTGATGTGATGGAAGGGATTGGCTGTGAAGCGGCATCGCTGGCCGGACATCTGAAGCTTTCGAATCTTTGCTGGATCTACGACGATAACGAAATCACAATCGAAGGTCGCACTGAACTAGCATTCAGCGAAGACGTCGCCGGGCGTTTTGAAGCACTCGGTTGGCAGGTGATCACCGTAACCGACGCCAACGATTTGGCCGCTCTATCGGCCGCCTACAAGAAATTCCAAGCGACAGATGATCGTCCGACGCTGATCATCGTCAAAAGTATCATTGGTTTCGGTGCTCCTAACAAGCAAGACACCTCGGGGGCTCATGGATCGCCTCTTGGGGAAGATGAAATCAAACTGGCCAAAGAGAACTACGGTTGGACCGCGGAAAAGTTCCACGTGCCCGGCGAAGTCTACGAAGACTTCCGCAGTAACCTTGGTGCCCGTGGCGAATCAGCGTACGCCTCATGGAGCGAGAAATTTGAAGCCTACAAAAAAGAGTTCGCTAAAGAAGCTGCGGAACTCGAAGGCATTCAAACCGATACATTGCCGGCCGGTTGGCAAGACGCCCTGCCTGTATTTGACGCTGATGAAAAAGGAATGGCCACTCGTGCCAGCTCTGGAAAGGTCCTGCAAGAAGTCTGCAAAGCGATTCCTTGGTTCATTGGCGGATCGGCTGATCTCGCTGGGTCTAACAAATCTAACAACGATGATCCTGCTGCCGGTCATTTCGGTGCCGATGACTACTCAGGGAAGAATTTCCATTTCGGAATTCGCGAACACGTGATGGCAGCGATCTGCAACGGCATGTCTCTTTCAGGCATCCGCGCTTATGGTGCAACGTTTTTTGTGTTCACCGATTATCTGCGTCCAAGCCTGCGATTGAGTAGTATCATGCATCAGCCGGTGTTCTACATCATGACCCACGATTCGATTGGGCTTGGCGAAGACGGTCCAACCCACCAACCGGTCGAGCACATGGCTGCATGTCGTTCGATTCCGGGGGTGTTGGTAATGCGTCCCGGCGACGCGAATGAAGTCTCTAAATGCTACCAAGCGGCATTGGAAGATAAGGCTCGTCCAACAGTGATTGTGCTTTCACGCCAGAACATGCCGACGTTCGACCGCTCGGTTTACGGATCTGCCGACGGCGTGCTCAAGGGTGCTTACATTCTCAAAGACACCGACGGAACTCCAGACGCGATTGTCATGGGCACCGGCAGCGAAGTTGTCCTTTGCGTTGAAGCGGCCAAGCAACTGGAAGAGCAAGGCGTGAAAACGCGCGTTGTGAGTGTTCCATGTTGGAAGCTGTTTGACGATCAGTCCGAAGAGTATCGAGAATCTGTCTTGCCCTCTTCGGTCACCAATCGTGTTGCGGTCGAAGCCGGTATAAAAATGGGATGGGAGAAATACCTTGGCAGCGGCGGCAAGTTTATCGGTATGAGTTCGTTTGGTGGATCTGCTCCATTCGAAGAGCTTTACGAGCACTTCGGTATCACGGAAAAAGCAATCGTCGCGGCTGTGAAGGGCTAACACCGGCCTCTACAAGCTGCACAAATACAAGACCGACACGCGCGTTTTGAACTTGCACAAATACAAGCCCGAAGCGCGAGCGAGCGGATATTTTTGCGGATTTCCGGATTCCTCGCTGGCGCGTCGAGCTCGTATTGGAGCACTCCGCGATTTCAGATTAACGAGCGTTTTGTCGAATAGAATGTGAAATTTGCTCCCAAATGTGCGACATCAAAACACTGGCCTAAGGCAACGCAGAAGATTTAGCCGCTCATTAGCTGCTCAAAAAGCAGATGAACGATGAACTTCTGCATGAACGTGAATTCATGATCTTGTTGAACTAAGCATGCCAAGTCTTAAGCGCATGCAGCGGAGACCATTTCTGCAGCTGATGGACTTGCGGGGTTTAGCCCGCAAGACGCTATCGCTTTCTCGCTAGCACAGCACGCTGTCAGCGATTGATTCATCTCCGCCGAGCATAATTCGTTGGCGCGGGTTGCCGGTTGCCTCCGATAAGTGACGAAGGATTTCTGTAGCTGTTGTGCGCGTTGTAGCAATCGGCTGCCAAATGTTCAGGAGGAACTTTGATGATTCGACGTCGACTTTTTCTGGGAAGCGCTGCACTCGGCTTTGCGCAACTCGCTCTACCTCAGCGCTCCTTTGCTCTCACTGCTGCGGCGGATCTAGCGCGGTTGAACTGGCGATGTGACGTGGTTGAAACTCAGCCTCATACTCGATCGCGACGCAATCCAGTCGTAACCGGTATCGATGTGCGTGCAGATGGCGATCTCATCGCGGTGGTGGGTGACGACCATTTCATTTTCCTCTATGACATTGCGAAGCGACAATTTACCCACCAAACGCGACAGCATACGGACTGGGTTCGCGCCGCCAAATTTTCTCCCGACGGCAGTCACTTAGCGACGGCAGGCAATGATCGACGTCTATTGATTGCCAACATCGACGACCTTGAAACTCCAGTTGTTGACAAGAAGCATCCCGCCGCGATCATTGACATCGCCTATTCGCAAGACGGTTCGAAAATTGCTACCGTCGGATTCGACCAGAAGTTGAGAATCTTCGCCACCAACAGCGGTCAGAAGATTGGTGAAATGGGTTGTGCTTGTAACGACAACCACACTGTGGCATTCTCCAAAGACGGAACTTGGATTGCCGCTGCCGGTCGTTGCGGAACGATTAAGGTCTGGGAAACGCAAACGCAATCACAGCTTGCAACATTCAAGAATCACCGCCAGAGAGTTCGCAGCATCCGATTCACCGAGGACCGAAAACTCCTCAGCGTCGCCGACGACCAGCACATTTGCCTGACCGACCCGAAGTTGCCTGATGCAGCGATTCGACTCCCTCGTCAGTCGGGAAAACTTTTCGCCGCACAACTGTTAGGCAACGATTTCTTTGCCACATCCGGCAGCAATAACCTGATCACATTGTGGAGTCTGTCTGACATGTCGGCGATGGGCGTACTCCAAGGGCATACCGGAACGGTTTCTTGCTTGACCGCAACCGACGGGATTTTAGTCTCCGGCGGATTTGATACGACGTTCAGGATCTGGAAACCGGAACTGGACACAATCGTCAAGTCCACCAACACGCAGCCTAATATTCAGTACCGTCAGACTCGCAATTCCGATGGCTGGCGCGGACTTTTTAAATAGAAACACTGATGGGATATCGCAAACGTGTGTTTGTAAAACTGGACCGCCCAATCGGTGGCCAAACTTTTCACAGTAAAGAATAGACAACTAAACCTCGCGTTTAGCTTTTGGAGGAAGACCGTTGGGCTTGATCAATAAAATCTCAAAAAAGATTCTTGGCAACGATAAGGATCGACGCGCCGATGAGGCAATCAAGAAGGCCACGCTTAGACGCTGTCGTTTTGAGGTGATGGAAGAGCGTAAAGTGCTCTCGGCCGATCCTGTGATTGCGGGCGTGACCTATCTAGAAGGTGACGCAGGCCAAGACATAACGCCTGATCATTTCGAAGTCACTTTTCAAGGCGGAGCCGAAACAACGCAGCTGTCCCAGTTCGTCATCAACGGCGACCAAGACCTTAACGGTGTACTCAGCGACGGTGATGTGTTTTTTGACAACGACGGCAGCTTGCCGGGCACCGGCGGATTTCATGAATTTCAGTTTGATGCTGCTAACAGTTCTGGTGTTAGTGCTGACGACGTGCAAGGGTTCTCCGTTTCTGAAGACGGCCTGACGTTGACTGTTGATGTTGACAATTTCACGGCCGGAGACATTTTCGCGTTCACCATCGATGTCGACGAAGTTGAGGGCGTGCGGAACGACCGGATTGCTTCGGGTGTTGAATTCGAGTCAAGCCAGTTCACCGCTACGTTTGTCGACGAGAATTTCACTTTCGAAGGTTTGGAAGTTGCTGCAGATGAAGAACTCGAAGGCGGATTTATCCAACGCCAACAAGAAGGCATCTTCTACGATGAATACAACACGCTCTTTGCCGAGGGAGAGAGTCTGGTCGGTACTGCGATCGATCTCGAACGCGACAACGAAACTGGCCAAGCCGACCGAACAGCCGGTGCCGTCGATGCCTATGAGTTAATCGAGAAACCGATTAGCATTTCCGGAACCGTGTTCCACGATGAAGATCTAGACTGCGTTCACGACGGTTCCGAAGAGGGGCTGAGCAACGTGTCGATCGACTTGCAGTTGCTCAACGAGGATACCGGAGAGTATGAGACGGTCGCTTCGACACTGACTGACGCTAATGGAAACTACGAATTCGCAGCAGAGCTTGGACTATTGCCCGGGACGTACCAATTGGTGCAGAATCAGCCCGATGGTTTTCTCGATGTTGGAGCTCACGCCGGTAGCGAAGGCGGTGAGGTAACCGAGGACGCTTCGGGAAATAGCAATGTCATTAGTGAAATCGAGATTCCACTCGGAGGCACTGAGGCGACCGGATACGATTTCAAAGAAGTTCGCCCAGCCTCGATCCACGGTAACGTCTGGCATGACGAAAACAACGATGGTGTATTTGATGCTAACGAGCAAGGGATCGCTGACGTACTGATTCAGGTGACGCGTGTAGGAGCCAAAGACGGTGTCACTAACGATCCGTTTGCCGACATGGAGCCGGTCTTCACCACAACTGACGAAAATGGCGCCTACTGGGTAGATTCCCTACCACCGGGCATCTACGAAGTTGTGGAAATCAACAACTACCCGCCTGGGCAAGACCCATTAGCGTCTTTCGTTGATGGAAAAGACTCTACGGGTACCGTTGACGGTGTAGTCAATGGCGTCCGCAGCAACGATCGGTTTACACAAATCGAGCTTTGTGCAGACGACCACGGGCAAGAATATAATTTTGGAGAATTACAGCACGCATCGATAAGTGGCTATGTCAGCGTCGACACGCCCGGTCAGGCGAAGCTCTCTCCGGACGATCCTAATTTCGAGCCAATCGCCGGCGTCACAATTCAATTGTTTGACCAGAGCAATGAACTGGTTGCCGAAACCGTCACTGATGCCAATGGAAAATACGAATTCGACACCCTAGCGCCCGGAACTTATTCGGTGGTCGAAGTTCAGCCAAACGCCTTCTCCGATGGAGGCGATGTGCTGGGAACCATCGATGGCCAGACCGTTGGGACTTCATCCAACGACCGCTTCGACGGTATTACGCTAAACTCCGGTGACGAAGCGGTAAACTATAACTTCTGCGAACACGATTTAGCATCGATCAAGGGAACCGTTTACCACGACCGGAATAATAACGGCGTCCAGGATGAAGGCGAAGAAGGTATCGCTGGCGTCGTCATCGAATTGTTCGATGTCGATGGGAACCTTGTTCAGACCGCAATCACCGATGAGAACGGTGAGTATTGTTTCGAAGACCTACCGCCTGGCGAATATAAGCTTCGGGAACAGCAACCTGATGGTTTCGATGATGGAATAGACACCGTCGGCCAAGTGGATGGTGTTACCAATGGTGAACAACACGACAACGACGAATTCTGTGTTATCACCTTAGGCCCTGGCGATGAGGGCGAAGAATACAATTTCGGTGAACTGCTCCTCGCCGAGATCTCTGGTTTCGTACACGTTGACAATGATGGCGATTGCGAATTTGGCACGTCACCGTCAGATCGTCCGATCGCAGGAACGACTCTCGAACTGTTAGATGCCGATGGTAATGTCATCGCCACAACTGTCACTGACGAGAACGGTGCGTACAGTTTCGGAGGCTTGGTGCCGGGGACTTACTCCGTCCGCCAAATTCAACCGGACGACTTCTTCACTGGTGGAGAGAGAGTCGGAGACGGTGACGGAACAGCATCGACAAATCTGATTTCCAACATTGTTGTTGAGTCAGGCCAGAACGTGACTCAGTACAACTTCTGCGAACATGAGGCAGCTGAGATTCATGGGCGCGTGTTTGAAGACGGACCAGCGTTTGAAACCGCAGATGGGCAACTACCTGAAGGGTTCCGTGACCAACGAGACAGCGTGTTTCAGCAAGGCGTTGACACGCCGATTGCCGGAGTTCGTGTTGAACTGTACTACTTTATTGATCCCACCGCTGGCCCAGAAGGCGAGATTGCTCCTCGCCCTGTCACGATCAGCGAAGTGCTACCTGAATTTTATGACCACATCGATGCGTCAAATCCGGACGCCCCGGTATTCGTTGAGACTAACGCAGACGGTGAATACTGGTTCCAAGGTCTGGAGGCCGGCAGCTACGTTGTGCTAGAGGTTCAGCCAGAGGGATTTGAGGACGCCAATGATGTCCCCGGTACAACAACCGGATTTACATTTAACAACGATGGAGATGCCGAGACGGCCATTGCTCCGCTGACTTCTGTGTTCTCGGATGTTCAGCTGATGGATTCGGTCGTTGGTATTTCTGTCGACAACGGAGGCGTGTCTTTACAAAACAACTTTACCGAAGTCTCGGTGACGTTGCTGCCGCCGCCTGAAACGCCTGATCCTATTCAGCCAGCGATTCCGCAGACGCCAGCCATCCCGCCAAACCCAGTCACACCACGACCAGGAGTAACGGGAATCGGTGGATTGGGCGGATCGGAAGCTAGCGCCTTCACGACATTTATCGGAACCTCGCGCGGAGCATCTTTCCAGACGCAAGCCAACGCCACTAACCCCGGCGAAGAATACACTTGGCATCTGAGCGTCGTAAACGGTGGACTGCCACGCGCAACCAGCGGCGACGGCAACGATGATTCGATCTGGCAACAAGTCGGCTTCATCGGCTCGGACGAGTGGGATCGGTTCGAGATGGGAGAAGCCATTTGGACGTTTACAGAAATGTCTGAGGATTTTGAGATTACAAGAAAGTCGCAAACGAACATCTTCGGCATGCTTGATGGCACGCCATTGGCGGGTGACTTCGACGGAGATGGGTCCGACGAAATCGCGGTCTTCCGCGCAGGATATTGGTTGATTGACATCAATCACAATGGACGTTGGGATCAAGATGATCTGTTGGCGAAACTAGGAGACGCCGAGGACCGTCCCGTCGTCGGTGACTGGGATGGAGACGGCAAGGACGACATTGGAATCTTTGGGCCGATTTGGGAAAAGGACCTCGAAGCGATCGAGCAAGATCCGGGGCTACCGAATCCTGCGAATTCGCCATTTACGCGGGCTAAAAATGTGCCGCCGGCAGATAGCGACGCAACAAACGGGGCGCGCACTATGAAACTGACCAGCTACGGCAAACAACGCTCTGATGTGGTCGATCACGTTTTCGGTGTTGAGGACGGTGAGATCACACCGGTGACCGGTGACTGGAACGGAAATGGAATTCGTTCAATTGGCAAATTCCAAGACGGCCACTGGGATATCGATGTTAACGGAGACGGACGTTTTGGCGCGGACGATGAGGCGTTTAACTTTGGAACCACCGGTGATATACCTCTTGTCGGTGACTTCAACGGCGACGGTGTTGAAGAAATAGCGGTCTACCGCAGTGGAAAGTGGTTGATTGATACCAATGGCAATCGCGAGTTAGATGCAACTGACAAAACATTTGAATTGGGAGGCTTAGGCGACAAACCTATTGTTGGAGACTTCAACGGGGACGGCATTGACGAACCGGCGATTTACTCTCCGCGACCGGTTTCAGACATTCAACTGTAACTCCTGGTTTCGCCGCCAACCTGTCAGTGTACTGACGTTGATAAAAATCAAACTTTTGTGACACTGAAACTCAGAAAAAACTTTACCTAAATTGACTTTTCCTCGAAGCGTCCCGGCATGGTAACACCTTCTCAAGAACAACCTGTCGGTATACCGTGTAGTGATCGAAAGTAGCGAGATCGTAATTGAGCATTTCAATGAACCATGGAACTGACAATCAGAAGATCCTAGGTAACTGTCCGGCCTGCCAAAAGCTGATGCAGATTCCTGTGGTTACAGACGTTGCGTCGGTCGCTAAATGCCCGCACTGTCAGAATCAGATACGTGTACGGGACCTATTGGCCTCTGTCGTTCCAGAGGCCGAGATTATTGCTGACCAGAAAGAGAAGGGCACAGCTAACGAGCCTGACTATGTTGCTGATCGTCAACGTGTCTATGACGACAGTAAGCCAAAAACTCGAGAAAAATTCGAAGTTCCCAGCCAGCTTTATAATGGTGCCAGTCGCCGCAACCGAAAACGCCGCGGCGGCTCCAGAGGGTCTTCTTCTCGCAGTTCTGGATCTTCTTCCCGATCTCGGTCTGGAAGCAACAATGAAGTTGCCAAAAACGGCCAGGTAAGCAACTCGACCGAAGGCTCTTCGAGTGGAAATAACTCCGATCGACGTAGCTCCACTAACAACAGATCGGGCGCTGGACAATCTGCGCGTCCTAAGAACAACCCTAATCCGACCAGCGTTGCTTCGGTCAAAGGTGCAGCGACCGCAAACAGCGGCGTGGCTGCAAGCGATTCTTCGGCCTCGGGCACAACAGTAAAACCGACTCCAGCGCCGAAGCTGACTCCAATGCCTCGTCCTCGAAAAAGCTCACGCGTACGCCGTTCGAGTGAGATGGATGACGAAGTTGAATTCGGCTTGACAGACATCCTCAAATTTTTGGCGGGCGGCGTGATTGCAGCCCCACTGGCTTATCTTGCGCTATTGTGGGTGTTAGGCGTCGATCCGTTTGGAATGGCCAGCACATTCGAGAGTATTTCGCCTGCTATGATTCCCGACGCGATGCGAAGCGAGAACCTCGCTGATCAACCACGCAGCGGGTTTGCGCCGCCAGCGGGTGAGTCGTCGTCGATGCTCTTTGGCTCCGGTGCCGACGAAGATAGTTTCGATAGCGACTTCGAAGATGATGGGTTACCTCTGCCTACGCTAGATCCCGATCTGGTCCGCTAGTCATCGAGCTATTGCAGGAAAGACCAAGTCAATGCGGGATCGGATAGCCAAATTTTTGGCAGGCAAAACGTTTGCGGTCGTTGGTGCTTCAGCAGACCGGAAGAAGTTTGGCAACAAAGTCCTACGTTGTTACATGGACAAAGGTTACGCCGTCTATCCGATCAACCCGAAGGCCTCCGAAGTGGAAGGTTTGGTTGCTTATAAGTCTTTGGGAGACCTACCTGAAACGGTCCACGGCATTTCAATCGTGACGCCTCCTTCAATCACCGAGCAAGTCGTTAGCGCTGCGTTATCTCTGGGGATTTCGCACGTCTGGATGCAGCCTGGTGCAGAGAGCGCCGCAGCCATTGACCAGTGCGAAGCCAACGGAATCAGTGTTATCGCCGGAGGCCCTTGCTTGCTGGTGGAGATTGACTAGTGGTTTGTCAGGGATGGAAGTTAGAGTGTGTCATCGTAGCCGGAGTCGCCAGACTTCGGTTTTATACTGCTGAACTGAATTCTGGCGAATCCAGCTACCCTAAAATTAAATGTTGACAGACCACTAGCGACACTGCTTTGGCCGAAGCGTCTTTCATTGATGATTCACAGTTCATCGACTATTTTGCCAAAGACAGTTTCCTCCATCGGCTTATCCGCCAAATTTAAAATCGCACGCGTCCTCGAACTCGAAAAACGGCAGTCGTTTTCGGCTCGAATTTCAGGCAGCCTTATTGTTGAACGGGGGCAATTGAATCAAAATGGTGAAAGTCCAACGTCATTCATAAAGTACAGTTCCCAAGAAATTCAGTGCCAGAAATCAAGCGTAACCCGACTCGCGGCGTCAAAATTGGCTCGATCACCATCGGTGACGGTAACCCTATCGCCGTTCAATCCATGACGGCGACAAAAACAACCGATATTGATGCGACCGTCGCGCTTGTCGATTTGATGCACAACGCGGGCGCTGACGTGGTGCGAATTGCAGTCGACAGTAAAAAAGACGCCGCTGCGCTGGCTGAAATCCGCAAGCAAACCACAGCCAATCTTTCGGTGGACCTGCAGGAGAATTATCGCCTCGCAGAAATCGTCGCGCCGCACGTGGACAAGATCCGCTACAACCCGGGGCATCTCTATCACCACGAAACAGAAAAAACATGGCAAGAGAAAGTACGCTTTATCGCCGACATCGCAAAAGGCAATGACTGTGCGGTGCGCGTTGGCGTCAACTGCGGCAGCATGGATCCTGCGAAAAAAGATCTTTACGACGCCGAGGACTCGATCTCTCCGATGCTCCAAAGCGCCTTGGAGCATTGCGAATTCTTGGACTCGATTGACTTCACTCGTTATTGCGTCAGCTTGAAAGATTCTGATCCAGCCAAAGTCGTTGAAGTCAACACGCTTTTTGCGGCGGCACGTCCGGATATACCTTTGCACTTGGGCGTGACCGAAGCTGGCATGCCGCCCGAGGGAGTGATCAAGACGCGTATCGCTTTCGAACAGCTGGTCGCAAAAGGCATCGGTGACACGGTGCGCGTCTCGCTGACGCTACCCAATGCACGCAAAGGCGAAGAGATCGAGGCGGGCCGCTCGATTATCGATGATATTTATGCTGGTCGAGTTAGGTCGGTGGTAAACTTCAATCCGGAAGCACTAAACATCATCTCTTGCCCAAGTTGCTCGCGTGTGGAGAACGAGGCCTTCGTCGAATTGGCCCAACAAGTCAAAGAGATGACTCAATATGCGAAAGACCACGCTATCACGATTGCGGTAATGGGATGCCGAGTCAATGGACCGGGCGAGACCGATGATGCCGATCTCGGCCTGTGGTGCGGCCCCAAAGTCGTCAACCTGAAAAAAGGAACGGAATCCTTGGGTGCATTTCCTTACGATGAAATTCTACCAAAGCTCAAAAGTGAACTTGATAAACTGATCGCCCAGTAACTGCGAAAATGCCAGAAGGGTTTGCGTCGCAACAGTGCAATCCCCAGCCTTGATGCGGCGAGAAGAAACGAACTCCCAAGAGATGCCTCCGAACCACGCGCGACGACGCGTGTCTGCTGAAGACCATGATCAACACTCTCTTTCTTCCCGAACTGCGCGAGATGCTGGCCGACAACAACGTCGCCGAGTTATCCGATTTCTGCGTGGCGATGCACCCATCTCGCACCGCCTCGTTTATGGAAGGCTTGAGCGATGATGAAGTCTGGAGGGTGCTTGAGAATAGCACACCCGAAAATGTAGCCGATATATTTGCTTACTTCGGCGAGGATCGTAAACGCACGCTTCTTGAGACCGATCGCGTACAGCAGGCCGCAGAACTGGTGGCTCACCTTCCGTCGGACGACCGAGTCGACCTTCTGCAAGACCTAGACGATGCCTTGCGGCAGAAGATTTTGGATTTGCTGCCCGTTGAAGAGCGGCGTGATATTCAACGGCTGAGCCAATACCCCGAGGGTACCGCCGGTGCTGTGATGACCACCGAAATGGCGAAGCTGAGCAAGGACCTCACGATTCGCGAAGCACTTGATGAGATCGCGCGTCAAAGCGACGAGTACGAAACGATCTTTTATCTGTACATCGTGGATGCCGAGGAGCGGCTACGCGGCGTAGTTTCTGCTAGGCAGCTACTGTCGGGAATCAAGACCCCCGACACACTGATCAGCGACATTATGGAAACCGATTTGGTGACCGCTTTAGTGATGGAGGATCAAGAAGAGGTCGCGGATAAGGTCGCTCACATGAACGTATTGGCAATTCCGGTTATCGATAAAAGCCAGCGTTTACTGGGCATCATTACGCACGATGATATTATCGACGTACTTCAAGAAGAAGCCACCGAAGATGCTCACCGAAGCGGTGCCGTCGAACCGCTTGATGAAAGCTACCTGCGTACATCCGTCCTAACGCTCAGCTGGAAGCGTGGAATTTGGATGGCGATCCTGTTCTTTTGCGCGTTACTGACCGCCATAGCGCTCGAGCAGTACGAGGATCGTTTGAAAGTGCTTTATTGGCTGGTTCCGTTTATCCCTCTGATCATTAGCAGCGGTGGAAACTCAGGAAGCCAGTCCGCGACGCTGATCATTACGGCGTTGTCGCGCGGACACATTCAGCTGTCTGATTGGTTCAAGGTCATCATGCGGGAGCTGTTAATGGGGCTGCTGTTAGGCTTGGGGTTAGCCGTCTTAGGGCTGCTGACCTCATATTTCTTTATTCCCAACGACCCAGAGATTGGTCGTCTCGGGGTTCTCGTCGTGCCGGTCACCTTGGTTTTGGTCGTGGTGACTGGGACATTAACCGGTTCGATCCTGCCACTGGTGTTCGAGAGATTGGGCCTTGACCCCGCCATGATGAGCAACCCTTTCGTGGCTGGGATCGTCGATATCCTTGGCATCGTGATCTACATGACCGTCGCGGCGCTGTTGGTGGGCCTACCCAGTTAGTACTTTGCTCCAAGCTTAACGTGGGGCAAGCATCCTGCTTGCCACCATTAATTCGCGAAGTATTCGCACGCTGGAAGCTTACGCCACCCAAAGTGATCGCAATCCTCTCTCAATCGCACTCTGCTAGCGGAACATGGATTGACAGCAAACCCGCGGAGTTTTAGTCTCCACAATCGCAGACGAGCATTCGCGCGTACAAGTGTGCGCTGTCGCGATAATGTCAGTGGCATAGAGAACCAATACCGTCCAACTCCCGATTCTTGCCAAGGAAGGCTGAACGATGGGCTCGATAAAAATTAAACCGTTCCCACGCGCACTTCGCCAAACGACTAAGCGCCGGATCACCAATTGCATCATTGCAATGATGTGTATTATCGTCCTAGGAGGCTGTCAGAATCTCGTAAGCCGTGGTCAAAGTCGCGAAGGTGGCCTTCTGCAAACCACCGAAACAGAAAACACTTCTGAAACGAAATACGTTGCTCGTATTTGCAAGATGGCTGGCTTGACCCCGCAAAAGATCGAAGGCATCGCGCTGGTCAGCAACCTTAACGGCACCGGCAGCGCCGCAAAACCAGGCGAACTACGCAAGCGACTGCTGCGTGATCTTGAGACGATCGAGACGCCGGTGCCCGCAGAAGAATTATTACAAAGTAAGAACACGGAAATGGTCCTAGTCAAAGGACTTCTACCAGCGGGCGTTCGCAAAGGTGATCGATTCGACCTCGAAATTTTTCCGCTCAATGGAACCGACGCCACTTCGCTTGAGGGCGGCTACATCCAAAAAATGCGATTGAGAACCACCAAGCAACTTGGCGGTACGGTAAAAGAAGGTCACTTGCAGGCACTTGGCAAAGGACGCGTGTTGACCCATTCAGCTTTCGAGACACGCGCTGATGCGTCCAACCAACTATCAGGACTCGTTCTTGGAGGCGGCACATCTAAAGTCGATCGCGACCTAGCGTTGCTGATCCGAACCGGCTCAAAATCGATTCGCACCTCGACTTTTATCTCAGCAGCCATCAATGAGCGCTTCACGATATCAACCTCATCGGGACTTGAGGGCGT
This sequence comes from uncultured Pirellulaceae bacterium, assembly GCA_938036435.1. Lineage (GTDB taxonomy): Bacteria > Planctomycetota > Planctomycetia > Pirellulales > Pirellulaceae > Mariniblastus. The sequence goes on along the minus strand of CALHPU010000059.1, from coordinate 49,911 downwards.
CGCAAATTCGAAAACAGATCAAGTCATTGAGCTTAAAATTCCAAGCCAGTATCGCCACAACGTCGGTCGATTCGCTCAGATAATTTCAAATATGGCCTACGACGAACCAGCACACCTCAAAGCCAATCGAATGGACGCGCTGGAAGCTTCACTGCACAACCCGTTGACTGCGGGGCTGTCTGCGATTCGTCTGGAAGCCATGGGCAAGCAGGCTTTGCCAACGCTAAAACGGGCGCTTTCCAACAGCGATCTGCAAGTGCGTTTCGCCGCCGCCCAATCGCTGGCCTATCAGGGGATGAATGATGGCGTCGACGTTCTTGAGACCGCTGCACGAATGGAACCAGCCTTTCGATGGCAGGCGTTGGTCGCTCTAACAACACTTGAATCTGCCGCCGCCGATGTCGCGCTGGCGAACCTTTTGAATGAGCAAAGTGCTGAGACGCGCTACGGAGCCTTTCGGGCAATTCGAAAACGAAATCCTCGATCACCTTTGGTGGCTGGCCAGTGGATGAGTCACGACTTTAAGCTGTGCGTGGTAGACAACCAAGCCCCTCCGCTGCTGCACTTTTCCCGATCTGACATTGCGGAAATCGTTGTGTTTAATGACTCTCAGACGTTCGGCGATAAATTCTTATACGTGGAAAGCGGGCTTACGGTAAAATCGAAATCGGACGGCACCGTCTCGATCGCAACCTATCATTCGGACGATTCGTTCCGAGCGACTTGCAGTGATCGAGTCAGTGACGTGATCCAGACCGTCGCGCAGGCTGGCTACGGTTACGAGACGCTGCTGAAGATGGCTCGTTTGGCGATGAAAGAAGGAACTCTCAGTGGAAGATTGGTCGTTGGTGCCACGCCTAAGGTTGGCCGAGTCTATCAAAGTCAAGCACCGAGCGAAGCCGTCACCCACTCGAACTCCGGAGAATCGACTGCCGACCGGATGCCGCAAAAAATGGCCGACAGAATCACCATACCCAAGAGACTGCCGAATCCATCAAAGCTGCCCGGTGAAAAGCTGCGAAGTCGTTTTAAGGCGGGAGTCGAAAACAGTGCTCAAGCGATCAAAGATGCGTCCGTTAAACCAGCCTCGTGGTGGTCACGAGTTAGAGAGTAACCCAACGCCTGCCAACGGTGCGGCGGGGCAATTGAAAGCAAGCCCGTCCTTTAACCATGGCAAATCAACTGTTCATTTAGAAAATTTGTCAGCGGAAAAGCGCATGCCTTCCGGCAAGTGATTCACCGGACGACTCGCACCGATCCGCTTTGACATCATTTGTCCGATCTAAAATCGATCTGCCCTTAACCCAAATCAGTGCCGCGCCTTGCCACTGATAAATTTTTACCACCTCACGGAGTCATCGCATGCTCAAAGCACTTGAAGTCAGTGGCTTTAAGAGCTTTGCCGAGAAAACTCGATTTGAGTTTCCTGCTGGCATCACGGTGGTTGTCGGTCCCAATGGTTCCGGCAAATCAAACATCGTTGACGCGATTAAATGGGTACTGGGCGAACAAAGCGCCAAGAGCCTGCGTGGTAAGGAGATGTCTGATGTCATCTTCAAGGGTAGCGGCGGTGCGAGCGGACGTCGTCCAGCCAATGCAGCGCAGGCGACCATCATTCTTGAAAACCAGAACCGCATTTTTGAGTACGATGCCGACGAGGTTCACGTTAGCCGACGCGTCTACCGCAGCGGCGAGACGGAGTACCTGATCAATGGCAAGACGAGTCGGCTCAAGGACATTCGCAGTCTCTTTCGCGGCACCGGCGTTGGCACCGATGCTTACAGCCTGATCGAACAGGGTAAAGTAGAACGATTGCTGCAAACTAACGCCAAAGATCGACGGGCGATTTTTGAGGAAGCCGCTGGCATCAGTCGTTTTAAAGCGAAAAAAGTTGAGGCCGAGCGTCGTCTGGCGCGCGTGGAAGCCAATCTGATCCGATTGTCCGACATCGTCGAAGAGGTCGGCAGCCGCTATCGCAGCGTAAAAGCTCAAGCCTCCAAAGCCGCGCGATACAAGGAACACTCCGAACGTTTGCAGGAGCTGCGAACGTTTGTGGGGATGAAGGACTGGAGGGAGTATTCGGAAAAACTCGACTCTTCCCAAACCAAGGCCAAAACACTTCAAGGCGAAATTGAGAGTTTGGAGAAAGCAACTGAAGCCCAAGCTGAAGAACTTAAAACCATCGAATCGCAATACAGCGACAGTGCCTCAAAAGTTCAAGCTCAACAGGATGCGTCGGCCGAGATTCGTGAAAAGATAGCTCAGACAAAATCACAGCTAGAACTCAACCAATCGCGCATCGCAGATTTTGAAGCTCGGTCGCCACAGTATAAGGCTCAACATACCGCAGCCGAGGAGAAGACAAAGCTTCTCACCTCGAGGATTGATAAATCGACCAAGGAACTGGAAGATGCCGAATTGAAATTTAGCGACGTTTCCAGCGCTCTGAAATCTTACGAAACAGAACTCTCGACGCTTGACCAAAACCTATCATCGTTTCAAGAACAGAACCAGAGTCGTCGGCAACAGTACACGGCGTTGATGCAGGTGCTGGGTGAAATTGGTCGGTTGGTCAGTTCCAGCGAGTCACAGATCGAGAGTTTCACCGCGCTCCAAGAGAAATCGGCCAGCGAGGTCAAGCGTCTTGAAATCGAACAAAAGCAAAGTGAAGGGGAGCTGAAGCAGATCGCCACCGAAACCGAGCGTCTGCGAAAGGAAGAAGAAACGCGTGATGACGATCTAAAAGAAGCGCGAGAGAAGTTCGAGCAACTTAAAGAGCAAGTTGAATCGCGCAAAGAACGTTTGGGCGAACTGACCAACCAGCTTTCAGGAATGACCCAGCGTTCCGAAGTGATTGAGGAACTGGAAAATTCGCTCGCCGGAGTCAATGCGGGAGCACAAGATCTGCTGAAAGAATCCAAGACATCTTCGGCTGGTCACCTCAATGAGATCGTCGGTTTGGTTGCCGATTTAGTGTCCGTAAACGTCCAACATGCGGGAATCGTTGATGTGGCTCTCGGCGACAAGGCACAATACTTGGTCGTCGATGGCCGAAAGATGATCGATCTCTTGGCCCAAGAGAAACTCAAGGTGCACGGGCGAGTGGGTCTAATTCAATTAGACGATCCAACATCCCTCGGTGCGGATCCGGAAATAAATCTGAGTGGTTCCGATGGTGTCATCGGCCGCGCCGATCGACTGGTCCAAGTGGACAAGCCTTATGTCAGCTTTATCGAAAAGATGCTCGGCGGGACGTGGATTGTCAAACGACTTGAGCAGGCATTAAAACTTCAGGCCGGTGCTGGAAAGCACTCTCGGTTCGTGACGCTGGACGGGGAAATTGTTGAGGCCGACGGCACCGTTGTTGTGGGCCCAAAAACAGGGTCGGTTGGAATCGTCTCCAGACGCAGTGAATTGCGGGCGCTGAAACGTGCACTGGTAAAACTAGAGGACGAGATCAACGAGGTCCGCACGGAGACTTCCGATCTGACCAAGCGTCGTGACGAAGCCGATCAGCAAGTTCAAAGCATGATTGGTGAAAATTCAGAACTGGCAAGGAAGCTGTCTGATTTTCAGTCCCAGTCGGCGATGATCGAAAAGCAGTTAAAGCAGACTCGGGCAAGTCTTGCTGCTTCACAAGCTGAAAACGAATCTGCCGTTAGTCAGTTGGCGGCTACGAAATCGAAAGTGGAGACTGACCGGGGACAGTTTAGTTCGCAAGAGCTACAGATTGCTTCGATCACTCAGCTTATTAGCTCCGACGAATCATCTGCGAAAGAAGCTCAAAAGAAGCGAGCCGAAACCGAACGCAAATCTACGGCCGCCAAAGTCCAATTGGCCAAATGGGAGCAGCAACTGGATGATCTTGCCCACCGAAAGGCACAGGCAACCGATGAAAAACGCGAGCAGGAACTGCTGTTAGTGCAGATCGCTGCTCAAATCCAATCCGACTCCGAAGCAGAAAAAGCAGCCAAAGAGGCAATCGAAGCGGCCCAAAAAACGCTGGAAGATCTCAAGCAGGAAAATGAAGCGGCCTCTGACGCGATAGAAGGATTAATCAAGGAACGATCCGAGATCGACACCAAGCGGCGCGAGATGAATTTGGAGCTGACCGCTAAACGTGACGCGTTACGGCTGGCTCAAGATAAGGCTCACCAAGTCAAACTGCAGATCGAGCAGTTGACGATGCAACAGCAGCAATTGGCCGACCGACTTGAGGAAGACTACGGGATTGAGATTTCGGCGGCTGATATAGAACTGTCATTGTCCGCAGAAGATCAACTTCAACGAGACTCGATCGATAAGGAGATCGCTGAGCTACGGAAGAAAATTGGTCACATTGGCTCGGTAAATCTCGACGCCCTCTCGGAGCTGGAAGACCTTGAGTCGCGCTATCTGAAGATGGATGGACAGTATCAGGATTTGGTGAAGGCCAAGGAGACGCTCGAAAAGATCATCGTTCGAATCAATGCAGACAGCCGAAAATTGTTTGTAGAAACGTTAGAAGCGATTCGACAGAATTTCCAAAAACTTTTCCGGCAGACTTTTGGCGGCGGTCAAGCGGACATTATTTTGGAAGAGGGGGTGGATCCGTTGGAGGCGGGGGTGGAGATTATCGCGACGCCACCCGGCAAGCCGCAGTTCAACAATTCGTTATTAAGTGGCGGTGAGAAAGCATTGACTGCCGTCAGTTTGTTGATGGCCATCTTTCAATTCCGCCCCAGTCCGTTTTGTGTGCTGGACGAAGTTGATGCTCCGTTTGACGAGGCCAACATCGGCCGGTTTATCGATGTGTTGAAGAGTTTTCTTGGATGGACGAAGTTTGTGATCGTGACACACTCAAAAAAGACGATGACCGCGGCCACAACGCTCTATGGGATCACGATGCAAGAGTCGGGCGTGTCAAAACGAGTCAGCGTTCGTTTTGAAGACGTCAGCGAAGATGGCGAAATTTCCGACGAAGCACTCAAGCGCAGCGAGAACGAAGACGCCGCCTAAAAGAATTAGCGGTCGTGTGTCGCCCAGCGAAATACCTCATTGTGTCTCGACTCTCCGAGTCGTGAGCATAGAGGAAACGTCTTGGAAAGTCGTCCAACTATAGAAAACGGACAAGCCTAGGGTGCCATGTTTACGCGATCTCAGTTTGTTGATTCAAGCGTACGATTGGAAACATGCTCACGCTAGAATAAACGCTGACCAATCGATCGCGTAAGCATGCCCGTAGCTGTTTGCTCGCTGCACTTCTCAGTATGGCGTGAAGCAAGGCACCCGAAAATCAACTCGCGTCCAACTACTAGGAACCGCCGGAGCGTTTCTTTTTCCGCATCTCTTTGAGCTGCTTCTCTCGTTCCTTCTTGCGTTTCTTCAGCTCTTTAGGTGTCAAACGCTTGCCGGTGGACTTTTTCATTTTGGGCATGCCGTTGGGATTCATCGCTCCGGCTTGGAGTTTTTGCATCTCCTGCATTTTTTCGGTCGCCCCCATACCGGCCATGCCCGTCATGACATTTTTCATCATTCCAAAGTTCTTCAGCAATTCGCTGATCGTTTTGACCTCGACGCCCGCACCTTGGGCGATACGCTGCTTGCGGCGGACGTCAATTACCGAAGGATCAACTCGTTCTGCAGGTGTCATTGAATCAATCACGCCGACCATGCGTTTCATTTGGTTGGCAGTGTCAGCCTGGTTCATCATCTTGGAGATGTCGCCCATGCTTGGCATCCCAGGCATCAGCCCCATCATCTTCTGCATCAAACCCGGCTTGGCCATCTTCTGCATGTGGCTGCGGAAATCGTTGAGCGTAAACTGCCCCTTCTCCAGCGCTTCCTGCATGCGGATCTGTTCTTGTTCGTCGACCAGCTTATTCGCTTCGTCGACTAACGCCAGCATGTCGCCCATGCCTAAAATCCGGCTGGCCATTCCCTCAGGACGGAAGACCTCCAGATTATCCAGATGCTCACCGGTTCCGATAAAGCGAATCGGCACACCAGTAACATGTTTGACCGACAGTAACGCTCCACCACGCGCGTCGCCATCGAGCTTCGTCATGATGACGCCGTTAAGTTCCAACGCTTCGTGGAATGCACCAGCACTGCGAACAGCGTCCTGACCGGTCATGCCGTCGACGACCAACATCACTTGGTCCGGTTGCACGTCACGGTCGATCGTCTTTAGTTGTTCCATCAACTCTTCGTCGATCGCCAATCGACCGGCCGTATCAAGAATCACGACCTTCCGGTTTTCTGCTTTCGCTTTGGCGACGGCGTTTCGACAGACTTTTACCGGATCCTGTTCGCCTTTCTCGCTGTAGACCGGTACCCCCAATGAATCACCGATCACATGCAACTGGTCGATCGCGGCTGGGCGTTGCAGGTCGGCGGCTACCAGCAAAGGTTCGATTTTCTGCTGTTGCAGAAGTTTGGCTAGCTTTCCACAGGTGGTTGTCTTTCCGGAACCTTGCAAGCCACACATCATGATGATGTTGACGTCTTTGTGGAAAGTCAGTTGCTCATCAACTGGGCCCAGCAGTTCGATCAACTGTTCATTGACGATGCCGACGACCTGCTCGCTGGGGTCGAGTGCGAGAAGGACTTTCTCGCCAAGTGCCTTTTCGGTGACACTGGCCATGAAGCTTTTCACGACATCAATACTGACGTCGGCGTCCAGCAGCGACTGTTCAACCATCTTCAGGCCGTCGCGCATGTTGCTTTCAGTCATCTTCCCTTTACCGCGAAGTGACTTGAAAGCGCCTTTGAGGCCGTCTTGTAGTGAATCGAACATGCTTTAGACCGGGTGGATCACTGGATTTTGTAAGGAAAATTGCCGCTGAAAACGAATCCGAGATTCTACATCAAGCCCAGAAATTTTGAAGGTGGCAGTGGCGGTGAGATGGGCACTAATTCCCTGATAACTACAATCCGAATTTTGGTCGTACGAACAGTCAACCGAACACAAAAAATGGCAATCTTAATACCAACAACCGCCGCGCAGACGTTATGCTTTTGCGATGAGAGAAATTTCTTTGATTACCGGGCAGTTGCACCGAGCCATCTACAATCTCAACGCTGAAGCCAGAAAAGAGGCGGACCACAAGTTCGAATCTGGTCTGCGCGATGCTCCCGAGCGTGCGCTGAAGAAGGTCTTCAGTCAATTTGAAGAATCGCTCGCCGCTCATGACGTTGTCGTACGCCAGAGAACGGTGTCGCTTTTAGCGAAATTGATGGAAGCTTTTGACGGGTTGCCAGATTTCGCGCGTCAAAAATCGATCGAGCTGATCAATTTGGGACTTGGCGATGACCATCGGCTGGTGCGCGAAGGAACCGTGGAAAGCTATAGCTTGCTGCTGGGAGATGCTGACAGTGTCGCTCTACCGTGGGGACACAATCATCAAAGCCAACGGGTGTTATGCTTGTGTCGTTTGCTGGAGATTGCGATCAGCGACGTTGACGAGGTCGTCAGAGAGGCGGCGGCAATCAGTGTCGGCGTGCAGAAATCAGAACAAGTTCAAACGTTCGGTGTCGACTTCCTGCTAGAAAACGCACGGCACACGAAGTATCGGCGCGTCTGCCGGTCGATTGAGTCGCTGGCAGAATTTCCGAGCCAGTGCAATCGATTTGAAGATGCCATCTTTCATTTTCTTATTGATTCTGATCAGCGTTTTCGTCGCGCAGCATTGAAGTGCTGCATGCGTTTGGCAAAGCTTGATGCCTTGTCGCTGAAGTTAACCGAAGGCGTGGTGCGGCGGATGTTTGACGGTGACCAAGTGGTCGCTGCAATGGCAGACAAGGTCGCACGCACCGCACATCGGACACTTAGGTTAAAGAATAGTGCTTTGGCGTCGGCGCTACCCTCGTGTTCGAAACTTGCCGTCGGCGATGAAGATGGTTGGCGTTTGCTGGAAACGGATTTATTTCAAACCCGTAAAGACGAATGCCGACAGCTGTGCCAAGATCGAATTACGTGGAAAATGAAAGTCGCTGGTGAGCCGCTGGATCAAAATGGAGCGGTCGAATTAAAAAGCCAGTCGACTCTCGAATTGATCAAGAAGCTTCAGCTTAAAGACGGTGAGTCCAATCCAAAAGAACTCGGCTGGGCCGTGTCAAAGTTCTTTGGCCAGATGGCAGCTAAAGCTAACTAATTCGAATGATTAAAGCGAGCTGTTTTCGAAGCGAGGCTGTAATTCTATCCTTAGTCGCCTTTCGCTCCACGAAGGTAGCGCTTCTTTCGCGGAGAAAAGCGTCTGTCGAAAGTCACAGTCTCACGGTGACCTGCCTACCCTAAGCAGAGCGAAACTTTGTCATGGTGATCTCGTTGCCGGTCTCACTAAAAGACACCTCGTCCATGAAGGCTTGGATCAAAACCAAGCCGCGACCGACGCCGTCCTTGTAACTTTCTGGGTCGTCGACAACTGGAACCGTTGAGGTATCGAATCCCGGACCTTGATCTCGGATCGTGAATTTCACCGACTCCGGAGTAATCAACGTACGAACATAGACCTTCCGGTCCTTGAATTGCTCATCGACGGCGCGTTGACCGACAAACAGATTACTGACCACCGGGAATTGTTCGCGGCTGAGTTCCAGATTCCCTCGGAACATTGCGTTGGTGAGTGCATTTTCAAATGCGACCCCCATCTGGATTCTGTGTTGGTTCGACAGCACACCTTGCGCCATGGCAATCTGCTGAACCATGTCAGTCAAAGGCGCGATGATTTCGGGATCATTGTCCAAATTGAATTCAAAATCGGACTTGGTCGTGCACTGGACTAATTTCTGATAGCTACTTTCAGTTTCGGCCATTGCCAAAATGTGCCGAACCGTCTCAACAAGATTTTCAGCCAGATCAGCCTTGGGCACAAAACTGCTGGCTCCGTTGGCCAAGGCCTGGGCCGCAATCGATTCGCTACCGTGTGCCGTCATCAGAATGACAGGAAGATCCGGGTAGCTCGTGCTTATCTCGGTCACGAGTTCGAGGCCATCGAGATCGGGCATTTGTAAATCGGTGACCACTAAATCAGGAACCGATGCCCCGATTTTGTCTAACGCGTCGCGTCCATTTTCGGCATAGACGACGTCTACATTCGGTGCCGTCTCCAGCAGTCCGCCGGCGAGTCGGCGATCCACTGCCGTGTCGTCTACAATCATTACAGAAGCCATCGAACTCTCCTTTTGAATTCTACCGCTATCGATTGAGGAAAAAAAGTTCGCTCAATGAACCAGTGTTCGGTCAGCTCTGAAATGTTAGGGAGCCGTGTCTCTGGCTTGCATTTGCTTTTACAAATCACTGGATAGACGTTTTTTAACCCAACGGGAAAATCTATTCCAGCGGGCACACGTTATTTTAGTGATAGGTGAGGTGAAAGGCAAAAGAATTCGGTTGCCCAATCCTTGAATTGCACCTCACCATGCTTCTTTAGGGGGTTCCACCCCTTTTTCACGTACTGGTCCTTTGAGCGTTTGGTCAAAAACCGCGCTTTTAACCAATTCGGATTCGTGCAACTGGTATTCCATCGCAGTTTAAAAGCAGGAAAAGCATCATGCTTGCCAAGGTAAAATCGTTTAGGATTCACAAGCAGGAAACTTGGGCCACCCGAGGCGATACTAATCTCAACTTTGAACGGCAGAGCAGAATCTGACGCACCCAATTGGCGGCCTCCACCGCAGGCCAATTTCATAAAAGTTGATTCAGAGGTCTTTGATTTGGTGCGGTTGGGGAAAAGCACTCGGTCATTTGAGAGACCGAGGAATGCCACGTACCCTCAAACGTCCAATGGAATGGCTCAAAACCGGCGTTTTTCCTATGAAACCGGCCTTGCCGATTCGTCTTGAGTCAAAATGACGGTTGAGGATACAATTGCAAGCATAAGCATCCTATTTATTCTGGACCGACAGCCAGTTTGAATCCCCATCCTGCCATGAGAATCAAGGACGATTCTGTCATGACCTATACCTTAAAATTTCTTTGCAACCTCGCAAGACTCCAATCCAATCTGCGTGGATTGCTTACACCATTGCTCGTGTTACTGTTGTTGGCTCCAATCGCGTACGGTCAGATTAGCCGTGACGATCCGAATTCGCCGTCCAGATTTCGCGCCGTTGATTTTCCCTATCAAGCAATCGTTAGCGCGCACAATGCGCCTGTCTATTCCGGTCCCGACGAAGTTCACTACGCGACTGACGAATTATCCTCAGGTGAGGTCGTCGTCGTATACCGTCACGATCCTAATGGTTGGTGTGCTATTCAACCGCCCGCGGGAAGCTTCAGCCTGCTCCCCGAGGCAGCCGTCGAGGAACTTGAGGATGGCGTTGGAGTACTAGTTCAAGACCAAGTGCAAGCTTGGGTGGGAACTCGGCTTGGCAGTGTCGATAAACCGTTATGGCAAGTGAAACTTCGAACTGACGAAGAAGTGGAGATCATTGGCGAAGCGAGTTGGCCCAGTCCTGACGGCCATTCAACCGTTTGGTACCAGATATCGCCGCCCGCCGGAGAGTTTCGCTGGGTACGGATGGCCGATCTGAAGATACCAAGTGCGGCGAGTCGAAGTTTGCCCGACGACCGCAACATCGTCGTTGATCAAAAGAAGGCACGCAATGCGTTTACCGAAGTCGATATCGATGACGACTATGTTCAGAAAGCCGCTTCGTTTGGAGATCAAATTCCTCGGCCAAAAACAAAAACCAAGGAGAAATCCAACGCGCGGGACCCTTCTGGTTTCGTGTACCGGTCGGAATTGAACGGTAGTTCGAGGAAGAAAGATCGCTACGCCGCGCCGCGACCTCCGAAACTTAAGGACGCTGCCGTACCAACAAGAGATGAAACTGTCATCGATTTTCATTTTCGACCGATCGGAAAAACCGCGCGCAGTAAATCGGTTGATCCAAGCGATGCCGCCGGAGGTTCTCCAGCGCTCAAGCATGCCGAATCGAATATCGATCGGCTCAATCGAGAACAAAATAAAGTTGCGCAAGCGACATTTCAAAGTCCACTGCCAGAATTGGCTGCTCCACGTCAATGGAAAGCTGCTGCTAATAGCCTGAAATCAGGTGTTCAGAGTGTTGGAGATCGATTCTCTAATAGCGCGCGTCAGCTCAACTCCCCGGATTCACTTTTAACACGCACACCTGCCTCCAGCGGTAGCAGTTTGAAAGATACGTCAACGCCCGCAACGCCTTGGCAGACCAGTAGCAGCAGAAATGCTGAATTGTCTCACGATGTGTCGTTGGATCTTCAATGGGAGCGTGAGAACGATTTGCACAACAATCAACGAACTGATGCTGATTACGATATGGGCGCAGATACAATCGTCGTCGGAAGTGCGATGTTCAGTAAACTCTCGCCACAGTTATCCCAGTTAGAGATAGCACTCACCAACGAAATGCTGAAGCGGCCCAACGAGTGGCAGTTGTCTGATCTTGAGTTGACCGTTGAGCGGATTTACGCACAAACCAACAACCCCGTCGAGCGCCTTCAAGCTCAACGTATTCTCGATAAAGTAAAGAACTGCAAAAAAGTTCGCAGCGGTTACGCCAAATCGTTTCAGTCAACTGGTGAAACGTTTGGCACCAGCCTTTCACCGTCACTACGTCGCGGACCATCGACACCTGTGGGTGTTGGCGGGCTTGCCGCAGCACGCGATCGATTAAGCCGGTTTGGACAGCAGGGCGGAACCGTTGGCTCTTCAACGTTCGGCAGTTCCTCAAGAATTAGTGCGGGCATCCAAGGTCCTGTCGGGACCGGCGTTGACACCACAGTTGAAGCGGGCACGCTTTATGACGCGCACGGATGGCTAACAGAGTTGGTCAGCGAAGACCGCAACAACCGGCCTGTTTATGTGCTTGTCAACGACGAGGGAAAGATCACACACCACATTGCCTCTAGCCCGGGACTTAATCTCAATCGCTATTTGAAGTCCAAGGTCGGCGTTAACGGACGGCAAGGGTACAACAATGTGCTCAAATTGAGCCATGTCACGGTCGATGCGGTCAGCGAACTAATTCGGCGATAGCTGGATTTTCGGCGTTGGCAAATTCAGTGTCGACTAATTACCAAGCTCGTCCAAGTCGTACCATTTCCCGCTTAGGTTGAAGCGGAAGTCGACTTTTTCTAGGTCGTAAGCGGCGATAGCATCATCGACGGCGTTGGCTTCCAATTCCTCGAACTCAAAAAACGTTGCGGTGTGGTTCTTCAGAACCGCTTGGGCGCCATCCCCAAGTGATTGAATCAAGTCTAAATTTTGAACTTCCGCGATTTTGACGGTATCGTTCCCGTCACCTCCGTGAAAATGGCTCCGTTCTACATTCGTCAAGCGGAGCATTTGCAGTGTGGTTTCGAATTCAATGTCTTCCGATCCGATTGTTAGCGAGTCATCGTTGTTACTGCCTCTGAGTGTTACCACATCATTGCCATCGCCTCCATCAATGGAGACTTCGTCGAAACCTATCGTACGACCGACCGCTAACCCGTCTCCCGACGCTTCTGCAAAAGTGTTATCTGCGTAGAAGTGATCTCTTCTGCTGGTTCCTGTAAATGATGCCGTGTCGTGGCCTCCAGTCGATCGAGCGACCGTCAAGTCGAATCCCTCAGTGTTGACGGAGTGCCCATCACTTTGCAAGGTGGCCTTTTCTTGTTGAAAGTCAAAGTGGTCATCGCCGTTGCTGCCAGCCAGATAGGCGATATCGTTTCCGGCACCGGCGTCAACGCTTAAGTTCGCAAACGAACTCACGTAGGTCAGAAAGCCCTCTCCAACCAACGATGCCGATCCGTCTTTGCTGTAGAGGATGTCGTCCCCTGAAGATCCTGAGAGTGAGACAGTGTCTCCCGATCCGGCTCCAATAACGTTGATCCTGCGAAACGCGTTGATGTCGATCTGACGATTTCCTTGGATCACCGTCGCGTCAGATTGGTTGACCTCAAATCGCTCAGCTAATTCGGTGGCGCTCAAGTTTGCTTGGTCGGCTCCACCGCCACCATCGACACGCACCGATTCAAAACCTTCGGTCAGGACTCGATGGACGTCACTCTTTAGCCAGCTTGTTTGATTGTATTCGGCAAATGTGTCGCTTCCTGCGGTGCCGTGAAGTTCAACGGAGTCGTTACCCGCACCGGCATTGGCGTTGACCCTCTCAAAATGACCACTGGTTGCCTCGAAGTTCGCATTGGAAAATCTCACCCGTTGTACGGAGACTGTAAGATCATCGTCGCCTGCGCTACCTTCTACTTTCAAAGTGTCGCTGCCAGTACCGTTGTTGATGTTGGCTTTTGAGACGTCGCTGGCGGCAATCTGAAACAGCTGATTCAGAACCTCGACCTTGCGCTGCTTGATTGTGACGGTATCGTCTGAGTCTCCTAAGGTGACTGTAAGATCGTCGTTGCCACCGTTGCCCGAGTAATTGATCTGTCTCACGTTAGGCAGTGCGAAAGTTGAAGAACGACCGTTGAGATTAACCGTCAGAGAATTGTTTGTGTCGTCGACAGCCAGAGACACCACGTCATCAACGCTCGAACCTTCAATGTTCAAAACTCCATTGGTTAACGAAACGAGCGACTCTTCAATGGCTTCAAGCGAATTCTCGGGAGCTGCAGAATCTTGGTCACCGGCCGACTGCACGTTCGATGACTGGCCTTCTTCAGATCCATTAAGAATCGATTCGATCGCCGCTTGCAAATTGACATGGGAGTAGGTTGCGTTGGTGACGGAATCGAAAACCTGATCGGCAGTGCTTCGTAGTTGCTCATAGATTAAGTCTTGGTCGATGTTCTCTACACCGGCGATCTCATTGGCCTGTCGCAAAAGAGCACTTGCCCCCGCCACGTACGGCGCAGAAAAACTGGTCCCCGACGAACCAACAAAAGGATCAGATCTGGTCCCAAAAAACAAGTGTTCTGGAACCGTGCTAACGATGCTTTGCCCCGGTGCGGTCAAGACATGTGGGGCTCGCTGGCTAAAATCACTGAACTCGCCAGTGGAAGTATGGCTGGATACCGGCACAACGGACGAACTACTTGCCGGATAGGCTAATTCAGAACTCGACGCTTCATCAAAGTGATTTCCTGCTGCCACGCTGATGAAGATTCCGTCTTCCTTCAACTGAGCGAGCTCATCTTCGAGAATCATCTGATAGGTTTCGTCCGGAGTGGTCCCCAGCGACAGGTTGACAGTGGTGATGGGGTTTTCAAAACTGAACTGATTGTCGTGGACCCACTGAAGTGCTTGTTCAACCCACTCCAATTCGTTTCGTCCCGCATCATCGAAGACGCGTAAGGCGACCAAATCCGCTCCCGGCGCGAGCCCCATGTATTCGAGATCGGTGCTGCCGATGATTCCAGCGACACTTGTACCGTGAAATCCAGTGGGGCCATCGTCGTAAGGATTTGCATCGTCTTCGGCGAAGTCGTATCCGCCAACGACTCGATGGCCTTCGCCAAAACCGCCTCCAAGTGCAACATGGTCAAACGCGATGCCGGTATCGATCACGGCGATGGTTTGCCCGGTTCCGTCCAATCCGTATTGTTGAGCAAGTTGAGCGGCTGCGGTGGTTGGTGAGATATCGTTAGCTTGTGTGATTGCCGAGGAGACAATCGCGGCTGGTTCGGTGGTGCTTTGTTGGCCAACTGTGTTTACATCGGCATCAGGCAGAACGCTGGCAACGGCTTGAGCCGACATCACGATGCGGCTTTCGAACTCTTCAAAACGTCCGATCCGATTAACGTTGTTGCGATTGTTTTCGTTTGATTTGGATGACATGTTGTTTCGCGCGCAGCACGGGACAGTCAGCCCTTCATATGACAACGATAAAAACCGATAGTCGTGGGCTAAACCATCGTGGTTGGGGAAGCGCCAAGATCCATTGGGCGCGTAGAGCAAACTTGCAATCAGGTCTGACAGCGAAAGTTTGGAAGCGAAAACTAGCCTTCATGCCTGCAAGCGAAAACTTGCAGGCAATCGGGCCGTTTCGTTCTAGGCAGTCACTGTCTGGGGAGCCGATCCATCTGGATCAAGCGCGACTGCCGCGAACTGTACGTTTGGCGGAGCAAGATGGGTTTGAGAAAGCGGTTAATATTCAATCGACCTCACCTAATGGTCAAGATATAACGGTTACGTAAACTTAACGGGCTGGGGCATGCAGCCTAGCGTAGCAAAGTAAACTTGCCGCTCACCGATAGAGTCAATTTTGCCGGTTATGCGACCGATCAAAGAGATCAGGTAGTTTGCCTCGAGACTCCGAGAGCTGACTGTCTGTTTGCTTGCCACCACCGATAGAGGACTATCCCGTGAAGCCTATCTCTTCTTTTCGCTTTCTCAAGTTGACTTGGTTGGACAAACCAGTTGCAGACCGGGCGATATATAAGCTGATCAAACAGCGCCAAATACGTTCCATCATTGAAGTAGGGCTTGGCGACGGCACTCGATGTGAAAAACTGATCGCAGTCGCCCAAAAATTCTCCGGTGAGAAAGTGCGATATACGGGTGTCGATTTGTTTGATGCAAGAGAGTCGGCTGAACCGTTGAAGTTGATTGAAATGCACCGCCGGCTTAAACCGATCGACGCAAAAACTCAGTTAGTCCCCGGCGATATGGGATCAGCGTTACCACGTATCGCCAATTCGCATCTGCGAACGGACCTGATACTTATTTCAGCAGGGTTTGACCGAGAACAGTTTTCTGACGTTAAATCTTTCCTGCCAAGAATGCTGCACGCCAGCTCGCTGGTGCTGGTTCAAACCAAAGCCGATGGCGCGTTCAAGGAACTTAGCCGATTAAAAATTGAGAAAGCGATCCAAAAATCGCAGGTCCAAAGCAAAGCGGCTTAACCCGTTTTAGCGAGTTGTTTCCAAGTGTTCTGGAGCATTAGGACTTGGCCTGGAGCATTAGAAATTGGCCTGGCGCATTAGAAATTGGCCTGGCGCATTAGGACTTGGCCAATTGGATCTGACGAACCATCAGTAGCGCACAAAAAAACACGACCAGCTTTTTGGTGCTGATCGTGTTTGAGTGTGTACTCCGTAACTGATTGCCACGACGGTACACGAAACTATTTGGGTACAGCGGAGCAGAGCCGCCTTGCACACCTACTTTCGGCGTTCGCGTGGTGCCTTTCAACGAAAAAGAGAAGACGGCTCATAATCGTTGCTGCCGGTACACATTGCCGCTGTGGCAGTACACGGGGCTGTCTATGCAAGCCTAACGACTACGATATACAAGATGGCACGCTAGAAACGCTAGTGCAGTGACTACAATTGGCTGTTATACATGGTCAATCGACTTCTGAAAGATCCAGATGGCATCTGATCCACACCGCCAACCTAAATCATCCCTTTCCGGCAATGGTTCTGTGCGTGAAAGAATGGCAGAGATACTGCAGTTGGAAGCCTCGATGATTGAAGCCGCCAGCGCACGTCTGGCCGATGATTGCGATCAAATCGTCAATGTTCTAGTCTCATGCCGTGGACGAATCTTGTTGACTGGCTTGGGCAAAACAGGTTTCGTCGCGCGAAAGGCTGCCGCCACTCTCTGTAGCACTGGTGCTCCGGCGATCTTTCTTCATCCGTCGGAGGCAGTCCACGGTGATCTTGGGGTTGTATCCGATCAAGATGTTCTTGTGGCGATGTCCAACAGCGGAGAGACCGAAGAGATTTTGAAGCTGATCGAGTTCATGCGTCGCAGTGGCGTTCCCGTCGTTGCGTTGACTGGAGACTTAAATTCAACGCTTGCATGCCACAGCAATTTCGTAATCGACTGCCAAGTCTCACGTGAGGCCGACAAACTTGCGCTGGTTCCCACATGCAGCACGACGTTAATGCTGGCTGTGACCGACGCCTTAGCTATCGCTGTAATGGAGCAACGCGGGTTTACCGCGGAGGAGTTTGCGCAATATCACCCGGGAGGTACGCTTGGGAAGAAACTTTTGCTGAAGGTAAGCGATGTGATGCACACCGCTCCTGCGATTCCAGTCACCGATCAATCAGC
Organism: uncultured Pirellulaceae bacterium; assembly: GCA_938036435.1. Classification (GTDB taxonomy): domain Bacteria; phylum Planctomycetota; class Planctomycetia; order Pirellulales; family Pirellulaceae; genus Mariniblastus. The sequence goes on along the minus strand of CALHPU010000059.1, from coordinate 32,947 downwards.
GACGTTGCGAGATGCCATCGCGCTGGTTAGCCAGCACAAGTTGGGCTGTTTGTTTTTGACCGATGATCTCGCTCAGGTGGCAGGAGTGCTGACCGATGGTGACTTACGACGTTGTTTCCAATCGTGGAAGGGCAGCATTGAGGAACTGATGGACTCGGCCGCAGCGACGGTGATGACTCAGGAGCCGTTGAAGATCAACAGCAATCAATTGGCGGCCGTTGGGCTTCGCATGATGGAAGATCGTCAAATCACTGTGCTCCCTGTGATCGACAAAGGAAGCTTGGTCGGCGTCGTACACCTGCACGACCTGATTAAAGCGGGACTGGCGTAGAACCGACGGCTGAAACCGTCCACTCCTGACAGCAGTAGCACTCGCATAGATTTATTTTATGGCGCATGATCCTGAAAGCGCACACGAACCGCAGCCGGATGATTTGCAACTGCTTTCTTCGGTTCCGCATGTGGGACCGCACCCTTGGGAAAGTGATTCGGCGAACTTCTTAAATTTCACTTTCCGATCGTAAGCTTCTGCCAGCTCTTCGGTAAGCGTTTCGATCCGCGCGTCGGTCTCGCCAAGGAAATAGAAAAACAGCGACTCGCCGTCGAACAGGTGCTCCACATCTACAAGCGTTACTTTTAGATTACGTTGGACGAGCAATTCTCGACAGGCTTCAAAGGCGCGATCGCGAAAACGATCAAGACGCTCAAGGATCATCTCGTCGTCCGGTGTCGTCGTCCGAAGCAAGTCACCGTCGCAGTTGAGCGACCAGTCGGATGCAATTTCGCCGTCCGCTGAATTTTGATGGCCGATGTCACAGACCACCGTCCCCCATTCTAACCCTCGGCGTGTTCGACAGATGACGCGCTGGTCGCGTCTGTACGTGCGAAAATCGACGGCCTCGAATGTACCAAGGACGCCCATAAGACCAGTTTTTACAAAATGGAGAGTGCCCACGAGGAGAGAATTTTAGCGAGGGAAAAAAAGGGGGAACGATTGATCTTAACAGATTCTTAAAGTCCAAAAAAGAAGGAGAGTCACAACTAAGTTGCGACCCTCCCACTTCCACCATTGACCACCAAAGATGTACTGACCGTTGAAGCAAACTTCGTACCAGTGATTGAAGAATTAACACTTGGCTTCCTAAAAGCCCAGAAAAGCGGAAGTTTGGTCGGATCGCCATGACAGCTGGCAGATTAGGTAAGCCTCTATTAACTATTGATGCGCGAGAAACGTGCACTCAAAGAGAGCAACTGCTGCTTAGAAAGGATCAGCCTATCAATGCCCGATCGAGAACTATTGCTTCATCCCGATTCAATTTTCGGGTTGCCGGTTCGCTCTTTAAGCGTAACGGAGCAAGCCGTCGGGTATTAATAGCAAGTGATTACCGGTGGGGATCGGAGGGCTCGCGCCATTTCGCCTTTATCTAAATTCTTATTCCAAATCTGGACAAAGCACCAACTTCCCCAAAAACTGTTCTGGCGTTCTGTTTATTTCCGCTTGCCAGCCAGTAAATGCGACGTAAGGGCTAATCCTTAAGACCGTTGGCTTCGGCACAATCGTCACACTTTATGATTCCTTCGACTCGAAACTGTCAGCGAACGTACGCTTGGTAGCTAATGCCGTGAACGGTGACCTATTGATTCACGTATCACTCGCGTTGATGGCAGAACGATCTTTTGATTTGGCTGCCTCCACAAGAGTTACAGACAATTTTTTTGATGGCCTTTTTTGATGGCCTTTTTTTGATAACCGAAAGACTCTGGTCGGAAAGGCTGCTACGACTCGTTCAATGCGAGTGCGCGAGTAAGTTTAACTAGCCAATACGACGTACAGGATAATTAAGCGACGGACTGCTTTTTCTTGGAATCTCTCAAGTACATGCTTGTGTCTGATGTAGACTCGGCCGCACTTGAACTCCGAGACTTTTTGAAATAAAGCGAGGCAGTCCAAAGATGCAATTTTACAACTCACACACTCCCGTTCTCTCTCGCGCCCAATCTCCAGTGCGCGAACTGTGGCGGAAAACCTTTTTAATTGCATTGTTGTTCGTTGCTTTTGCAGTCCTTTTACCTGCCAACGCAAGTGCTCTTCAATCCAACAAGCCCAATATCGTCCTGGTCAATCTCGACGACGCCGACGCAGAGATACTGTCACAAGGCAATTTGGATGCTCACTATCCAACGTTGGCAGCTTTAGCCAGGCGTTCTACGGTTTTCACCAACGCTCATTCGACCACACCGTTTTGCGCACCGAGTCGGGCGGCTTTGTTTACGGGCCAATATGCCTTCAACAATGGTTGCAAAACTGGTGCGGCAATGCACTCAATTAGCAACGGCTTCGCGGGAGGCTACCAGCAGTTCATCTCTAATGGCCATGACGAAAACGAATTGGGTGTGTGGATGAAAAGAGCTGGCTACCGCACGATGCATGTCGGCAAATTCCATCATGACGGATTTCAGAACACGGTCCCTCCCGGGTGGGATGATGTTAGCATCAGCAGGGGACTTAAGTTTTTCAATACAGCAAAATTTACGAACATTGGCGTGCCAAGGGCTCGTGGGTATCTGACCGGCGAAGACACTTATGTCGCTCACGTTGATCGCGATCACGCCATCGCAGCACTTGACACCCATTTCAGAAGCCGCCCCTCGCAGCCATTCCTACTCTCGTTAGCACCGTTTGCGCCGCACACTCCCGACGACCCGGATGTCACGCGCATGGTAGAACAGAGATACTTAAATTACGCCGACGACGTTCGGCAACCAGTCAATGATCCCGACTTCGACGAAGCCGATTTCAGCGACAAACCAGAACACCTTCAGCGAAGCCCACTGCGTAGAAGTGAAAGAGCGTTATATGAACTGGTCTATAAATCTCGTCTGAGATCAATGAAGAGTGTCGATGATCAGCTGAAGGCGATCTTCGACCGGATCGAAGACGCCGGGAAGATGGACAACACCTTCATCATCCTTACCAGCGACAACGGCTATCAGTTGGGTCACCATCGCATGTACGCCAAAAAAGATCCATTTCACCGCAGCACCAATGTGCCCTTGATGGCATCTGGCCCGGGTGTCCGCAGTCAACAATTTGGCAATCACCTAATCGCTCATTTAGACATCTGTCCTACTATTTTGCAGCTTGCAGGAGTAACCATTCCTAATAGCGTCGATGGAAAGTCATTCGCGAGTCTGATTGGTCGTCCAAGCAGCAGCGATGAAGCCGGCTGGCAGCGGTCGATCATGATCGAAAATTGGGCAGATAAGTATCTGATCGGAATGCGATTTCCAATCGTCTACACCGCTGAACGCTATTACGACGAGATCTACGTGGCGTGGTCAAACGGGCAGCGCGAGTACTACGACCTCGAAGCAGATCCGTTTCAGTTAGAGAACCAGTTTGATTCATTGAGCTCTAACGTAAAGGCTCAGCTGGCGTCCTCGCTGCGGAACTTCCGCAAGCAAGACGTTACTCCTACGATTACGATGACCAGCCCTGAAAGAGGAGCCGACGTTACAGATGCGATCAACTTCGCGGGCTTCATGGAAGACGACTCGGCAGCTGTCGCCTCGCTGTTGACGATCAAAAGCTTCCGCACAGGAAAGTTTTTCAACGGTAATTCTTGGCAGGATGATCCTGCGCAAATCACTATACCGGGAGCCGATCCAGGAAATAATGTAAATGACTGGCAAGAGACGATCGAGTTGTTCTCGGAGACAACCAACGATATTGATTATCTTCAAAGCTGGGTACGCGCAGTCGATGACAGCGGCAGAGTGGGTCCCGCGGTTTGGTCCAGTAATGTCATTCGTGGTAGTTCAATGTTTGCCAGATTCAATCCAACGCTTAATGGAAAGACATTTCGATACAAAACCCAGCAGATCAATGGATTCATGGGGGCTTTTCCAGACACGACCGTTCGAATCGCTATCTTTGATAGACAGACCGGGAAGTACTTTAACGGCACGACATTTCAAGACGAGTATGCTCGGCTGGATGCAGATTTGCTTCCCAACAATCGCTGGCAAGCGAGGTTGAATTTGCCAACTGGATCTTATCGAATCTTTTTGCGAGCTGTATCAGGGAAGTTCTTTCAGCGAGAAACATTCCGAGCCGACATTCGGGTCAATTAGACGATTGCCGTCATTGGGATTGAGAGCAAACAATCCCGCTTGTCGGGATTGGACACCGTGAGGCGGCTGAGAGGTGGATGACGACGGAATCATTCGCCTTGTGTTTGTGGTTCAAGATTTGTTCAAGATACCCAGATCGCCCAGCGGTTGACTTTGCCGTTCTTTATCGCGTTGCGGTTGAAGAGGAATCTCCAAGCGTCGGCGTCTCCTCGATGCTTTTTGTTTCCAGCCAATTCAACGATGCGGTAAGCGCGAGGCGTGTCTTGCCAATTGCTCGGTTGAAAATCTTCGGTAGGCTCAACTACCATCGCGACAAATTGATCGCTTCTGTTCTTTTTTGCGACTGCGGAATGAAGTGCGGTCATGGTTGGCCTTTTTAACTATAACGTGGCGGTTGGTAAATCCTCTCTCCGCCAAGTCCTTTTTGCTTCGAGTCTCTCGCTCGTGTCGAAGTTCACTTGAATGAACTACAGTAAAGATAGGCGGTGGCCGTGACACGTTAGGTCAACCTGAAAAAAAACTTGACGAATTTTTTCAGGGACCTCTCTGGTTCTCGTTGATAGCATAGAAAAAGCCACTGACTCATAAGAATCAGTGGCTTTGGCTTGTTTGACCAAATTGAGGAACTTCGTCCTTGGCCTCACCGCGCTAATTAAGCTTCGTCGGGAGCCGGTGGAGTAACCTCTCCTTCGCCCTCTGTTGGAGGAGCCACAACTTCGCCGCCGTCAGATGTTGGCTCGACTGCGCCTTCGATTGTGTTCTTGCTGCCAGAACCTTCCATGCCCATACCTTCACCGGTGGAATCTTCAGAAGTGCTCGTAACAACCGATTCACCGACGCTAACAACAGTTTCGCCATTGATTACAGAACCAACAGTCAATGTTTGCTCACCGCCGTAGCTCATGCCACTGTCGTAACTCATGCCACCATCGACAGCCATACCGCCATCAACAATTGCGCCGCCGCAACCACATGCTGACGAAGCAACCGGAGCTGATTCGTAGGCCATTGGTGCAGAACCGTAAGAAACTGGCGCTGATTCGTAAGCCATTGGTGCGCTGTAAACGGCTTCAGACTGAATTGGTGCGGAATAGACTGGCGCACTGTAGACAGGAGCGCTCTGGATTGGAGCACTGTAAACAGGTTGTGCGAATACTTGAGACTGCTGGCAAGACTGGCATTGTGCCATGACCGCGGTTGATCCGGTGGCAACAACTGCAGCTACTGCGAAAGCTACTAACTTTTTCATAACATCTCCTCGATCTAGTTTCGATGATTTAACACCGCCAAAAATTGTTAAGCGCGTTTCCTGCGACGGGTCCAACAGGTCACTGCGAATATTTGAACTCAAATTTCACTGGTAGTTCTAGGCAATGTTGAATGTCAACCTATAGGACGACTGCAACTTCAGCACTGATGCTGCAATGATTAGGCTCGACCGAGCCCCGCGAAAAAGCATATCCGACTCACCGTATCCGATTCCCCAGTGAACGAGATAGGGTAACGACGTGAAAAAGGCTGTCAAGTAACAAAAGCCCCTTAATCCTCAGGGATTAAGGCCAAAACGTCGCGACTTCGGTGAATCCGATCAACCAAGCTCTCCGACCGACTAAAAATCAATACTTTCTCCCAACTTCTCCTGTTTTGCATGGCATTTTTGTATTTTGGGTCACGCTCTGACCGTGGCAATAATCGCAACCATCTGCCAAGTATCGAATTCGAATCGGCGTTCATGTGCGACCCTAAAACCATTGGACTCAAACAGGTCACGATAGTTATGGGAAAAAGACAGCTCGTCGCCAAACGGGACGGAACCCTTGTTCCGCGCCCAGTCGTGATCTGCCGCTACCGGCTCAACCGAAAAGACTAGGCTTCCCGGGAGGTTGATAGATATGTGCTGCATCATTTGATCGAGTCGCTCGCGTCGAAAATACTCCAACACTCCGCCGTTTGAGACAAACAGCGATTTTGGCTGCCCTTTGCCAAGCAGCCACTGAGCCCCGTCGGCGTGTTCGAATTTGACGCGCGAATCAAATCTGTCCGAAGCCTGATTCATTCTTACTTGAGCAGCATTGAGCTCAATTCCAACAGCGGAATCTACAACTGGAAGATTCCGCGTTAGGTAGTCCAAAACTAATCCGGAGCAACAACCAAATTCAACAATGTGCCTCGCTTGCATTGCACTCCAGACTTTCTTGAGAGCTTCAAAATCAACTTTTTGTTTTGCGAGAAATACGTCCTCGAACCGGTGGTCGCAGTTCTGAGCAAAAACTGCGCCTCCTTCACCGCTCCAGAAATCGGCGTGTAATTTCTCAAAAAACTCTTGCTGGTCTAATGCAATTGCCCGGCTCTTTAAATGAGCCATGATCGCCCTGTCCCTGACTCCTGTAGGTTGCGAAACTGGATTGGCGAACAGATCGCGCGTACGGTGCGGAAACGTTAACGCGACGAAATCCCCAAAGCGTTTCTTCAGTATTTTCTTCCAGTCAGTGCTCTGTGCGGTCTCGATCGAAAGCGTGTTACTCATATTGGCTCAAATCCATGTTGAACTTCTGTTATCCGAACGAGTCAACATTTTTAACGCGAAACTCTCGTGTTGAATTTTTGAATCAATTCGGTGAGATCGATGCAAAAATGCATCGTTTGGCGGATGGCAGGTCGCCCAAATACTGAGCTTGTCATCCAGCTACTTGAGAGAAGGCAAACGCCATGCCACTTTACCCAAGTCTCTCGATTGCGCACTAACTAATTCCGCGGTATTCGCTTTAACAAGTTCGAACGGCGGCGGCTATCGAAAATCACACTTTTGTTGCCACTAGAGTTTCTTGCCATTTTCGGGCAAGATGATGACCGCCGTTTCAAACTTCTCTCGGTACAAAAATGAAAATTCACGCAACAACGATTCTAACTGTTCAAAAAGGCGACTCGGTCGCCATGGGCGGTGACGGGCAAGTGACCCTCGGCACAGCTGTGATGAAAGCCGACGCCATGAAGATCCGCAAATTATTAGGCGGTAAAATATTGGTGGGCTTCGCCGGCAGTAGCGCCGACGCATTTGCCCTCATGGAACGTTTTGAGGCTCAGCTGAAAGATTCACCAAAGAACATCGTGCGCGCCGCGACCGAATTGGCCAAACAATGGCGGATGGACAAAGCGCTTCGCCAGCTGGAGGCCCTGTTAACGGTCACCGACGGCACGCACACACTGCTGGTCAGTGGGACGGGAGATGTCATTCAACCTACAGACGGAATCATCGGTATTGGTTCAGGAGGAAATTATGCGATCGCCGCAGCTCGCGCTCTGGTTCAAAACAGTGAACTATCGGCCGAAGAAATAGTCAGAAAGTCTTTGACCATTGCCGGTGAGATTGACATCTATACCAACACGAACATCATTGTCGAAACACTTGGTTAAACCACGCCATCAACCGCCGGTTTTATTTGCAACTGCTTTTGCTGCTGATCGATCCCGGCATTAGCTCCCTCCTATCGTAAGTGCCAATGAGCGACAACAAACCACAGGATGACAACATCGTCACCCCACTAAAACCGTCTGAGATCGTCGTTGAGCTGGATCGCTATATTGTTGGTCAATCCGACGCAAAACGGGCTGTCGCTATCGCCATCCGAAACCGCTGGCGTCGGCAACAGCTGCCGCGCGAGATGCAGGCCGAGATATCTCCCAAAAATATAATGATGATCGGTTCTACTGGCGTTGGAAAAACCGAGATCGCTCGTCGGCTGGCGAAACTGACCAATGCACCGTTCATCAAAGTCGAAGCCACCAAGTACACCGAGGTTGGGTACTACGGGCGCGACGTAGAATCGATGATCCGCGAGCTGTTAGACAATTCGATTTCACTGGTACGCGAGGTAGAACGTGAAAACGTGCGGAAGCAGGCGGACAAGAAAACCAATGAAAAACTTCTTGATTTGCTCTGCCCGCCACCGGTGTCTTCGAATTCATCGCTCAATGCAATGCTCCAAGACGATGAGGACTCGGTAAAGGCATGCAACTTAGATGGCGAGGACTCTAAAGAATCTTGGCATCGGACAAGATCAAAGATGGAAGCCATGCTCAACGACCGGAAGCTCGAATCGCGGGCGGTCGAGGTTACCGTGGAGCACAAAGCGACGCCGGTGATGATGGGCGGCATGAACATAGAACAGATGGATGTTGATTTTCAGGGAATGCTCGAAAAAATCATACCTGCCAATAGGACCCGCCGCGAGGTTCCAGTATCAGAGGCACGAAAGATTATTTTTGAGCAACAATGCGACGCGTTGATTGACGAGGACAAGATCAACAGCAAGGCGATCGACTTCGCGCAGAACTACGGCATCATCTTTCTCGACGAAATAGACAAAGTTGTTGCTTCAGAGGGGAAGTCCGGGGACGTGTCTCGCCAAGGCGTACAGCGCGATCTACTGCCGATCGTTGAAGGAACCACCGTCCAAACCAAACACGGCTACATCAAGACCGACCACATTCTGTTTATCGCCGCCGGAGCATTTCATCGTAATCAACCCAGTGAACTAATGCCCGAGTTGCAGGGGCGTTTTCCCATCCGCGTTGAGCTTAATGATCTTACAAAGGAAGATTTTGTTCGGATCCTTACCGAGCCAAAAAACAGCCTGACCAGACAGTACGCGGAATTGCTGGCCACCGAAGGAGTCACATTGGACTTTACCGAGGACGGGATCGAGGAACTGGCCAGCGTCGCCTGCCAAGTTAACGAGGAGACGATGAATATCGGAGCCCGACGGCTCTACACGATTCTCGAGCGACTACTGGAGGAGCTTAGCTTCGAAGCGCCGGACATGAATAAAGACAGCGTCAGCATTAATGCCGCCTACGTGCAGCAACGCCTTGGCGATATTGTTACCGATCAGGACCTTAGCCGATACATTCTCTAGTCGGCCCCGTTGTTCGGCGCTTTGGCAAACCGGACTATTGCGTTTTTTCGTCCCGCGCGTTGATTTCATACCACTGGCGTACCGAATCGGCCGGTTGCTCTGGCGCATGATGTGTCTCGGCCGCCTTCTTTTGCATCTTCCTCAAACGCCGAGACAACATCGAACTGGCGATCAGGCCGTGATCGTTCGCTCCCATTTGCAACAGCAGGTCCAACATGCGTTTGTCGATCAAACGGGTCACTACTTCATCCTCGAAAGACAAGAAGTAACCAATTTCAGCTCTGCCAGGAAACCGATCAGCAAATCGGGCGACTGCTTCGTCTTGGGATAACAAAGGGTGGCGGTCAAGCATCATCAAGGCCAACGGAGTATTCCAAGATTCGTCTCCAGAGAATTCAGTGTCGATTAGGAATTCCGCTAATGACAAATAAAGATGAGTGGCCTTAACGGAAACGTTTGCTTTATTCTCTTGGAACCATTGATGATCAAGTGGGCGAGTAATCAATTCATATTCGAATGCCCATTGCGAAAGCAAGTCCTGCACCACAAAGAACTCGGCGGGAAAGTGCACCGCGAGAAAAACAGTCTTGGACTGGGATAATTGTTGCGATAGCGTCGGCTTGAACAATTGATAGAGAGTCTCTCGGTCGACCGCATACGAATCTGGGAAAAGGTTATAGCTGCCGAATTTGAAAAGGTCGGAAAAAGCCATGTGACGGATCCTAGATTTTATCAGCAAAGAGCAAGCTCTAGGTACAAAAAAAGGGTTCACGTATCAACGTGAACCCAGTAACTTTGGACACGATCTAAAGCTCGCCCATTTTCCCGCTAATCAACTGAATAAATTCGTCGTTAGTCTTGAAGCGGCCTAACTGGCGGGTCAACTGTTCCATCGCTTCGATGTGCGGCATTGTGGTCAGGGTTCGCCGAAGCATAGTAATCGCGTTCAATTTCTCCTCGCCCAATAAAAGCTCTTCGCGGCGAGTGCCCGATTGGCTGATGTCCATCGCTGGCCAAACACGTCGGTCGGCTAGTTTTCGGTCGAGGACCAATTCCATGTTGCCGGTACCCTTAAACTCCTGAAAGATCAGTTCGTCCATGCGGCTGCCAGTATCGACCAAAGCTGTACCTACGATCGTCAATGACCCGCCTTCTTCGAACGCACGAGCTGACGAGAACAGCTTTTTGGGAATATCCATCGCCTTGATGTCCACACCACCAGACATAGTTCGCCCAGTGTTGCCAACCCATTTGTTGAAAGCGCGAGCCAGACGAGTGATTGAATCCATCAGCAAGAACACGTCGATTCCCATCTCGGCCAGACGCTTGCAGCGTTCAATGGTCAACTGCGATAAACGCACGTGGCTTTCAACATCTTCGTCGAGGCTGCTGGCGATGACCTCGCCGCCTTTGACGTTTCGTTTCATGTCCGTGACCTCTTCAGGGCGCTCGTCAATCAGGAGCACCATCAATTTGGCCTCGGGGTGATTCTCCGCGATGCCTTGACTGATATGCTGCATCATGATTGTCTTGCCGCTGCGTGGAGGCGCAACGATCAAAGCACGTTGTCCCTTACCCATCGGAGTAAGCAGATCCATCACGCGCGTGGTCAGCGGCGTTGCTCCCGTTTCCAGCGTGTAACGTTGCTCGGGATTGATCGGCGTCAACTGATCGAAAGACTTGATCTCTGGATACTTCTCCGGATCAAGGCCATCAATATCTGTTAGCTCACGTAAACGCGGCCCTTGTTGCCGACGACCGGGCTGGACCTTTCCCGAAAGCATTAGTCCAGCGCGAAGCCCAAATTTCTCGATCATCGTACCGGGCACGAAAGGATCGGACTGTTCACGGCTGTAGTTGTTTTCCTTGCTGCGAAGAAAACCGTAGCCGTTAGGATGCATCTCTAACAAGCCTGTGCCTTCGACCAATTCTGCATCGTCGAATTCAACGGGCTCACGATTCTGGCGACGAGATCGATTGTTTCTGTTGCCGCCATTATTGCCGCCACCGCTTCGTCGGCGACGACTGTTGTTAGAGCCTCCACCGCCGGAATTATTTCCGCCGCCACCGCCACCACCGCCGCCGCCGCCGCCGCCTGAGCGCCTTCGACGTCGGCGTCCACCTCCGCCGTTGTTGTTGGAGTTGCCGCCACCGCCGTTATTGGAGCCGTTGCTGTTACTGGAGCCGCCGCCGTTATTGGAGCCGTTGCCGTTACTGGAGCCGCCACCGTTGTTAGAGCCGCCACCGTTATTGGAGCCGTTGCTCTGCGAACCATTCCTTTGTGAGTCACCAGAATCGTTAGAGCGATTTGAATCGCGGCCTTCACCGCTACCAGAATCATCAACGGAAGTGTTGCCACCTCGGCGAGTACGTTTCTTTGCCATAATTTATCGGGATCCTGATCTTTAGAGAGATATGCAGGGTGTTGTAGATACTTGCCGTCAAAAGCAAGCTTCATGAAATGTCGTGTTATTCTCTGGCACAAATCGTCAGAAACCGGGGCCGTTGGGTCGAATTCCGTAAGGCAAGTCTTACCTCTATCGAACAAACGACGGACCGGGGGTCGCGAAGGTTGCTGCAGTACAGCGTTTCACTATCGATCGATGCGAAAACCAGTAACTAAAGTGAAGCAAAGAATTCAAGCTTTCAAATTTGTCGAACGTACGAGCGCTGACAAACCAACTTCAACAAGGTTGAATAGGGAATCACCGGTACGAAGGTCGGCGATTTCGAGTTCTCAAATTCTTCAATGAATGAAATTTGATGCCTGCCAAACACCATCATCAACAAAAATGGATGTCTCAACAGACAAATGGGTCGTAAACGATTGATCAATCAAGACCACAACGACTAGGTATGCGACTGTTTGAGCCTGCTGTTTCTCATACCGGCAATAGCCGCCAAGCAGTGCTTTGAACAATCAATTCCAATCAAAATCACCAGAGCATAATCAAGACAAATGAGTTGCCCTTGAGTAAGCGTCCTGATGGGGAAGGAATAAAAAGATACTCCAAGTCCATGGAAGTAACCTGGTCGATGTGCCGGATCATAGCTGTTCTCACGCGACTTTCGTTTGGTGAAAATTCCGACAGCCAAGTTTGTTCAATCTGCACGCAAGTTTTGTCTACAGAAGGCAGCGTGTCAAGCTTAATTTGACTATTTTGAAGTTTTACAGCGGCATCTTGCCAGCGACGATTTTCCGTGAAAAACCGTGTTTTATCGCCCAACAGGCATAGCGTGTTGTTTTCTTTTTCAGTGAGCGATCCGCAATACCGCAGAAAGGCACCAGGCATATAAGCTGCCCGAATAAGAAAAAACCGGATGATCGGTAGACTTTAGCTAAGCCTTAACTCTGCCAGTGTCGATCATTGACGAAATACGGCGAATTGTCGCTGTTTACGTTTTGCTCATGGGCAGGTAGGCATTGAAAAAAGCTCACTTTCCCGCCACGACAAACTTAGGTCTCTCGAAAACGGTGACGGTATGAGAACGCTGACTCGATTCGCGATTTTGCTTTGCGCTACCATCTGCGCCGCCAATCTGGCACAGCCGCAAATCGCCGTTGCTCAAGAAAAGGTACTCTGGCAATCAAATCCTCAACAGGCCGCCAACCAAGCCGCCAATGAGAACAAGCTGGTGCTGTTGCATTTCACCGCTGACTGGTGCGGTCCTTGCCAAACGCAAAAGCGATTCGTTTTCTCTAATCCAACGGTTGCCCGCGCGATACACCAGTCTGTTGTTCCTGTTTTGGTTGACATCGACGAGAATCGAGAACTTGCGGCCGAACTAGGCGTTAAAGCAATTCCGTTTGACGTCTTCTTGACTCACCAAGGAGAGGTTGTCGCGAAACGAAGCAGCCCGACCGACGCGCGGAACTTTATCCAAATGTTGGACTCCACCCGCGCACCAATCGCAGCACCCAAAAGCGGTGCGTTGGCAAAACTTGCCGAACTGAAACGGAAATTTGACCCGATGAGTCTTCCAAACACACAGCGTGGAAACTTCGGAGTCGACGCTCCAGAAGTTGCCTCCGTTGGTGTTTCTAAAGAGGCCATGGGCTTGGGGGCCAGGTCAAACTATGGCGATCAAATGACTTTTCAAAAGCGTGGAAGAAAAGGCAAAACCCAAACCGGTCTTAATCCCCAGCTAAAATCTCTCTTCAGCGAGATGCAACAGCGGAGCCAAAGGAAGGATTCGGAGGAGACGCCAGAAAATCGATTTGTCGATATTCCAGCTAGCCGAACAGAGCAATCTGCGATGCCCACTGCGTTACCAGCCAATAAGGTGGTAACCAATCCAATGTCGTCACAACTCGAGTCGCGCGCATATGAAAATATCGAGCGGCAGGCTTTTCTCGCTAAAGAACGGGCACAGATTGCAATCCCAACTGCGCCCACCTACGTTAAACCAGTTCGCGTGATGAATGAGAACTTTCTCGCGACGAAGGTAGATTTTGGTTCAGACAGCCTAAAGCCTTCGTCGGTCATTCCGCAGCTTTCAGTTTCCGACATGGTTGACGCCCGGACCGGACGAAAGATTAAAACTGCAATCAACAGTGGGCGATCGATCGCTAGGATCAAGACTGAAAGTTCCGCGCCAAAACCAACCAATGAGGTTCGTATCGTTCCTCGCCGCGAGGATCGTATCGCTGGACATTCTGTTGAGAGTGCTTACGCGACACAAGCGACGCTCAAGCGTGAAACATCTCATGCCATTGCAAAATTGATTGTTCCCAACATGGAAGCGCTTGAAGATCCTTTGACGCAGGATCATCAACCTGCCGCTGAAAAGAATGCGGACCATTCTTCCTCGGGTAAAGTCCAATCCGAATTCTGCTTACAAGGCAAGTGTCCTGTCGCGTTGGTGCTGGAAGGTAAATGGGTTGACGGAGATGAGCGATGGGGAATCGTCCACCGCGACCGAACCTACTTGTTTAGCTCCGAAGAAAACTATCGCCGCTTTCAAGAAAGGCCAGACCACTACAGTCCAGTCTTAGCGGCCTACGATCCGGTTGCATTCCATGACACGGGTAATTTCGTCGACGGATTGGAAGAAAATGGTGTGTTCATGGAGAAGGATGAGCACCAGCAGATTGTACTGTTCGCAACCGCCGCTAACCGTGAGAAGTTCCAAACTAGCCCTCAGCGTTACATGCGATCGGTCCGCAAAGCGGTCTACGCAGCCAGTCGAGTAGACGAGGCGGGTCAAGGGAATGCTTCTAAATTCCGGTAGGACCGTAGAAGTTCTTCGGACGGAGATCAATTGCGGCAAAAGTAGCAACGGGCACTCCTGTCCGCTGACACCGCATCATGAGCGAGGGTTGAACCTGCCCAAAATCGTCTTCAGTGAGGGAATCGTTTTAAGTCAATTGGCGATGGGTTTCGCCTCACGTTTCACCAATAGCTAAAGGCCTACAGTTTCTTCAAGCGAATCTGTTTGTACTCCGCCCACATCGGTTTCCCGCCGTGCAACTGCAATCCAAGTCTCCCCTTTAAGGTCGCTTGGGCATCAGAGTCCGTGAAATCAAGAATGAGTCTACCGTTAAGGTAATGCTGGATTCGATTTCCTTTGGCAATGATGATCACGTCATTCCATTGGTCGACTCGAAACAGTTTCTTAAAGTCCTCTGGACTTATCAAAGTGGACTGGATGACTTTTTTTCCGTCTTGCCAAATGGCTTTATCACCTACAAGGCACATGCGTTTACGTTTGCCCCCTTCGTCGTAGATGAATCCCGCCACATTCGGTAAGTCGCCCGAGTTGCGAATCTCATGTTGGTAGCCGCGCAGAACATAGTCATTGCGTGGCTTTTTGGCGGGATCGGTGATGTGCGCTGACCGGTACTGAATTCCGGAATTATTGACCGACGAAACTCGGAAGCTTAACCGCAACTCAAAATCAGCGACTTCGTCTTTCCAGATCAGGAAGGTATTACCTTTGCTTGGTTTATCAACCGTCGTTTCGCCGCGAATCACTCCGTCGGTGACCGACCACAGCCGCTCGTCTCCCTCCCAACCGGCTAGATCGGTCCCATTGAACAGGCTCTGCATGTCGTCGGTCCCTGGCGGAGCTGTTATCCCGGCGCTGTTGGCCGCTGCAACTACAGCTGCATCTTGTGCAATCGCGGAGAAATGGCTTACTGCACCGCAGAAGAAAACAACGGTGAAAGAAAGCGTGGTAACAATTGATCTCATCTGTTAGCTCCAAAGTTTCAGTACGTCAGTGGGCAACGCCCGAATAACGAGAAGTTTTTACCTGACCGGGGCGATCGGTTTCTCTGACGCGCTTTATCATATTCATTGAGTACGAATTCCGCGGACCAGCGACCCGAGGCTTAACGGCGTGCTACCCTTACACGCCGTATTCTCGGAAAAACGCACGGATCGCACGTTATGAATTCCTCAAACTATAGCCTACCACCGACGACGCACGAGAGGTGGTTGCTGATTAAGTCAGCAATCGTCATTTGCATGTCTGGTTTGATGTTTTTCCTATTTTGCAATTCGGCGTCGGCACAGATTCGACTTCCGGCAATCGATCCGTCGGGCAACCGTATTTTCTTGCCCAACACCAGCACACAGCTCCTCACCCCCAACTCAGCAGCGCAAAACACGCTGACAAATCCCCTCAGACAGGGAACGGTTGGGCCGGGAGTTTTTCCTCAAGGACGTTTTGGAAACGGTTTCCCAAACGGTCCTGTACCGCGTCCTCCGGCTCGGCTCAATCCGTTTGGAAATGTATCCACGCCCCGAAACATTGGCCGATCTGGTCCCGCGTTTACTCAGCCTCGCCGCGCCCCCCTATGCGGCGGCAGTGAGTGTGCGGAAGATCAAAGGCAGAGCAAGAAGCATTTCGTTCCGAATATGGACGAACGAAAAACGGCCGGTCAACAAGGCGAAATTTTGATGTCTCCCGCAAGAATTATTGCACCGGTTGGCAGCGAGGTGGTTGTGATCACCGGAATCTGCGGCGGCGACGGCTACTTGGCCACCAACCAACCCCTTGAGTGGATGCTGTCCAACGATAGCGTAGGGCAACTGATCGAGGTTGGCGGCATGCATCACTCGACGTTCAACCGACTCGTATCACCGG
Organism: uncultured Pirellulaceae bacterium; assembly: GCA_938036435.1. Taxonomy (GTDB): domain Bacteria; phylum Planctomycetota; class Planctomycetia; order Pirellulales; family Pirellulaceae; genus Mariniblastus. The sequence continues at coordinate 16,805 of CALHPU010000059.1, read as the reverse complement.
AAGCAAAAAAATTCGACGGCCAGTACGCTTGGGGAAGAACAGGTTTGAAACGTACGGTGCTCACGCGCGGCACACCGACGCCTTGTGACGATATCGAATTGGCCAAAGGGCAGACCTTCGTCAGTGTATCGTCGGCTTCCGCGGGTACCACTTACGTCACTGGAGTTGCACCCAAGGCCGAAGGCTGGGACCGACGTCGCGCTACGACAGTCATTCAATGGGTTGACGCATTGTGGGCCACTCCGACACCATCAAAAGCAACCGCGGGGACAGTCTACCCGCTGACGACGGTCGTCAACCGATCGACCGATGGCAAAGGCGTCAAGGATTGGAAAATCAAATACACAATTGTTGGTGGAGCACCTGCCGAGTTCGCTCCTGCAGGATCCAATACTGCTTTAGCAACGACTGACGAACAAGGGCAGGGGATTGCTCAGATCCGTCAACCGGCCGGCCAATTCGAACCCGGCGTCACTCAAGTGCGTGTCGACATCGTGCGGCCCGGTTTTGGCAATGAACCAGAACTGGTTGTTGAAAGTGGTCTGACCACGGTGACATGGAGCGCTCCGGCGCTGACCATCCGCGCCGTCGGCCCCAAAGCGGCTGATCAAGACCAACCATTCAATTACCGCGTCGCAGTCACTAATCCCGGCGATCAGGTTGCTCGTGGAGTGGTGGTGCGCACCAAAGACCTTGACGACAGCCTTGAGTTTATCTCCAGCACGCCAAAGCCCGTCGAATTTGGTCGGCAATTGGAATGGCAACTTGGCGATATCGCTCCGGGCAGTCCGCCTAAAATCATCGACGTTCAGCTCAAATCCAACCGTCGAGGCAACGCCGGTTTGTGTTTCGAGGTTGCATCTGATTCGGACCGCTTGCGTACTGAAGCCTGTTCTCAAACAGAGATCAGTGCTCCGTGTTTGGCTTTGATGATCGATGGTCCTAGCGCAGCGCGAGTTGGAGACGATGTCGTCTATAAGTTTATCGTTGAAAACCAATGCGACGAACCGATCGAAGATATCGAGCTACAGGTTGCCTACGATCCGGGGCTTTACGCCGACGGACGGACCAACCCGGTGGTTACTCGCATCAGGGAACTTAACTTTGGTCAAAAGCGTGAGGTTAGCCTAGCCTTCAACGTGCAACAGCCCGGCACCCAATGCATAAAATTAAACGTCACCACCAGTGGCGGCGAGGCCTTTGAGGCTGGAAAGTGCCTTGACGCTTCTAACGCGACTCTACCGGATGCCCTGTTGTCCGTGGAAGGCCAGTCACCGATCACCGTCGGTGAAACAGCTCAGGTTAACGCGCGAATCGTGAACACTGGTAACACGCCTATTGATTCGGTCGTGCTGACCAATAGGTTTTCTGACTCACTTGAGGCCGTCCGAGCAACGGATGAGTTTCAGTTTACTCGCATCTCTGACAACGAGTACGCGTTTGCAATCGGCAGTATCGAACCCGGCGAGGAGAAGCTTCTTGAGGTTGAGTATGTTGGTCTAAGTCCAGACGGTAATGCGACGTCTGAATTTGCGATGACCTCCACCTCTAACATTAATGCCACTCGCAGTTTTGATATTAGAATCGAACCCAATTCCAATTCTGATGGCGTAGGGCCGGGTTTTGCAGACCCTGACGTCGGACCGATTCGTCCGGGCACCGTTGGCCCCGGGGCCTCACCGCGTGTCACGCCCAATGGTGATCCCCAATTTGATTTGGATGACGGTCGTGGGGTAGACGCCGACAATCCACTACGTGATGATCCCAATGCGATCGTTCAACCTAATCGTGGAGTGGTGGGGATCCCACGTGATGATTCCTTATTGGCCAGCGAGGTACTGGACGTTCAAGTCAAGACAGTAACTTCTGCAATTCGCAGCAGAAACTCCAACGAAGCATTGCCTGAAGACGGCATTATCGAATTTTCGGTGACTAATCGGGGCAGGCGCGAGTTACAAGACGTTGCCGTTTCGTTCCTAGTACCGCCGGGACTGCAGTTTAAGGATTATCAATCGCTGGATAACAATCTTGTGATCGAAAACTCTAACGGTAACGTGTACGACTTTGGATTGCGCCGCAGCATGCGACCGGGCGATACACTGTCTTTCGCAATTCGCGTAAACGGCACCCAAGGAGGTCGCCCTGTTGTCGAAGTCGGCGCCGCGGCGAGGGGTTTGGAAGGTGATTCTCAGGCCAGCGATTTCATCAGCGTCGCACCCTGAACGATAAATCTTACTAGAGGGCATTTCGAAACCGGTACTGGACTTCGCCAGAAGTCCGAACGGTCTAGAGTCTAGATGGAATTCTGGCGAATCCCATTACGAAGGAACATAAATCTGTTTTTGAAACCTCCTCTAATTTTACAATGGCGATGACTTTCTTGGGTCATCGCGGCGTGTTCTGCTTCCACCAATCTATTCCTCGCTCTATCAGCGTCTTGGAATGGGTGTACTCCATCCAAACGGCCAGAGCAATCGAAAGGATAACAAAGCCCAGAAACCAATACCGCGCCCAAACCCGAGGTCGCCGCCGAGTTCCGTCGTCGGATTTTACAAGTCGCGTGTCGATGCCGACAGCCCAGAAGGTAACTGCCGTCCCCAAGACAATCGCCACAATGTTTGTAAAGAACAGCAGCAGCGCTCCACCGCCAAGGGTAGAGTCTCCCATCGTTAGTGACATGCCGGCCGTTGCAATCGGCGGCACCAACGCTGCGGCGATCGCCACACCAGGCAGAGCCGATAGCAAATTTGGGCGGCTCATCGCGTACGCCGCCGCAACCCCACTGAAAAGCGCGACTAACAGATCGAGAAGAGAAGGTTCATCTCGCGCCGCCATCTCACCACTGATGGCGATGGTGGTTAAGAAGTAAGTCAAGAAACCCAATACTGCCGCGATCAGAAAGGCTACCGCAAAGCCTAACACCACAGACTTAAGCGCTGTTCTCATTAGACGCTCGTTGCCCTGAATCAAGGCGAATCCAATCCCGACCAGTGGCGTCATCAAAGGCGCGACCAGCATCGCACCAATCACGACCGCTGCAGAGTCGTCCAGCAATCCAAATGCGGCAATGATCGTCGAAAGTGCAATCAGTGACGCAAAATCAAAATTGAAACTGGAACCTTCCTGTAATCGATCCACCAGTCTGATTCGGCTTTCCTTTTCCAGTTGAGGTACAACACCCCGAATCGCCATTTGTATTTTTTGACTGAAACGATTCCCAAGCGGAACGGCTGGGCGGATAACGGCCATCGCTCGTTTGCGGCACTGCGAGTCTTCGGAGACGGCACCTGATGAGGTCTGACGAAACAGGCTGCGGATGGTCTTAAGATGACGGGTACCCAACAGAATCAAATCTACCCGATCGTCACAGCGGTCCGTCATCACCTCCATCAAATTATCGGCCAACACGATTTCGGGCTCAACGTTTTTACATTTCGAACCGGCCTTGGACAAAATCTTTTTCGTGTGTAGCTCCGCAACCTGATAAGCCACTTCGTCGTCGTCGGGACGCACGAACAAAAAGTCCACCTTTCCGGCTGCCTGTTGCGCCCCGCTTTTTTCGTCAACAGTTAGAGCCGTTGCTGACGAAGATGCAAGTGTTACAGCGCGGCTGAGTGCAACGTCGGCGCCGCTGTCTTTATTGGCAACTACCAAAACGTTGAGTTCATTTTCCGGCGGCGCTCCACGAACCATCATGGTCTCGCAAGGCGCGGTCTCGTAAAGCTGCTGTGCCCAGCCGGCAGTTTCGGATGACGTTTGAATGTCTTCGACCGCTGGTAAGATCAATGTCTTGATGTCCATGGTCGCAACATTCTGCACGAAGGCATCTTCCGGGTTGGTCGCCACGATCTCGCGCGTTTCAATTAGAACGCGCTCAAGATCAGAATACCCTGCAGCAACTTTTTCTTTGAGCACGAAATGGTCGGTTGAGTGAGTTTCGATCGCGCTAAATACGGCTTCGAAAACAGCGTTTTGGTCGCGCTCCTCTAGAAGTAGCGAGTCGAATTTTGCAACGTCTTGCTTCTGCCGTCGCGGGACAACGATCAATAGACTGGTAGAATCAGCATGAGCGAAGCGTATGCCCCAAGAAACCAGCGCGTGTGCCTCACTGGCTTTGTTAATATAGACAGCGACCGACATGATGACTCATAAGGAAGTGAAAGTTTCAACCGTTTAGGTTGTCGAGAAGATACAGTACCACATCGCGACTTACCCGATGCTAGTATAACAAAATCTAATTTCTCTGTGACATTGGGCACCACTGCATGAGGGCGGGTTCGACTATTGAGCAAAAATCCTTGTTCACTTCTGTCCTCCGGCCTCAGAAAAAAGTTCTTCCCAGAACTTAGTGGCACGAAGTTCTTGTTGAATTCGCCATTTCAAATGGATGTAGTGGGATTCGCCAGAATTCCTTTAAGAAGAGCCGGTTGGAATTCTGGCGAATCCCACCGACTATAAAGCCACAGGCATTGGGCAAATTGTCGTCGCAATGCGTTCATTAGATTCTTAAGTTTTACACCAGGTTGGAACTCCCAACGAAAAATTGACAGCACTCGGTTCTCTCGGAATCCACCTGCACAGGCCGATCCAAATCACCTTCTCTGTTACCATTGTCGTTCACCTAACATTGTCGTTCACAAGCCCCATTGAGTGTGAGGGGCACGCGGCTCCGACAGTTCATACGCCGGCCCCAGTTCTTTTGAAGTTGCACATTTGAAAGCAAATTTCACATTCTATTCGACAAAACGCACGTAAATTTGAAATCGCGAAGGGTTTCAATACAAGCCCGACACGTAAGCGAGGACTTCAAAAATCCTCGGAAATATCCGCTCGCTTGCGCATCGGGCTTGTGTTAGTGCAACTTCAAAACCTAGGCCTCAGGCGTTAAACAAGTGCATAAGGTTAGTACATTAAGTTTGGTGTATTCCGCCTCGCGCGCCGCCACATGGGGAGCACCGGTCAATCGCACGCGAGCTCTAACGCTTTGTCCTTAATTCCCTTCAGATCGATTTTCCCCGTACCAAGAATCGGCAACGCATCGACACGAAAGTAACTGTCAGCCGAAGGAATAAACACGTTCGGCAAACCGGCGGCCTTGAGAACGCTCGTCATCTCATCCACCGTTTTGTGGTTCCGCGTATAGAGCACAATCAATCGCTCACCTTTTTTATTGCAGGGCACCGCTGTGACGGCGACAGCCAAGTGGTCGTCTTCATCATCATTTGGAGTGGTATCAAGATATTCCGAAAGCAACTCTTCAATTTTCAAGTGCGGCACCATTTCGCCGCCAATCTTCGAAAACCGGCTTATCCGGCCGGTGATCTTGATGAAACCGTCTTCGTCGATCAACGCCACGTCACCTGTCTTATACCAACCGTCGACGATCACTTCTTTGGTGGCTTCGGGATTGTTCAAGTAGCCTTTCATCACGATCGGCCCTGTAACCCATAGCATTCCGGATTCGTTCGGTGGCAGTTCCTCTCCCGAATCCAGATCACACACCTTCGCAGCCACATTGGCGATCGGCCGCCCAACGGTACCCGGCTTCGCATCCACCTGAAACTTCCCCGTCTGTCGGGAGGCGGGAATATTAGCCGCCACGGCAGGAGACAATTCCGTTACGCCATAGCCCTCAACGGGCATCACACCAAATTTCTCCTCGTACTGAGTCGCCAATTCTGGAGGCAGTCTTTCGGCACCAGTCACCACGGCGTCCAGCGTAGCAAATTGCTCCGGCGTACAACGTCGCATGTAGCTCCTCAAAAACGTCGGCGTCGCCATCAAGATCGTGCCTTCATAACGCTTGGTCAGTTTGCCAATCTGTTTCGCGTCCAGCGGATTCAAATGATACACGCCGCGTATATCGCACATCATCGGTGCCCAAAGCGTAATGGTATAGCCGAATGAATGAAAGAACGGCAACACCCCAACGATAGTATCGGCATTGTTCCTGAAACCAGCTGCCTTCTCGAAACCGCGAACATCAAAATAAACATTCTGATGGCTCAGCATGACGCCTTTGGGAACGCCCGTTGAGCCTGACGTGAACACAATCGTCATCACATCATCAGGCGTAAGCGTTAGCAACCCAAGCTTCCGAACCAAAAGGGAACCCGGCATGACAAAGGCCTCGAACCACGAGACCGCCTTGTCTGCCGTGGTGACCTTCTCCTTGAGATCGTCCAAGAAGACCACTTCTGCGTCGAGATTAAACTTTAGTTTTTCGGCGACCTTCCGCGTGGTCAGCACGTGTTTGATTCCCGCTTCTTTGATGCAGTGATTGATTAGATCTTCGGATAAAGAATAATTCAGGTTGACGGCAACTTTTTTATCGAGGCCCAGCGTTAGATTGACAATCGCACCTCCGACGGTGGGCGGGATCAATATGCCGACGTTCGTTTCCTCCGACGAGAAAACCTCACGGCGGAGCAGACGTCGCAAGACCAGCGCGCGAGTCAGCAACATCCCTCCGGTCTCTTCGGACCCCAAAGAATCCGCGATCTTTGATTTCTTCTTCTGCCGCTTACAAGAGTAAACAAATTCAATAATCGGTGGAGTGATTTCACTTGCGTAATTGTTCACGGCTATGGCGCTCAATCTTTGGACGGATTTTTGAATCTCATGCATCGTTTCCGGATGCGGCTGGACCGGTTTGCCAAAATGGATGGACACGGGGCGACGAAACGTTCGAGGGAATTTCGTGAACGCTTTGCCTTCGGAGTAGCTAAAAATACTACCCCACAATTCGTCAAAATACACTGGGACGATGGGCACTTTCCGGTCGTCAAGTATCTTCAACAGTCCCGGTTTGAAGCTGCGGACTTGGTTCGACCGCGAGATACCTCCTTCGGCAAACACCCCCAGCATTTCCCCCTCGTCCAGTGCCTCGCGCGCGACTTTGAACGCGTTGCGTATCGATTTCGGGCCGCCAGCCATCAGAATGACGCCGCAAAAATCGGCCCACTTCTTCATCACGCCACTTTTGAAATTACCGGCCCAAGCAATAATTCGAACCGGACGCGGTGGAAAGACACGAAAGATCACCGCGTCGAGCCAAGACGAGTGATTGGGGACCAATACTGCGGCACCTGATTTTGGCACATTTTCTAAACCAGTGATCCGTATCTTATAAACAACACGCAACATCACCAACCAAGCCATCCTGACCATCTCCCGCGAGAGCCGGTAGATGGAATAAAGAACAACCGGGATGGTCATAAGTCCCATGATCAAAAACACGCTGCGGGAGCTAAACAACGGCAGCTTACCCGATTGCTGAAGGATCTTTCGAATGTGTCGCTGTTGAGAGCTAGAAAATCGATCGGTGCTGTTAAAGTTGGCCATCGACGTTTGAAGATTGGCCTCTTTACGCAATTCGATCTCGCTACTGATCATTTTTGAAAATGCAGTACTATGAAGTGATTCCGGCAACGCCTGCAGAAAACCGTCGGCTTTGACTTTAATTTTACCTCCGGCCGATTTGTCTGCCCCCGACAGTTCTTCGGCTACAGCCACTCTGTACTGACCCACCTTCTCCTGAATCAAAGCACCCTCAGCGGCGGAAACCGACGGGCGATACAGACCAGACGAAAGTTTGCTTAATGAACCGGCGTTGTTTCCAAATGTCAGCGCTGCGTACAACACTGCCATCAGGGCGATGCCAGTAAACGTCATAAAATTTGACGCCGATAGAACGGCACCACGTCTATCGGGTGGGCTGTTGTGTTGCAAATATGACGCCAATGGAACATCAAAGAATCCCGCGCTAATCCCCAGCCCCGCCAGCAGAGCGCAGGCCAGTACAAAATTCAGCCCGATAGACTCACCGATGAAGTCCGCAGGCACAAAAAACAACAGCAAACCGAAAATGCACATTCCCAATGCACCCCAAGGAACCAATCCCAGCTCAATCTTGCCGCCGGAAATAATTCCAGCCAGCAAACTGCCAAAGCCAAGTCCCATAACCAGTGAAATTAACAGCGGGAGTTTCTCTGTCTCGTTGATGCTGCCACTTTCGGCGGCGAACGTATCAATGTTCAATTGAGCAAAACTGGCGATGGCATAGAAAAATAGGCTACCAAGCGCGACACGAAAAAGGCGCCCCATCGAGAACAGGCTATAAAGATCCGCGAAGGTACGCGCGGGAAGGTTCGTGGGAAATTTTGCGTCAGGCTTGGCCGCCCCCTGCGAGCGAATCGCGAAACTGATCACGGTGCCCGCAACCGCGATACCGATCAGCGTCGCACCTGTGAGCCATATATTGGATTGGCCTCGATCGCCCGCCATATCGGCCAGCCATCCGCCGATGCCCATACCTATGATTACCGCTGAGAGCGTCGCGAGGTTGAAGATGCCGTTGCCGGTAGAAATTTCTGATTCGTCCAACAGCTCCGGGATCGTTCCAATCTTGGCCGGAGAGAACAACGCGCTCTGGGCTCCCATCAAAAACACGGTCACCATCAGCAATTGCAAACTGCCCAGCAACAGCGAGCAGATGCCGATCACCATCACGACAATCTCGAGCACCTTGCAGGATACGATGACATTGCGCTTACTGTATCGATCGGCCAGCCACCCCGCTGGAGCCGCCAGTAACAAATAGGGAACAACAAACAGGATCGTTCCCAGCATCAAAATCTGCCCTTCATTGCCGGGCGTCACATACGTTTTCCCGGCACCGATGACGAACCATCGAAACGCATTGTCGTTTATCGCTGTAAGCCAATTGGTCCAAAGAAGACTTTGAAAGCTGGGGGTCCAGATGCCCGAACGTTTTTGTTCCTGTGAATCGGTAGCAATGGAAGCCAAGGGAGCAGTCCTGAGTGAGTTTTCAACCTGCCCGATCAGTCGGTGCGATCAATCGACAGAAGGAAGTGATAAAGCGCCAATGATATCGAATCGCCTATCATTGGACTCACATAGCATAGCGTTTGCGGACAACAATGTCGGCCCCGTTTCAAGATTCAAACAGGCAAGCCACTTTTTCTTGCAACTCTTTACCGGCGGTAAAACGTTCGCAAATAGCGCCAGGGACATCGTCACAGATCTTCTGCCAACGTTCTGGGGCAATCGGATGCTCTGGAAGCTCGCGGATAAACAAACCCACAATGTTACTAGGGAACTTCCGAGAAATTTTACGGTAGATCTCCGGATCCTTTTCACCGGAATCACCAATCAAAATATACCTTCGACGCGGCAAGGTACGGATCAGCTTTTGAATCGCCGACCGTTTCCCCTTGCGATGCAGAATCACCTTCTTTAACAACTGATCGCGCAGCCGAAAATTCCGCAGGTGCACCGTCCCCATGGGAAACTGCTCATGCATCCGCCACTGGTTAAGCGATTCAAACATCTGCCACGGGCTCGCTGACACGTAGTGGAAACTACTTCCCAACGCTGCCCAGTGCTGATAGACCTCAGCCATCTCAGGCACCGAACGAAACTCACGAACAAACGTGTTGTGCAGCAACTCATGGCGGTTGCCAACGCAAGTGTGTTTGATAGTGTCATCGATATCCGAGACGATGCTGATTCCAGTTCTCGGAATAAGGCAGATATGTCCCGACGCAGACAATTCGTTCTTCTCTCCTATCGAAAATTTGTCGCCTGCAACGGAGATACTATATTCAATTGTGCCAGTTTCAGCCCCCGGCAACGATTGGACTTGGTCGTCATCAAGTAAAAACCTTTGCTCGAATCTACCAGAGCGTTTGGCTCTTTTTTCAAATTCGAATTGATGAGTCCCAACGTTGACCAAGATGCGCGGCCGAGGTTTACACTTCGTCATAAACGGTGTCACGCGTGCGCGAAACAACTCGCTGGCCATCTCCTGCTCGGTGGCCTGCATGACTCCGCCGAGCATATTGATCAACATTTTCTGACGTCGATTAAGCACAACCGGCGACTTCCAAGCCACCCCCGAAACCCCTACGCTCCAACGCCCGTCAGGCAACTGAAACCCGTAACCGGGGTAGGCCGACATTCTGATCGTGGAGCGAAATGACACGCGCGTATCGATGGGAAATCTGTGATTTGAATAGTTGAAGGACTTACCAGCCAACGCAAAAAGAATTTCACGCCGCTTTGAGATTATATCGCATAACTGGGCCAATGAAATCCAACCAAATCAATTGCCCATTCAAAGAGCCCTTTTCAGAAGGTTCTTCCCAGAACTTAGTGGCACGAAGTTCTTGTTGAATAAGCCATTTCAAATGGATGTAGTGGGATTCGCCAGAATTCCTTTAAGAAGAGCCGGTTGGAATTCTGGCGAATCCCACTACGATTTCCAAGGCAGCCATTTAAATCCGGGAAGAGCCCTTTTCAGAAAGAAAGCTCCTTCCGGGTGGCCAAGCGTTATAGTGGGATTCATTTAAAGCGGCAATCGCTTGGGCGATCTTGAACCAGCAAGTCCTCGGACGAACCAAAAAAAGGGCAGCCTCTCAGCCGCCCTTGATTACTTTTCACACTAGTGAGCCAATTAATCCCACCACCATTGGCCGTCCGCTAAATTGTCAAACTCAATCGAAGATTTAACTCCGTTGATTTTGCCCTCGGTGTCAATCGTCACCCGATCGGAGTTCAGACTAACGCGCGGTTGAATGGTGACTCCACCAGCTATCGCAGGCAACAATGAACTGCCGCGCCAGACCGCGTTCAACACGGCGTCCACTTTCTGTGGTGCCCGGAAGCGCTCGACCGAAACAATTGACTCATCGCCGAAAGAATCCATCGACCAATCAGCCTTCTCGTAAAGTCCCATTTTCTGAATAAAGGCCGCCGCGATTGACAAATCCATCAGGTTCCTCAACTCGCCATAAATCGGGCTCACTTCGGCCAGTTTGTCGTAAGCCTTAGTGAACGAAGCGGTAAATTTCTGGCTGGCTTTGTTCAGCTTCCCAGTTCTCGTACGTTTGCCTTGTTTGGATACAGTCTCATTCTCGCCAAGCAATTGCACGCCTGAGCCAGTCAATTCCATCGCCATCGAATCCTCAGCCACAGTGACCGAATTGTAGTTGGGCTGGAAGAACCAACGCTGCATCGTTGCCGCAGAACGTGTTGTCGCTTCCTCAATGAAGCTAGTGATGCCAACCTGTGGTCGCTCAAGGCCAATGCCGATCAACTTCATGTTATAGTCCGCTTCGGCAAGGACCTGTGCGAAGTGCGTTTTCGGTGAAACACCCTTGATGGTGATTTCCTGATAACCAAGTGCATCTCGGTAGAACCGAGCGACGTCCATCGCTTGGTTGGCGTTGACCGCTCCGGTGCGTCGTTTGGCATTATTCAAATTTCGCAGACCTTGCTCAGTAGGATCGATCGATACTGAAATGACGCGCGTCTTGTTTTCTGGATTGAAAGCCCGCAGAGCAACAATCAAATCTTGAAGTTGCAAAACAGCGCGGCCAGTGCTCATGCCAACAACGTGATCATTACCGGCCCGGAAGTAACCTTCAGCAGGACCCGCGATAACGATATCCTTATTTTCGGGATAGTAGAACACGTGAGTGATACGCGTCAGTCCGGCAAGATACTGCATGTCGTCTGGAATCGGTTTGCCGGCGTCCAGCAATTCTCTCACTTGCTTCTCAAGTCGAATAAGAGACACCTTCCGGAGCTTACTTGGCTTCTGCAGTTCTTGATCGACATTGGCTTTGGCTTCTTTGAACCGACGCATCGTTAGCTCACCGCTTGGGTCAACTTTGGCGCGAGCTGTCAAAAAACCTTCCGCATCGATTCTTACACCACCGGCGGCATCAGAAAGGTCATCGTCTCCGCCGTTCTGCGCATGGATAGGTTGAGTCGACAGAGCTACGGCCGCTAGGAACATTAGAGCTGCCAAAAATGGGATTCGCCCGAGCATTCGATTTTATCTCCGGTATGTCATAGGTAGATGAACAGGTGGTCTTAACCAGTTTATCGCACCTTTGCTAAGTCTGCCCCCATGATTTTTGCTGAGGACCAGACGGTCAATTTCAATTGGAATTTCCAACATAATATTAATCGCCCGCAAGCAAAGTAGCAGTAAAAACTTACGTTTCTGTGGCTTGTAACGTGAATCGTCTCAAAGAGGGCCTAATATACCGCTTTTGAGGTCCACCCCAGAAACCACACGGCCCACGATATCCGGACTCATTCCCGAAAAATCATTGCCGATTTAGTCGCCAACCCAACGTGACTAACCCGTTTGTTCTGCATCTTCTTCCAAAATCTGATGCAGGTGGAACTGGTGCTTTCCCAATTTACCGCCGTAGTTTCCCGCCCCAACAGCAACAATTCCCTCGCCAACAGCGGCATATACCCCCACGCGAATCGCCTCCGCTACCGACTCAAAATCGGTTCCGTCGATCACAATCTCATAAACACAAGAGGCATTGGGGTGAATCTGAGACGCAACGCGGCCACGCAACGTGGGACAATACGAGTGAGACGTACTAGCGACCATGCCCTTGTAACGCGAACCTACTTTGCTGCCGCTACGGACAACACCACCAGGAAACGGTGTGATTACTTTACTCAGCCCCGCGATCGCATCGACGGCGCGCTCGGCAGCCTCCAGTCCAGCCATTTGATCAACCGACTGGATCAGAAAATTCCCGCCCGCAACACCTTTGCCAACGCCCACGTCTTGCTCAACAATAAACTCTCCATCCATCACCGGAATCCGCCAAAACCTGCGATCACCTAGCATTTTGCTTTTCTGATACCCATCGCCAAAAAACCGCAAGTGGCTGCCGACAGGTATTCTCTTCTGAGGTACGATCTTTTGCACCGAAGCAGCAGCACTATGCAGCGCGTCCTCCGTTGGAATCGTCTCTGAATCTTTCGCCGCGACAACCTCCGAACTTTTTTGGTCGTCGATTTCCTTCTGCTGTGCCAACAACCGCTGCTGGTCCTCGATGAACTGCTGCTGAGGGTAACCATCGAAAACCGCAGTCGTCGCACACGTCATCAAGCACTGACCGGAACGTTTTGCGATGGCTTTCGCTAAAACTTCAGTAGAAAAACCGAACGCCAACATCGCCGCACCGGGCCTGCCGTCGAATGTTTCCGAGGGATCCAGCAAACGCTCCAAACCGACTTCGGCATCGCACTGAATCACCGACGTGCCATAGCCTGTAAAAGCGCTGACTGCCGCGTCTACCCAACGCGCTGTCGCGGCGGTTACGATCATGCGAGTGAATCGCATGGAAAACCCTTCGGCAAAAGTGTCTTCGATGATCGTATCTTTGATATTCAAAATGCGCCCGTCCGACTATAGTAGTGATCTCGTTGGACCCTCGAGGTGCCGCTGGTAGAATGGGTCCACTTTCCGACAAAACGCACACCCGTTGGACTTCAATCTCTCAACCTCAGCTGAATCCTATTGTCTCAAATTGCTATCGGTCTGCCAGTGCCCTCTGCGGCTCGGTTGCTTCGGCCCATAAAACATCCCCTGCCCTACTGAAATCAATGTCCCGTCCAAGCTCAAACACGCCGAACTCTTCCCGACGTGGGCCCGTCATTGATTTTAGCCAAGGTTTTGTGCGTTGGTGTTTTCGGATACCGTTTCTGATTCTTTGGCGAGTGCGTGTTCACCGTTTGGAAAACTTCCCCGCCGATGGCCCGTTGATACTATTGGCCAATCACCAAAGCAACATCGACCCAATGATTGTTGGCGCGATCAGCCCCAAACCCATCAACTATCTGGCGAAACAATCGCTGTTTGAGTTTCTGCCGCTGGGCTGGTTTCTTCGTTGGAATGACTGTATTCCCATTCAACGGGATTCCAATGCGATCGGTGGCATCAAGGAAACACTTAAGCGGTTGAAAAAGAAGGAGAGGGTTCTCATCTTCCCCGAAGGTTCACGAAGCCCCGATGGAAGATTGCAACCAATCAAAGGAGGCTTTTGCACGCTGGCCCGGAGAACAAAATCTCCTCTGTTGCCGATTGCATTGGACGGTGCATGGCAGGTCTATCCTCGCCAAGCGAAATTTCCCCGATTGGGAAATATCCAAGTTGTCTTTGGTGACCCGATTCCCTACGAACAATACGAGTCGCTCAGCGATGCAGATTTATCAGCATTGGTGCAAGAGCGAATTGCTAAGATCCTCGTTGAAGCTCAAGCTCATGTAAAAATGTCGCGCATGCAGCACCATCGTTAACGCGTTACCGTGTACTCAACGATCACCGGCCGCCTCTGCTATCCGATCTCGCCGGAGATTGGAAAACTTGCTCTCAGGCGATCCAAAGTGTTGCGACTTCGGATACAGAAACTCCGTGTCAATCTAAGCAAAAAGCCCGCGTCTCAATGACGCGGGCTTCGCATGTTTCACTCATTACGCATCTTGGGGCGTCCCGACTGAGCCTAGCCACCACAACCGCAAGCGCTAGTCAGACTTCCGCCGACGTAGCTTTGCATACCGGCGTTACCGTAATCGTAACCAACCGCTGCGTCGAAGTATCCACCGCAGTCTCCACAGCCATCGCAAGCACCGCTCAGGCATGAAGAGCACTCGCTAACAGGGGCATCACAGCCACATGAAGAAGGTTGGTGGCGAGATTTGCATCGCCCCAACAACTTGCCGCCGCCACCGCAACCGCCAGAAAGACATCCGCCGCGCAAACCGCAGCCACGCTTGGCAGACAATTTCTGCTTAAGGCCACATCCGCCTCCGCCGAAATGGCCTCCTCGTACTGCACTGGCACAAGATGGCGTTGAGCAACCGCCGCCGCAAGATGGAGTTCCGCACCCGCATCCGCCGCCCGGGTAACCAAAGCATCCGCCGCCGACGCCACCGCCGATTCCACATCCGCCGCCAAGTCCGCATCCGCCACCACCGTGGCGAAGCTTACAACGACTTAAAAGGCCATTGCGAGTTGGGCCTTTGTAAGAGCAATCTTCTGTGCAGTATCCGGACCATAGCGATGCCGCGCCTGCTGAACTGATTCCGCGATAACAATTTGAAGGCCCGTAGCCGACTTCCCCGAAGGAACCATAGCCACCGCAACCACCCTCGACGACTCCGGAGTAAGCGCCGTATCCGCCGCAACCACAGTCTTGAGCCTGAACGCTGGAAAACCCAGCGACAGCAACAACTGCAACAATCGCAGCAATCATTTTGAACTTCATTTTCTTCTCCCAGTGAGTTGGATATATATGCTGCTGCATCAAGCCTTGGCTGATGTGACAAGCCTGTCGGCTATCAAACCGACCACTAATTTTGCAATGAAGAAATCACTCGGTTGTTTAACGCGATGAACACGTCGAGCTAACTCTTGCAACTGTGGGACAAAGTGCAATCGCTTTGCCGAACAGCTTTCCCGTGTATCGTCGTGTTTCTTCGCCAAAGTCAAGTGAATTGGCTGATCAAGCCAACAAAGTCGCTAGCGGTTTGCGTTGTGCCGAAAAGTTAATCGCCAATGGTTGAGCGATGTTGGCTGATGCGGTCAACCTTGAGGATCACGGAATATTTGACACAACCGCTTCAGCCGATCGAACAAATTAACCAATAGCCGCTTGCATGCTATCAAGGGCAAATTTCGGTCACCTCTAAACCGATACTCCATAGAGGCTCTCGGTCTCCGGTCGACCAACTTCAACTGATTGATTCGTCATCGGGAAGTGCCCTCTGATCGGTCAAAAGCCAGTTAGGAACTGGTTCACGTTGTCTGCCGAATGGATTTGGCAGCTTTGTCCAAGGCGTAATATCATGTCATCGAAGCTGACACCATCAGTGCTTATCGTTGATGCAGACCACCAAACGCGCGCGATCGCGGCAACGGCGCTGACCACCCATGGATACAATATCTCAACGGCCGAAGATATCGCCGGGGCGATCTGGATGGCAGCCAACGCCGAAAAGACCATCGATCTTGTCATCTGCGACTGCCTTGTCGATCAGCATACGGGACTGGAGATCATGTCGGCGATCCGCTCAATTGCCGAATGTGCCGAGGTAGCCGCGATGTTCATGTCCAGCCACCAGACACCGGACGTCATCCTCCGCCGCTATGATTCTACCGGCTCTTACCACGTAAAAAAGCCGTTAGACATCGAGTTACTATTAGAGATTGCCGACCGGTCATTGTGGATGCCACACTTGGTCAACAGCCACATCGAAAAACAACACGAGGCTCAGTCACTGGCCGCTCCTCACGCACCATTTGATTCGGTCGTCTATCCATCGCCGATCAACACGAGCAGTTTCGCAAATTAGTCTTCTGGCAAAACCAACGAGTCGTTGGTGCAAAATCGTTTTTGGGTTTGCCGTTTTGATAACTCAATACATTCTGCGGTAGCTTGGCCGCTCTTGGCCGAGTACCAACTTGCAACGTGAATGCAAATTTGCGACTCAAGTGCTAACTTGCAGAACGAGTGCTAACTTGCAGAACGAGTGCTGGCCTGCAGAACGAGTGCTGGCCTGCAGCGCGAGTTTTGGTATGCAGCGCGAGTAGATCCAACTGCGCTGCCTCCAAATCGCATTTTTTGAAGTTGCCCATTTAAGAGCAAATTTCACATTCTATTTGACAAAACTCACGTAAATCTGAAATTGCGAAGCGTTGCAATACAAGCCCGACGCGCCAGCGAGGAATCCGCAAATCCTCCAAAATATCCAGTCGCTCGTGCACCGGGCTCTCATTAGTAAAACTTCAAAAATCGCAACGGAGCATGCCACCCTCCCCCTGGGCAACGCCGTGAACGACTTTATGCTGCAGTTTTGAGCAGGCGTTGGAGCAGTTGCTTTTCTTTGGCTCCAATACTTTTTATTATCGGGAGTCCCGTTTTGGGGCGTTCTCCTTTGGGACGGTAGCGTGCTCTTTTACTGGC